>NZ_NRHC01000022.1 GCF_003585885.1 Psittacicella hinzii | reverse complement strand
TGTTTTGCATTATGTTTTGCGTTAGGTTTTGCGTTAGGTTTTGCGTTAGTTTTTGCATTAGGTTTTGTTTTTGTGAGGTTGGCAATAAAAAAAGTCCAAGGAATTTCTTCCTTGGACTTTTCATTTTAGTGAGAAATCTAGCGAGGTGGAGTTCTTAATTAACTACCTACTATTTTTTCTCTTGAGTGTTTGGTACTAATGGAACAGGAACCCCATTAGAAGATTCTGGTAAGCTAACGTTTAAGTTTAACAGACCAATGTTTGGTTGTACGCTACCAGGAGCATAACAAACGCTTAGAGCGCCTGCACTTGTTGCTGGTGCACAAATTTCCGCTTGATCAATTAGTTGGATACCAGCTGTGCCTGACTGACGTCTACCTTGACCCATGAGACCAAAGTCACCAGAAGTCTGGATAAGAACTTCAGTTTTTTCAGCATCTAGATTACGTACGGTATTGATGTAATCACCTACTGATTGACCATATTTACGAGTTGGATCCATACCGATACCAGTTTGCGCTGTGCGGTTTAGATCGTCTTGCGTAATTTGACTATTGTATGCGTACTCTTCGTTTGCGTCTTCAAACGCTTCCATGCTTGCAATTAGATCAACAGAGTTTTTCATATTAGCAGCATAGAAAACGGCATTGATGTTAACTTTGTTAACTGCGTTGAAGCTACGATCAGATTCACCATAAGGCAGAGATTGTTGAGCAATACCTAACTCTTTAACTTTATCCAGTGTATCTTCATCTGGAGTTGGAGTTGATGGGAATAATTCATCACCATCTTTAGTAATGCCTACATATCTGTCGTATTTACCATTTTCGTTGTAAATAGTTGGATTACCAGGTCTTGAAATACCTTGATCAATTGGTTGTGTTTTGTTTTCAGTAACAATCACGTTGATCGTAGGGGTATCTTCAGATTTTTTCTCATCGCTTGTAATTAGATGAGGATTTTCATCTTGATCATCACCTCTACCGTCAAATTGATCACGAGCTGAGTTAGTACGATTTTCTACATCATCATATTCATCGTCTTTGTTGCCAGCTTCTTTTAAACTACCAGTAGTTTTCTCGATCATTTCTTCTACACGTTCGTGGTCGAAGTATTCACTTGTTTCACTAGTATTTTGTGAAATTTCAAGATTTGCGTTTTCCTGGATTTGTTTAACTAATTGACTAACGTCTTCGCCACCACAAATTGTTCCGCTACATGTGAAGTTAGTGTTTACAGAGTTAAATTGTGATAAGTCACCGTTTAACTCAGTAACGTTAATTGTTAAGTTCACTGAGTTCACATCACTGTCAGAAATTGTTAGGCTATCAACATTGATCGTGATATTGTCAGCTGAAGCGTTTGTAGTGTTAATAATGATATCTGTACCGTTAAATGATAGGTTGTATACAGCACTTAAATCAGAGTCCTGGATATTTGTATCATTTGAAGTAATAGATACGTCACTTCCTTTGAATGTAGAGTTAACTACAGAAGTATTATTAGCAGTTACAGTCACTGTGCCGTCGATTTCAGATCCCACAATGCTCACGTTTTCACCAGTAAAGCTACTTGTTTGTGCGCTTACAGTTGAGTCTGTAATCTCTGTATCACTTCTTGTTGTAAAGTTAGTAGTATTAATGGTTGAACTTGTGATCTTAGTGTTTTCCGCAATGATCTCAGTTGCATCCAGTTTAGAACCATCTAACGTTGTGTTACCTAAGTTTGCAGTTTTAGCGACGTCAACAATACTACCTACAAAGCTTGAACTGTTAGCTGTTAAGCTTTCAGCTTTCACGGTAGTGTTGCTAGCTGTGATAGCGTCGGCAGTAATGCTAGTTGCAGTTAATTGACTGCTGTCAGCAGTAATTGTGCCTTTTACTTCAACTTGGTTAGTAATGTTAGCTACTGTACCATCAGCTAAGTTAATGTTTTGACTTGCGATTAAATCAGTTGCGCTAATGCTTGCTTTGTTAGCAGCTAAGTTAACAAGATTAACTTGATCTGCAGTTAAGCTACTGTCGTTAACTGTTACTTGATCAGCTTTAACTGTACCAGTTGCGCTTAAGCTTGAGCTATCTAAGTTTAACTGTTGGTTAATGTTCGCGTTATCTACTGCAACTGATGAGCCTGAGCTTGCAGTTAAAGTATCAGCGTTTACTGTACCCGCGTTTACAGTAGAACCAATTAGGTTGACTGTTGGCGTAGTAATAGTTGTAGCAGTTGCTGTTGAGTTGTTTAAAGTTAGAGATGTGCTAACTTTTAAGTCAACAACGGCATTGATTGTTGAGTTGCTACTTGTACCTTCAGTTAAGCTTACGCTGTTGCTTGCAGTTAAGCTTGAGTCATTTAAAGTTAACTTACCACCTACAGCTGTATCTGTAGTTGTGATAATACTTGCTTGCGTTGCCGTTAAATCTTGATCAACGCTTAAAGTTTGCGCAGCTACTGTTGCATTGTTTGCTACTACAGAGTTAGCTGTAACAGTTTGCTCTGCTTTTAATGAAGCGTCAGTTAAGCTTAATTGACCACCTACGCTTGCTGTTTGCGTATTCACGCTTGAGCCAGCAGTTGCAGTTAAGTCTTGGTTAACCGTTAACGCGTCTGTAGTTACAACTGCATTGTCTGCTGTCACTGTATTCGCACTTAAGCTGTCGCTAGCAACTACTTCAGAGTTTACTAGGTTTAAGTTACCGTTTACAGTTGTAGTAGTTGTTGTAACTTTAGCATTGTCTGTAGCGGTTAAGTCTTGGTTAACTGCTAAGGTGTTCGCGGTTACGCTAGAGTTTTGTACCTTAACATTATTCGCTGTTAAGCCGTTACTTGCTGTCAGAGTTGCGTCAGTTAGGTCTGCAGTACCTTGAACTGTAGCATTCGCTACTTCAAGGCTAGAGCCTTCACTTGCAACTAAGTCAGAGTCCACAGTTAACTCTTGCGTTTTAACTGTTGCTTTCTCTGTAGTTACAGAGCCTGCTGTTAAGCTTTGACTTGCGCTTACAGATGCGTTGTTTAGGTTTAAGTTACCTGCAACGCTTGCAGTGTCAGCTGTAACAGTTGAGCCTGTTGCTTCTAAGTCATTGCTTACAGTTAATTCGCTAGCTTGTAAGTTAGAGTCTTGCGCTTTAACTGTACCTGCAGTTAAGCTTGAGCTTGCTGTAACTGTAGCGTTAGCTAAGTTTAAGTTACCTGCAACACTTGCTTTGTCAGTAGTAACAGTTGAACCTGTTGCTTCTAAGTCATTAGTTACAGTTAACTCGCTTGCTTGTAAGCTAGAGTCTTGCGCTTTTACTGTACCAGCAGTTAAGCTTGAGCTTGCCACTAGTGCAGTTTCATCTAAGTCTAGCGTACCATCTACAGTTGCAGTTTCAGCGTTAACTTTAGAGCCTTGGCTTGCTGTTAGATCTTGCGCTACGCTTAAAGTCTTAGTTGTTAAGCTTGAGTTAGTTGCTACTACATTAGTTGCACTGAACTCTTGTGCGTTAACTTCTGATTGACTTAAAGTTGCGTCGCCGTCTACTGTTAACTTATCAACTTTAACAGTTGCCTCGTTAGCGGTTAGGCTAGTTGCGTCAACTGTAGTTGCTGTTAAGTTAGACTGATCTAAGTTGATCTCTTTATCCGTAGTAACAGTTTCAGTAACTACTGTTGCATTAGTTGCTTCTAAGTTACCTGCGTTAATTGTACGAATTGAAGTTAAAGCAGAGTTAGTTACGGTTAAGTTGCCTTTTACTGTAACTTCTGAAGTACTGATCTTAGTACCGTCGTTAACTTCAAGATCTTGCTCTACTGCTAGGCTTTCAGTTGCTAAAGTAGAGTTGCTCGCGCTTAGGCTACCTGCTTCTAATGCTTGCGTTGCATTTACGTCAGCGTTAGTTAAGCTTAACTTGTCAGTTACGCTTACGGTAGTAGCAGCTACGCTTGAATTGCTCACTTCCATAGAAGTACCAGCGTTAACGCTAGTTGCATTTAAGCGTGCTTTTTCTAGTTTCACAAAAGTAGCACTATCTACTGATGTCGCTACGATACTTGAGCTACTAGCAGTTAAAGCACCAGCTTGTAGTTGCTCGCTTGCTACTACGGTTGAATTTGTAACGTTTAAGTTACCTTCAACATCAACATTTGTCGCAGTTAAGTTAGTGCCGTTATCTAAAGACACATCTTGACTAGCAGTTAATGTGCCAGCTGCAAGAGTTGCGTTGCTTGCAGTTAAGCTTGCAAGGCTAACTGTGCCTGTAGCATTTACGTCAGCGTTAGTAACTGTAGTTTGTCCTTTTGCAGTAATATCTTGCGCTTGAACTTCACTATTAGTTACTGTTAAGTCCTTGTCAACTGCTAAGTTGTTAACTTTTACGCTTGCGTTGCTAGCTGTAAAGTCATTTGCGTTTACATTTGCTACGCTAACTGTAGAGTTGTCAGCATTTAAGCTTTGAGCAACAGTTACGGTAGTTGCATTTAGCTTACTTTGGTTAGCTAGAGTTAGATCTTGGCTAACGTTTAAGTTCGCAGTTTCTAGGCTAGCGTTGTCAGCTGTTAAGCTTTCTGCGTTTACTGTACCAGTTGCATTTAACTGTGAGTTAGTAATGCTTGCTTGACCAACAGTAGCGTTAGTTGTCTCTAGCTTACTATTGTTAGCTACAACTAGTTGCTCTGCGTTTACGTTAGTTGCGCTTAAGCTTGCGTTGTTTACGTTTGCTGTTTGCGCTTTAACGTTTTGGCTTGCAGCTAGTTTAGAGTCAGTAACAGCTAAAGTTGTTGCGCTTACATTAGTTGCGCTAACTTGACTTGCTTTAGTTGCCGTTAAGTTAGTTGCACTTAACTCTGTAGCTAGTAAAGTAGCATTAGATGCAGTTAAATCAGTTGATGTTAACTCTTTAGCTACTAGCGTAGAGTCAGTTGCCGTTAAGTTAGTAGCAGTTAACTCTTTTGTTGCTAGAGTAGCGTTAGTTGCAACTAGGTTAGTTGCTTGCGCACTCGTGCTTGCATTTAACTCAGCGTTAGCTAGCGTTAAGTTGTTACCAACTGTTGCTGTGTCAGCTTTAACTGTACTATCTGTTACAGTTGCATCTGTAGTTACGCTTAAGTTGTTAACGTCAAGTTTAGCATTAGTTGCTGTTAAGCCATTTGCACTTAAAGTATTAGTTGCATTTAAGCTTGAGTTGTCAACGGTAGCTTGTTGCGCTACGTCTACATTAGCAACATCTAAAGCGCTGTTAGTAACGGTTAAGTTGGTAACAGTTAAGTTGTTTGCGTTAACTGTAGCGTAGTCAGAGTTAAAGTTTTGCGCTTTAACTTCGCCTGCTGATTTGAAGCTAGACTCATTTACGCTTAAGTTGGTAGTAGTTAAGTCTTTAACTACCAGACTTGAGTTAGTTGCAACAAAATTCTCTGCAGTTGCTGTTGCCGTAACATTTAACGAAGTATTGTTTAACGTTACGTCGTGAGCAACAGTTAAGTCAGTTGCGTTTACGTTTGTATTATCAGTTGCGGTTAAGTTATCAGCTGTTAACTGTTTAGCACTTACGCTAGAGTTAGTTAATGTAGCTTCTTTGCTTGTTAAAGCTTTAGTTGCACTTACAGTAGAGTTCTCTACGTTTAAAGTGTCAACGTTTGCCGTAGCTACACTTACGTTACTATCATTTGCAACAGTTAAAGTTGTTGCGTTTAAGTTTTTCGCTGATAGTTTAGCGTCGTTTGCTTCGACTGTAGCCGCAGTTAAGTTTTTGCTAACAGTTGCGTTTGCGTTAGTTAAAGCTAGTTTGTTGCTTACAGTTGCATTAGTTGCTTTAAGCTCAGCTTGGTTGCTTAAGCTTGCATCTGCTGCTTGGATGTTAGTTGCCCCTAGAGTTGCATTGTCAGCAGTTAGGGTAGTAGTTGTAACATCAACCGCAGTTACTTGAGCTTGTGAAGTTAAGCTTAGGTTTTGAGCAACTAGGGTAGTTGCGTTTACGCTACTACCTGATGCTAAGCTAGTGTTGATACTAGTTAGGGTAGTTGCATTTAAGCTTGCTTTGTCAGTTAGCTCTAAGTTTGCAACGTTAGCTTTAGATGCTTTAACGCTTGCGCCATTAGCTTCTGTTAAGTTCGTTACAGTTAAGTTGTTAGTAATAGCTAAACTTGCGTTATCAGCTTGGACATTAGAAGCCATCATATTTAATGAAGCTAATGATGAACCACTGCTTAATGACACATTTTCACTTACTGTAGCGTTAGCAACATCGATGTTAGCGTTGTTGCTTGCATTTACGTTTCTTGCAACTAAGTTAGTAGCGGTTACTGTAGTATTTGAAGCTGTAGCGTCAAGAGACATTACAGAACCAGCGCTGATATTAGCATTAGTTGCATTTAGCTGTAGAGAAGCTAGATTTGTAGTTACGCTTAGGCTAGCGTTATCTAAATTAGTCTCTGCTGCTAAGTAATTGTTTGCTGTAACTTGTGAAGAGTTACTTGCGTTAACTGTTTGCGCAGTAAAGTTAGATTTAGCTGTTACTTGTGCTTGATCTAATTGCGCAGTATTGTTTACGGTTACGTTATTCGCGCTTAAGCTTGCGTCTTTAACAGTTAGATTAGTAACAGTTAAATCTTTGTTAGTTTTTACTTCTGCATTATTTGCAAGAGTTAAACCGTTAGCTACGTTTGCAGTTGTTAGATTTAAGCTTGCGCCGTCTTTAACGCTTACGTTGTTAGCGTTTAACGCACCTACGTTAGTAGTTAAATCTTTGTTATCAAACGTAATGTTGTTAGCGTTAACCGTAGTTGCATTAAATGCTGAAGTGCCTTCGCTATCAAAATCACCAGTAAGATCTAACTGTTGCGCTGTAAAGCTTGCATTATTTAACGTTAAATTGTCGGTTGTAACATTGATTAACGAGCTAGTTGAACCATTAGTTAAACTAAAGTTAGTTGTGTTAACTGTAGTTGCAGTAATTGCACTACCGTTTGCTACGTTTAAGTCAACCGCGTCTACTTGGTTAGCGTTTACAGTTGCTTGATCAACGTTTAGGCTAGTATTAGCTTTAACTGTACCAGTTGAGTTTAATGAAGAACCGTTGGCGATAGTTGCTTCATTTGCGGTAAAGTTAGTAATGTTCGCGCTTGAGTTGTCAAGAGTAGCGCTGTTAGCAGCATCTAATTCAGTGATGTTGGCATCTTTAACATCTTTTAATGTAACGTCAGAAGTTTGTGCCTTAGTAATAGTTACGCTAGCGTTAGTTAGAGTAACATTACCACCGAGTAGACGTGCAGCTACTAAAGAACCTTGAGTAACGTTAAAGTGGTTAATGCTTGCGTTATCTAAGATAACTGCAGAGTTAACACTTGTAAAGTCACCAGTTACTGTAGTTTGGCTACCTTCTGTAGCTGTAAACTTAGCGTCATTTAACCAAACATCATTAGCAGATAAGTTATTTGCTTCAATGCTTGAGTTAGTTGCGTTTAACTTATTAACTTGTGTACTCGTTAATAAAATGTTTGCCTTGTTAGTTGCTACTAATGTGCTGATCTTGTTACGTCTTTCACTACTAAAAGTTAGACTTAAGTTAGAGTTATCAACAGTTGCATAGTTAGCAGCTACAGCACCGGCAAAGTTTGCTTGCGCTTGATTTGTGATTGTTAAGTTTTGCGCAACGTTAACATCACCTTTGGCAGTGAAGTTACCGCCAGCAATAGTTAAATTAGTTGTATTTAACGTATCTGTAGTTAAGTTACCGCGAATTGTTGCATTAACGGTGTTAATTTGATTAGCCGTTACTGTTGCAGTCTTAGTGGTAGTTAAGTTGCTAGTTGCGTTTAAACTAGACGCGCTGTAAGTACCATTATCTAAGATTACGTTGTTCGCCGTTAGGTTTTGCACATTTACGTAACCCGCATTTGCCGAGAAGTTACGGCTAACATTAACATCACCTTTTGCTACTAAAGTACCACCGCTTTGGCGATAGAAGTTAGCGCTTAGGTTGTTAGTGTTAATTGTCCCGTTATTAAAGATATTGCTGCTTGAGTTAATATCTTTAGCGGCAACTGTTACGTCAGAGCTAATTGAAGCATTATTACGGATAGTTAAGTTACCCGCAATGCTAAAGTTACCATTTACGGTTACATCGTAGCTACTATATTTACCTGAACCTGTGTCAGTTGAAGTAGCTCCATTTTTTGCACGTGCGTCACCAAGGTAAACATCACCAGAAGCTACAACAGCTGCGTTGAAAGTTAGATTTTCACTTGCGTGGAAATCTAGCACATCAGCGTCAGCGTTTAATTTACCATCAACGCTTAGGTTGTAAGCTGTGAAGTAAACGCCACTAGATTTTTGTTCATTGCTGTCAGTACCAGCAGCTGCTGTTACATAAGTACTTGAATCACTTTTTGCAATAAATGTTGTAGCTGCGTTAAGAGCAATGTTATTTGCGGTATAGTTTTGTAGCGCAACATTTACAGAAACTAGAGCTTTCTCATCAAAGTTTAAATCTTTGGTTGCTAATTCTAGTTTGTTGTCACTACTGTCACTTAATACTACAAGATTGTTAACATTAATAGTACCGTTACTTCTAAAACCACCAGCTAAGGCATTGCCTGTAGTCAGTTTGAAGTTTGAAGTATTTGCTAAAGTTACGTTAGCGTATACTGTGTCAGTTTCCTCGTTACGAGTAACACCTTCAACTGCTGCTAGAGTTGTAGTTGAAGATAGTAAATTAACTGTAGCATCGCTAGTTGTAGTTACAGCTTTAAGTTGGTTTGGAGAACTTACATTAATTGTCTCACCAGTTACTGCAAAGTTTGATGAGTTTAAAGTTAAGTTGTAAAGTTCAATGTTTGCTTGTGTAGCTGTACTTGAAGCTTTAGCTGTTAAGTTGATTGTACTATTAGAAAGAACAGTCTCTTGTAAATCTAAATTTAGATTACCTGAGTAGTAAGAGTTTAAACTTAAATTAGTTAAGTTTGAAGCGTACAGAGTAACATTTAGATCTGTCGCGTTATCAAACATTAAGAACTGTAAGTCACCACGTGTTGCCGTTAAGCTCAGATTGTAACTTGATTCGTAGTTGTAGCTACCAATGTAAGAAACACCATCTAAATCAAGATTGTAGTACTCTAACGACACGTTTGGAGCGTGTACATTTAAAGTTGAAGTAGAGTCAACGATAAAGTTAGTGAACTTCAAGTTGTCATCATCACCGTAAACACCACCAGAGAAAGCAATGCCTTTACGTGAGTTAAGAACAACTGATGAACTATTTGTTACGCTTACATTACCATAGAAAGTAATTACGTTACCATTGTCTAGTAAAGTAGAAGCTTGACCGTTTTGGTAAAGGTTGTAAGTAACAAAGTTTGAGTTATTAGCTACAGATAAGTTTTTGAAGTAAATGCCACTTAAACTGCTGTTTGTGTCAGTGTTGTAGTACATCACTGATAAGTTAGCGTTATCTAACACTAAGTCAGCATCAGTAAAGTCAATAATGCCTGATACAGTATCATCGTTATTGTTTACATAAGCAGTTAAGAGGTTATTACCTTTAAACGTAACTGTATTTGTTAGGTTTTCATCAGCAAATAGTTTTGTACCATTGCTGTATTGTGGAGTGTAAACACCTTTATTTACAAAAGATACTGCAGTAGCACCATTTGAGCCATTAGCAAAAAGGTTAATTGCTCCACCTGTTGTTGCGGTAACATTTGCCCCAGCTGTGAAAGTTAAGGCAGCAATTGATTCATTGCTTGAAGATGCGTTGATCTTTAATAAAGATTTTTCAGCAGTTAAGTTACCAGTAATTTGTACACCTGAATTAGCAGTTACATTTAATGAACCTTTGCTAGTGTTCAGGTTTTGTGCTTGACCAATCGTTGTCTCAGAAGAGGTTAAGCTAGCTTGACCAACTACTTTAACGTTTGTTAAACCAACTGTACCGTTAGTTTTAATAGAAGCATTTTGGTTAGAAACATTTAAAGTCGTGTTTTCTAACTGAATAGTTTTACTATTATTTGTAATACGGTAAGCAGTTGAATCTTTATCAGTCTCAGATGAGCTAGTTACATCTTCTAAGTTAGTTACAGTCGCACCCTCTTCTTCAAGAGATTTAGCGTCAAAAGTAACGCAAGAAGCGGTAATACTTAAAGAGCCACCTGGAGAGTGTTGGTTGATAGTTTCAGTCCAGTTAGAAATTACTGTGCTATCAACGATTGCTGTAAAGTTACCTGTTAGGTTACTATCGCTAATTGCGATAGATTTTAAAGCCTGGTACGATTGGTTGGCAATAATCGTAGAGTTAGTAACTGTTAAGTTTTTTCCAGCAACAAAGTCTAACTCACCATACGCTGATGAATTACTAAAGTTAATGATAGAGTTAGTAACCGTAACATTACCTGTTTGCGCTAAAACTGCAAGTTTGTGACCTTCATTAGCAACGATACGTGCATTAGTGAACGTAATGTTACCGTCTGGAGTATAAAGGATGATGTTGTTAGTTTTTAACGCATAAGATAAGTAACTATCAGTAACGCTTAAAGTATAGTTAGTTGCTGAATAACTTGAATTTAGATAATCGTTTTTAAATGTATCGTAACGAGTTGGATAGTAAGCATAGCTATACTTATTATCTTGTTGGATAGCAATAAAGAAGAATGGGCTATTGTTACTTGAAACATCGTTATCTTCGTAGGTATAAGTTGCTGTAGTAGAGTTAACAACATTAATATCTAATGGGTCAAGTAACCAAGTACCACCATTAGAATTTACTGCAAGATCTTCACTGAAGTATGCAGTATGTCCTGAAGTTTCAATTAACCCATTGCTACCTGTAGTTTCCCAGTTACCTGCAAAGTAAGATACATTTGCATAAGCAAGGACTTGTGAACCGTTACCTTCAGCTGTAACTGATGAACCTTTTGATACTACTAAAGACTGAGCTTTTAAACTCGAAGTATCATTAGCTAGTTGTGAAGTAGCACCTGATTGGTTTAAACCACCGATTTCTACACGACCTGCTTGGTTGCTGCTTGCATTTGCAACAATTGTTGAGTTGTCGAGTAATTGGATGTGGTCACCATTAACTTTTACTTTATTTGCTGCAACTTTACCGTCGTTTACAACTAGACCAGCTTGAGCTGTGCTATCAACAGTAAAAGTATGTGCATTAGTTGATGGTGTGTAAGTACCTGTACCAGTGCTTACTGCTACTAAATCAACTGTACCATCTTTATTTACATTTGCAGTAATTGTACCTTGGTTAACTACTTTGTTCGCCATTAGTAGGCTGTTTTTGCCACTAAATACGTCACCTAAGTTAACTACTTCGTTACCTGCTTTAATTGTGTAAACAATTTGCGGATTGCTTAAGTCACTAATAGTAATGCTTTGACCAGCTAATAACAGAATCTGTCCATCAACTGCTTTTAACACACCATTGTTAGTAACTTTACCACCGATTAGAGCTAAAGAACCGTTCTTGTCAACCGAGATTAAACCTTGGTTAAGGATTGAAGCAATTTGTGCATCCTCACCTTTGAAGTTTAATTTGCCATCAAGGAAGTCTTGGTTAGAGATGTCAAGTGTTGACGCTACTAATGAGCTTACGTCTACAGTTGCATTTTGCCCAAAAACAATACCAGCTGGGTTCACAATAAACACTTGACCGTTTGATTGTAATTTCCCCAGGATTTGTGAAACTTCACCACCGATTACACGGTTTAACACTGCAGAGTTAGCAGAGTTTTGGATAAACTTATAGATTTCATCAACGCCGATGTTGAATTTATCCCAGTTGATGATGGTTTTATCCGTGCTAGTGGTAATAGTTGTAACTAAGTCTTGGATTTGAATTTGTGCTTTACCAACAACTACTGTAGGGTTGTTCGCTTGCGCTACAGAACTAAAGCTCATACTACCCATTAGAGCTAAAGTTAGACTTGTAGTTGCACCTAAAGTGCGCCCCACTGCTGATAGCAGGCGGCTAAATTTACTTGATTTTGTTTTACTTGTCGTTGCAGTTTGCTTTGTACCTCTGGTTTTACCAGCATTGTTACAAAGTTCAGAAACCACCACTAGGCGGTTTTGATCATTAAGTTTAAGACGAAATATTCTATTCATGGGTAGTAATAAATTTTGGTAAAGTTGACTTTATTTACAATTAAATAAAACGCTAATAGCTAAATACATAGCTTTGCTAAACTAAGTTTATGTTGCAAAAACTTTAGACATTTGTAACTAAAGCTTAGCTTTGTAAGGAGAAGTTCTCGCTACAAGCTGACAACCAACTCAAGAGGATAGCAAAGTAATTTATTACTAAAGCAAGAAGTAGCAGTTTAAAAATTAGAAGCTAAAAGATATTTAAAAATTAAAATCTGAAAGCTAATTTAAAGCTAATTAAAAGCAGATGATAAAGATAATCTTACAAGAGAGCACCGTGTACTCACTTGGTAACGCGAACTGTAGCCTTATAGTTCAAGTTAGTTTATGCAAGATAGTGAAGCTATCTAGAAAAAACTAACTAAGCGTTACTTTATCTTTTGTTTGTTTGTGGTTGTTTGCTTTACTGCTGTGCTACTTTGTGCTTAGCATGTTCCTTAGCTTTGTTCTTTACTTTGTTCATTAACTTAGATTTTGAGAAAGATCTTTAAAGTTGCGTTTAGTTCTTTTGCGACCTCTTCAATGCAAAAGACTAACTTAAAAGAGTTTCTCAAAGTGATAACAAAGTTATAAAGTTCTAAGGAATTTACCTGTATCCAGATTAGCAAAAGACAAAAATCATTTTGCTCGAGGCTGGTACTTAGTTATTAGAGCATTAAAATCAAAAAAGTTTAAAATTGGAAAACTGAAATAAGAAAAACGGTAAGAGGAAAGGAGCTATTTCTCTAGGTAGGGATGATAAAAATAGACTTAGGGCAGGCAGGTAATATAAAGACAAAAAGTAAACGATTTTTGTTAGTTTAAGAATAGTAGTGAGAGTTTACCTTTTGTTAAAGGATACTAAGCGCCAACCCTATCCTTTAACTCAAAGTTTTTCAATAATTTGTTATTACTTAATTAGACAGTAATAAAGTGAAAAAGTTTTAAAAAATTTCTTAATTTCCTTATGAATTTCTTGGTTAATTTATTTTATTTTTTTGGTAAAGACTTTTTCTTGATAACGTTTAATTTGTTTAGATTTGTACGGGATTAAACAAATTTATTATCTACTGGAAATTAAAAGAAATTTTATAGAGAATTACTCTATATTTTACCATTTTTACAAAAGAAAAGAAATTAATTTTTCCTTTTTTTCCTCAAAAAAGAAAATTAGTTTTAAGAAAATTAGTTTTACCACTTTGCATGGAAAAGAGAACCCCAGTTTGCAGGGGTTAAACAGTGGGGTTATAGATTTAAAGGTTACTAAAATTTAATTTCAGTTAGCGTTTTAGTTTACTAATTGGTGGGGTTATTTGGTAAAGAAAATTTGCAATTGAGATTACAATTTGCTTGGGTAGGTATTTTTAGCTTGGTTAATGTTGGTGATGAAGCTTGGTCAGCCTGATGTTTTGTTGTCTTGGTTAGCTTAATGGCTTGAGTTAGCTTGGTTAGCTTTATGATTTGTTAGTTTGTTGGAGAATGTAGTTAACCTAGTTCATCTGATTACTAGTCCACCTAATTAATTCACAGTTCTCACTTTAGAGTTTGAGATAGCTATTATTGATCTCAGTTATTGCCCTAAATAATGTTGCTCTAAATATTGATCTAGATATTGAGCTAGATATTGCCCTAAATATTCCTTTAGAATTTTATTTTATCCTAGGTGTTTTAGAGGATTTAAACGTTGTTTTAACCCCTTGATGTTGAAAAATAAACCTTAATAATCACAGACTTCTAAACTATTTCGCTTTTCCCCTCTTTAAATTTATTTTAAAACTTGCTACTATAAATTTACATCAAGAAAATTTAGAAAAATTTAGCAATCCTTGCTAATTTTTCTCACCAATCAATAAATCATTTCAAAAAAATATCATTAAATTTATGAAAAACTTTGCTGTATTTGTAGACGCTAAATCAATGCGAATGTACAAGTAACAAGTAAGTTTATTTAACTTATCTTAGTTTATTTGTATGCTTATATTTTTACTTTAGAACTTTGTAAAGGTTATTTAGCTTAATAACCAAATTTAAAGTTTACTTCTAGGATATCCCAAAAGTTCTAGCCAACCCAAAGCATACAAA
Organism: Psittacicella hinzii; assembly: GCF_003585885.1. GTDB lineage: Bacteria > Pseudomonadota > Gammaproteobacteria > Enterobacterales > Psittacicellaceae > Psittacicella. Next base: position 23,881 of record NZ_NRHC01000022.1, on the reverse strand, counting down.
GTCAGAATAGCAAGCTAAGATTTGTTAAGTTTAATGATAATCCCATTTTTACAAATCCCTTTTCTTTTTAAATTCATTTTTACTTCAATATTTAATTTTCAACTTTATTTGAATTTCAGGTTCAAATTCATTTTTTGAAAACAAAACAACTTCGAGTAGTGTTTAGCTAGTTTTGTAGTTCTCTGGTAGTGTGTTCTCTGGTAGTTCTTCGATTTAGTCACTAGATGTGAGGGGTTATAGCTTATAGCAACTAAAGAAGTTTACTTAGATTAGTCCAAGCAAACGCTAATAGTTCAATTAAACCCTTGCAAATACATGGCATAGAAAATCCTAAGCGTAGGCAAATCTAAATCTAAAGCTAGCTTGGTAAAACCTAGTAAGTGTGGGTAATAAACTACCATGACCTTAGTAAGAAAGAGCTTATAAAACCACGATAATCTCGGTTAGTTTTATCTACTCCTTTACTTTTTATAGGCAGAGTAAAAATTATTCTTAGTTTATGCGATATTAACCGCACTAACTGCCAGTTTATAAGGTATAATTAAAGCTCTTCAAAAACCGACTAAAGTTCAAGCATTTAGCTAAGCATTGGATTTAGTTTCAAAGTTAAGTTTTTACGCGAAAAAAGTTGGATAAAGCCTTATTAAAGTAGGTTTAAGAACAAGATACAGCCTTGTATTTCGTTTGTTCTTTCATTCTTTCTTTTGAACTTAAATTCTATTTAAGTTTGATTTGGCTGAACTTTTTGAAGAGTAGGCAAACTTAAGTTCTTGCTTACTGCATAATTACCTTAACTTACTACATACTTACTTTAAGGTAGCATGCTTATTTTAAGGTGGTGTCTTACTTTAAGTTAAAGCATAGCCTTAAGCTAAGAACAAACTAAAGTAGAACCTACAAACTCAAGCATTACAGAAGTAAAGGTTTAAGTTTAACTTAAATACCACGGAAGTGATACTGAAGTAAAACTGAAAAAAAGACTAAAGCAGGATTTGTTTTAAACAATTGATTGCAATTATCTTAATATCTTAAGTATTTAAAGGAAATTTACAATGACAAAACAGGCTTTAGTGTTACAAACAGATTTTGGTTTAGGTGATGGTGCTGTTAGCGCTATGTATGGGGTAGCTGCTCAGGTTGATCCTGAAGTAAGAGTACACGATTTAACTCATGATATCCCACCATACGACATTTGGGCAGCTTCATATCGTCTATTACAAACAGTTCCTTATTGGCCTACTGGGACTGTGTTTGTTTCAGTTGTTGACCCTGGAGTTGGTTCTGAGCGTCGTTCTTACGTAGCCCGTACTAAAGACGGTCAGTACATTATTACTCCTGATAACGGAACTTTAAGTCATCTTGCGCACTATATTGGCTTAGCTGAAGTCCGTCAAATTAACGAAACCGTTTCTCGTCTGCCTTACTCTGGTGAAAGTCATACTTTCCATGGACGTGACATCTATGCTTATAATGGAGCACGTTTAGCAGCAGGGCAAATTACCTTCGAAGAGCTTGGTACTTTAGTAAATGTTGATGAGATTACTAAACTACCGATTATTGATGCCAAAATTGAAGGTGAAACTGTGCACGGTATTATTGATATCCTTGACGTTCGTTTCGGAAGTTTATGGACAAATATCTCGCTAGACCTACTTAAACAGTTAAACTTACAAGGTGGGGATAACCTAGCAGTTTCTATTTTCCACAATGGTGTTAAGGTTTATCAAAACGAAATGAAGTTTGCCAAAGTCTTTGCTGATGTAAAAATTGGTGAACCTTTAGTTTATATTAACTCTCTACTTAAAGTAGGGGTAGCCGTAAACCAAGATTCATTTAGCCGTCTTTACCACATAGGTACAGGAGTTGAGTGGAGTATTGAGTTACGCAAAGCTTCAAAATAACCAGTATTCAAAATACAAAAATAACCAGTATTCAAAATACAAAAATAAAAATTCAGCGTAAAAGTAAACGCAAAAGGTAAAAATAAGCGCTTGCTAGCGCTTATTTAAGTTAAAATATCATTCTCTCTTTTCTAGAATTTCGGAGTAATCATGGCGGGAACAAAACGTAACCCAGTGAGAACAGTGGTGGCTATAGGTGTAGGAGCAGCGATTATCTTAATTTTAATGAGATTTGCAATGATTCCTACCTTTGTGCCAAATACGACTATTCAATCGGCATTTGGTTTTCTAGCATTATTTGCTGGGATTTTTGGACCTGTAGCTGCGGGGATTGCGGCTTTTATTGGTCACTTTTTAAATGATGTAACGCAATATGGTTCTCCTTGGTTTAGTTGGATTATTTGTTCTGGTTTACTAGGGGTTGCTTTAGGTTTTGCTGTAGATGGTAAAAAACTAGAAGTAGGTGTGTTTGGTCGTAAAGAGATCATTCGTTTTACGATTATCCAAGTTGTTGCTAATGTACTAATTTGGTCAGTCGTGGCACCTACGCTTGATATTGCTTTCTATTCAGAGCCAGCTAATAAAGTGTATCTGCAAGGGATTGTTTCATCAATTAGTAACGCTCTTTCAGTAGAAATCATTGGTTTAGCTTTACTGCTTTACTATGCAAGAACAAGAACCAAGTCAAGTTCTCTATCATTAGAAGATTAATTATTTAGGTAAAAAATTAATTATTAAGATAGAAGATTAATTGTCAAAAGCAAGTGTAAAAATTTTTTACACTTGCTTTCTCAATCGCTATGACAACACAACCAATTATTTCATTTAAGAATTTTAGTTTTAAGTACGACGCTCAAGCAGAGCCTACTTTGACAGATATTAACCTGGATATTTATCCAGGGGAAAAAGTTTTAATCCTAGGACCTTCTGGTTCTGGGAAAAGTACTCTTGGACATTGTATTAATGGTCTTATTCCGCATGCTTTAAAAGGCAAGATTACTGGTGAGTTGTTTGTTAATGGCAAACTAACCCACAAAGAATCAATTTTTGCCTTAAGTAAGTCAGTAGGAACAGTGTTACAAGATACAGACCATCAGTTTGTTGGTCTTACCGTAAAAGAAGATATTGCCTTTGCTCTTGAAAATTCTTGCATGCCAGTCGAGCAAATGGAAGAGCAAGTAAACAAATGGGCAAAAGCGGTAAAAATCGAAGATCTTCTTGATCATTCTCCACATGATCTTTCAGGTGGACAAAAGCAACGTGTCTCTATGGCAGGAGTATTAGTTGACGAAACGCCAATTTTACTCTTTGATGAGCCTTTGGCGAACTTAGATCCGGCTTCGGGACAAGAGGCGACGCAGCTAATCAAACAATTGCAAGAGCAAACCCAAGCAACGGTGGTAATTATTGAGCACCGTTTAGAGGATGTTCTTTTAGCGCAGGTAGATCGTATTGTAGTTTTCTCTCAAGGACGTATTGTTGCAGATACGACTCCTGATCAACTTTTACAAAGTCAAACTTTGGCAAGTCTAGGAATTCGTGAGCCTTTATGGGTTACGGCAATGCGTTATGCTCAAGTTGATCTTACGCAAGTAAGTAATATTGCTAACTTAGCGCAACTTGAAGCGCCAGAGTTAGCGACTAAGCTAAGCCAATGGCAAGCGACGCAACCACCAGTTGCGCAACTTGCGCAAACCTCTCCTCTGCTTGAACTCAAGCAAGTAGCTTTTGCTTACCAAGAGGACGCTCCTAAAGTAGTTAAGAATTTAAACTTAACTATTGGTCAAGGAGAGATGATTGCCTTAGTTGGTAAAAACGGCGCTGGAAAATCAACGCTAGCTAAACTAATTTGTGGTTTTGAAAAAGTAAGTAGTGGGCAAATTCTGTGGCATGGTGCAGAGCAAACCCAAGATATGGGAGCTTGGAGCATTAAAGAAATTGCTGACCATGTTGGCTATGTAATGCAAAACCCTAATCAAATGATTACCCAAGTAAAAATCTTTGATGAAGTCGCTCTTGGCTTACGTTTTCGCGGAGTTGATGAGGCGGTTGTGGTGGAAAAAGTAGAGCAAGTACTACGTACTTGTGGACTTTATCCAATGCGTAACTGGCCAGTGGCAGCTCTTTCTTATGGACAGAAAAAACGTTTAACCATTGCTTCGATTTTAGTGCTTGATCCACAAGTAATCATTCTTGATGAACCAACAGCGGGACAAGATTATCGACACTATACCGAGATGATGGAGTTCTTAAAAGAGATCAATCAAAAAGGAGTAACCATTATTATGGTTACCCATGATATGCACCTTATGCTCGAGTATACTCAACGCGCAATAGTGATGGTAAACGGACAGGTTGTTGCAGACTCAACACCAGTAAAAGTTCTTACCAATAGTGGCTTAGTAAAACAAGCTGCCCTTAAAGAGACAAGTTTATTTGTTCTCGCGAATAAGGTAGGACTTGCCAATCCTGTAACTTTTACCGAGAAATTTATTGCTTACGATAGGAGAGTAAAACATGAGTGCTAGTGTAATGGGATATCTCCCAAAAAACTCTTTTATCCATAATCTTCATTCAACAGCCAAGTTACTCTACTTTATTTTAGTTGTAACTGCTTCAATGATAACTTACGATACTCGTTTACTCGCGTTTATCGCCCTAAGCTCATTATTGATCTTAAAGTTATCAAAAATTCGTTACGTTGAAGTTAGCTTTGTGGTGAAGTTTATTCTATTCTTCTCGGTGCTAAACCTGATTTTGGTGTATGTTTTTGCACCAACTCATGGTAATGAGTTGTACGGAACTTATCATCAAATTTTTCCAGCTTGGGGATATTTTAAATTTACGTATGAAGAGTTATTCTTCTTGGTGAATTTAGTACTTAAGTATATTTGTACGGTTCCTTTAACCATTGCCTTTTTAATGACAACTAACCCAAGTCAGTTTGCTGCTAGCTTAAACCAAGTAGGTTTAAGTTACCGTATTAGCTACGCCGTAGCTTTAACTTTACGTTACATTCCTGATGTACAAATGCAGTATCAGGCAATTAGTAAATCACAACAAGCGCGTGGTTTAGACTTGTCTCGTAAAGTACCATTCTGGCAAAGAGTAAAAGCGGTGGTTGCCCAAGTAATGCCGTTAATTCTGAATTCGTTTAATAATATCGATTCAATTAACCAAGCAATGGAACTTCGTCGTTTTGGGCAAGGGAAAAAGCGTACTTGGATTCGTCAAACTAAAATGACACCTAAGGATTATTTAGTGATTGTTTTAGGGATTGTGATCCTTGGGGCGGTACTAGTCCTATGGCAAGTAAATGACGGTAGATTTTATAATCCGTTTGTTGGCTAATGGCAGAATTGGCATAAGCAAAAACAAAAAAACACCTCGTAAGTTTATAAGCTTACGAGGTGTTTTTTGTTTATAGAATATTAGCAGAAAGTTTAGGAAGATAATATTACTTCTTACAGGAAATAATTACTTTAGTAAATCCTAAACTTGATAGCTGTTATCTACTTAGAGGTTGTCTTATCTATTAGTGACTCTGCAATTTTGTGGATTGCGGAACTTTTATAGCATAAAGCAATGAACTGATTTTTGATCTCAAAGTCTTGATTATCAATAAAATCACTATAATTTTCAGATTTGGTAGGATCTTGACCTGAATATATGAAGTGACGCGCATCGTCAAGGATAGAATATAGATCCTCATTAGAATCGTTAATCCCTGTTTTACTTTTTAAGATTTTTATTAGTTCTTCGTCAAAGAATTTAGTTAAAGTGTCAGCAGTTAATTGTTGTATACCGTTAAGATTGTTTTTTGCAAAGTCATAGATAGCCTCAACTGTAGGACGGGTGAAACTAAAATCTTGCGTTGTATTATTGTAGTTAGAATATTCTTCCATGAGGTCAACACATTTATAGAATTCAGTTTCACGAATGCCTGGGAAAGAGTTGAAATCTTCTGCAAAAGTCGTGATGTAGTTCTTTTCTCGACCATCTTTATCTGTGGATTTATTGCGAGCTTCTATTTGAAGAACTACGTTAAATAAATAAGGCTTATCTGCAGTAATAGGCTCTTTCTTATCTAAAGCAAACTTTAATTCACCGGCTTCTTGAAGACATTTATCTAATTGATCTCTTAGTAATTCTCTTTCCTCTTTGTTTTTCCCGCGGATAGTTTCTCTGATTTCTAAAGTTGCTCGTTTAGTGTTATGGATATAGTTTTCTTCAAAATCCTTTCCATTTTTAGCAATTCTAGTTAGATCATTGTCAGAGAAGAAGGTTTCACTGTTATAACCTGAAACTAGATTATTGTGAGCGTCATATATCGGAGCGTAAGTTTTAATAGCGTCAAATGTTTGCTCTAACTTTTTAAGAGGTTTTAAGAGACGAGGTCCTATATCTATTATTTCATCATCAGAGCTAAGATTTGTTAATTCAGAAAGAAGTTGTGCAGGTGTACCTTTTTCAATGTTGAATTCATCAAATCCAACTTGTTGTAATTCTACATAGTTGTTTTCTAAATCAATGACAAGGTCTGCAAAATCTTTCTGTACGACTTTGTTAGCTCTCAATTCTTCTAATTCTAGAACCGCAGAGTACTTTTTAATAGCGGTTTCAAAGTTTTCTTTTGCCAGACTTGTCATGAAGTAGTTGACAATGTTACCGAATTCTTTACCCTCGGCTACACGGTTAGTACGTGAGTAAGCTTGGATTAAGTTAGCACCAGAAAGAATTTTGTGTACAAATAACGTATTAATTGTCGGAGCGTCAAAACCTGTAAGTAGTTTATTGACAACAATAACTAAATCAATTGCATGTTTTTCGGTACGATTACGTTCTTTTACTAGAGTACAAACTTTGTCTTCGTAATCCACCCAACTTGTTACAGGCATGTCAGAAAAGGTTGCTTTGAAGTCCTCCATGATCTCTTCTTGATCTTGCACACGTGATTTAGAGTTAACTTCATTTGTATCCGCTTCAAGATCATTGAAATCAGGAAATTCATCTTTAACATTTCTACCATCATCATGAGATGAAGCCGAACTAAAGAGAATTGCAATTCTTAGAGGCTTATATTCATCTCCATGTTTTGCTTTTTCTTTTTCTTGTTCTTCCTTGAAAAGCTTATACATGCTAATCGCGTTGTCAATGCTAAAAGTAGTGAGCACAGCATTGAAGGCGCGATTTCTCGTATATTGGTTAAAGGTTTCAAGAATGTTTCCTACCACCTTGCGATTAAGAGCTTCAAGGTAGGTGCTGTTTCCTAGTTTTCTTTTAGTGAGTTCTTTTACAAAATCATGATAGAAGTTTGGATCTTGATATTTTTCGCTTTCAAGAACATCATCATATTTTACTTTGTTTACGAGCTCGAGGAAGTTTTTAATACTAACAACTTGACCTTTATCAAGAAACTCTAACTCTTTGTACTCTACTTTAAAACCACATACGTTATTGTCAGCAACAGCTTGGGCAATAGTATAAGCATGCAGTTGTTTACCAAAGATAGTATGAGTTGGTTTTTCTTGAATAGCATCAGGTGTACCTGTAAAACCTAACCATGCAGAGTATTCGAAGTTATTACGAATATTCTCTACGTTCTCACCACTGGTTGAACGGTGCGCCTCGTCACAGATAAAGAGAATGTTTGGTTGCTCTTCTTTATTCTTGAAGTTTCTTTTGAGATCTTTTTTATCAATACTTGCTAAAGTTTGTAGTGTAGTAGTGATAATTTCTTTCTTCGATTTTTTTAATTTGCTTAATAAACGTTCTTTTTGGGTTTTTCTTTTCTCATCTATATCTGCTGGATGACGAACACTTGAAACACTGATATCACTATCAGTTTTATGATCACGTACGTGATTAGTAAAGCAATCATAGGTTTGCTCTTCTAAGTCGATACGGTCAACCACAAAAACTACTTTATCAATACCTCTGATCTTTCTCGCTTGTTCAGCAACTTTAAAGCTGGTTACAGTTTTACCAGAACCAGTGGTATGCCAAACGTAACCAAGTAAGTTGCATACATTGGTATTAACTGTACTAAGGTTGTCTTGACCTACTTCTAGTAATTGGTCAGGTAACCTTAGCATTTTATTTCTTTGATTAAACTTAATTTCTTTAATACGTTTAATACAAGCTTCAGCAGCTTCTACTTGGTATTGACGCATTAACACTAAGTCAGCATCATTAGTTTTTGTTACACGCGTAAGGATGTAATTACTAATAAGTTTGTGGGCATCACGTGGATTTAAACACTGATCAACAAATTCTTTGTAATCATCTGAAGCGAGAAAGATATTTTCAGGAATATTTTCATCTCCAGCACGTCTTTTTTTTGAGTTCCAGGTGAAAACGAATTTACGATTGATTTTTCTTCCACTTGGACGGGCAAAATATCTTGCTTGGCTTTCTTTTAAAGCAACCCCTACTTGTAAGGTATTGAGGAGTGAAGTTTTATTTTCAGAGATGTCGTTGAAATAATGTTCCAGTTGTTCAATAGCTGTGCCATTATTGTCATATTCTGAATTAAGGATTTTGTCGCCACGCTTGTTCTCAATTAAGAACAGTGGAAAACCGTTAATAAAGAGCACAAGATCTAAACGATTGCTTTTACGAACTTGATTTAGGTTAAGGTAAGCATCTTCTAACTTTAACTTTACTTCTTGCGCAAGTTGAAAACGAACTTTGTAATCAGGATAGTTATTGTCTAAGAAAGCTTTATTCTCTGGAATATTTTCATAGCCAGCTTCTGTAAAAAGGATTAAAGGAATGCCGACTTCTTTACCATCTACTTTACGTTTGAGAAGATCTTTATCAAGTTGAACCCCACCTGTCCCTTTAAGATATTGGTGGGCAAATACAGGAAGTGGAAGAGGATAGTGTTCTCTTGGTTGGGGAAACTTTTCTCTAAGCTTTTTTAGAATATCGTTAGCTTCTTGCTCTGTAAACTCTGGATTACCACAGTCTGTTCTTTCTAAGATTGTTCTGTTGTTGGCTTGAATAATAGAAATTAAGTTCTTTTCGATCTTTTCGATAGAGGTGTGATGATTATCTGGATCAAGATCTTCCCAACCTAAATTTTGTAAGTGGCTTATTAGCTCTTTTTGGAAAGCTGCTTCTGTTTTTATTTCCATAATGTCTTTTCTCTAATATTATGGACTGAAAAAGTAGTTTACCTTTTTCAGCTGGTTTTATTGTAAACGGTTGTAAATAAAAAATTACTCAACCTTAGCTGGAGATACGTTTTTGCTCTGGCTTAATTTAAAGCTAAGGTAAGAAAATACGGCGAAAAAAGTTAGCTAAATTAGCTCAACTCTTTCGTTTGGATATATTAATCCACAGTTAAAAAAACTGTTATTTGTCACTGGACAAATTAGTAATTTGTCCCAGACAAAAACAATGATAATAGGTTATTTTGAGAATTTTGGATAAATATAAATCCCTAAGAATATTTTACTATACAAATCTCAAAATCAAGATGAAAATTAGATAAATTTTTTAAGAAATTCTGCGAATGTAACTTAAGTTTAGCCTATTACAGAGTTAAACGTTTTTGCGAAGCTAAAAATTGTAAAGTTTAACTTCTGTTTTACTCTTTTGTGTATGGAGAGTTTTTGATAAAAATGGGAATATATGAAGTTGGATCTGGAATGTAAATTGGCGGGGTAAAATAGCGGAGCTAATGCTTGTCGAGCATTTGCTGTGTAGCTTATGCCGTGCATAAGCTCTTAGTGAGAAAGAAATTTTTCTTCCCTATAAACGAAATATGCAACCCCAATAATGAGGTTACATAGATTAAAAACGAGAGTTTAGTATAAAAAGTTAACTATTACTATGGATAAATTAACCACCTATGTTTAAGTCTGTAAAGCAAAGAGCTTAACTAACAAGTATAAGAATTTGTAAACAAATTTCTCTTACCTGTATAGATATTTAAGCATAAGTTCCAATTAATTAACTTTTGTTCTCATATTATAGGCTTTAGTTGTAAAAAATTGTATTAAAATGTTTAAAAATGTGTCACAGGTCACAAATTCAGTTTTGTTTTTTGTCTGTGACTTATGAGAGGTAATCTAAGTTTTTGTGAGTTTTTTACAACAGAAGCTAAATTATTTTAACGTAAAATCAAGCTTTTCCTTAAGATAATTAGGTGTTTTATTTATCTTGAGGGGTTATTATTTTGTAAGAAAAGTTTACTAAGTGGTTCTGATAAATTTTGCTCAACTTGTAGTTGCAGTAAGTAATCTCAAACCACAAACTTCAAGAATTAAACTTCATATCTCAATAGATTTTGTAACTCTCGATTTGTTAACTAATGTTTGAAGTTAGAAAACTATCGTCTTAATCCTTCTCGTAATACTCTCCTAACGTAAAACAACCTCGTATTTAAAATACGAGGTTGTAGTTTTACACATGAAAGAGTTAACTTTTTAGCTTTTAGTAGGTATAGAGGTTACTAGTAGAACAGTCTGAAACCAGTTGCACCAACTACTTCTTTGATTTCGTTGTCAGTACCGCGGTTAGCTGTCGAACCAGTGTTGTTACTTTGCGTTGCTTTTAAGTAGCTAACTTCAGCAAAGTATTTTAAGCTGAATTTATCACCAGAACGGCTGTCGTATAACCAGTAGTCACCACCTAGGTAAGCTACGTTCTCTTTTGTATAGCGGAATAAACCAGTTGATGCATTGTAGTTAGTTTTTTGGTATTTATAGATGTAACCACCGTAAAGGTTTAAGCCTTTAACAAATGCACCGTAGTAGATTACGTCTAGACCTAAAGAAGCGCCGTAGTTAGGATTTGTCCAACGAGCGTTATTTTGTCTAGAGTAAGAAACGTTTGTACGTACACGTAAATCTGTTACAGGTTGGAAGTCTGCAAATAATTCAACAGCGTATTGTCTTGAATAACCTGTGAATGTTGAAGAACCGTTAAGTGTACGATTTGTAGCAAAGTTTAAATATACAGCGTTTTGACGGTCGAATTTCCAACCAAATGATGCTTGGATATCACGTGCGAATTTATAGTTACCATCGCTGTAAGTATTGCTACTACGAGCAGCTGATGATGAAATCGCGAAGCGATATTTTTTATTAGGATCACCAGTTAGATCATAACGAACTGTCCAATCTGCATAAGCTAAGTATGTATCAGATAGAGCTGAATAAGGAGTGTAAACGTAGTTAGTTGATGTACCAAAATCGTTTTGGTCAGCTGCACCTTGTTCTTGAGAGTAAACGCCAGTTAAACCTGGAGCGATTGTTAATTTACCATAAGTAAAGTTTTCTGCGTAAACATATAAACGTTCAAAACGTGGATCAGTAACAGAGTGGGTATTAAATCTTGTTACACCATTTGAAGAATAAGCATAACCTTTACGACCTAAGAAGTAGTGAGAGTAAGCACCACCTACGCGAGTACCAGCTGCAGTAGTATTGTTTGTTGCACCGTGAGTACTGAACCAGTTAGCACCAACACGCGCATGGAAACCGATGTTAGTTGTTGGATTTAACCATGCTTTCCCACTTAATGTAAAACGTGGACGGAAAGCAAAGGTTTTTGCATAACTATCACCTTCAGTTCTGTAGTTATAAAGACCAGTTTCACGATCTTGATAAGCAAATACAGCACGAACGTCAGCACCTACAGAGATGTAAGAACGACCGTCAGCTGAAGTGAATAGGTTTACGTATGCGAATGAGCTCGCTGCCATAGAGCCTAATGCTAGTGCTAGTAATGTCTTTTTCATATCTATCTTAATTAATCTTTTTTAATTTATGGTAAGTATTAATCAAGACAAAGCTAGAAGCTTGATATTAATTAGGTAAATTTCGAGAGAGAATTTGCCAAGTAAAGGTATAAGAACGTTAAGGACTTATCTCTAGCTTTTTCTTTCCACCTCAAAAGCAAGTTTGAGGGTAAAGAAAAAGATGCCAAATTACAACTAGAAATTTGTCCTAAAAAATTAAGGCTTTGCTTTGCCTCAATCTGTCTTTGGAAAGTTTAAATGTAAATTTGAAATTTACAAATTCAGTTGAGGTAACAAGTCTATGGAGTTTGGAAAAATAGACCTGAGCTCAACTTACGCCCTTAATTATAAAAGCAATTAACAAGAATTTGTTGCAAAAGAGTAAAAAAACCTAAAAAAACTTAAGCTTTTTTAGAAAAACTATCAAATGATAGTTTTTCTATCTATTTGGTTGTTGCAAAAGTAAGTTATTTTTAGAATTTTATCTTCTTTAGATTTATATTCAGGTAATGACTTTTTCTAATTAAGAGAGAAATTGGTGAAAAAATTGTAGCAATTTTATCAAATGATAAGAAAATAGTAACCCTAACCCTATCAAATGATGGGTTTTTGGTTGTGGAATGAACTATAGAAGGGGAAAATATAATGGAATATAAAGAGGAATAAAATAAGTAATTTAATCTAAAGCTAGAGACTGTCTCAAAAGTCAGTAATAGCGGGATTTGGATACTTATCAGGAAATTATAGAGCTTTATAAGTAAAACTCTTATAATTTTTTCTTATGTTATTCTAGCATAGAAAAATTTTAAAAATCAGGTAAATTTATAAATTTGTGAAGTAGATCACATAAAAAGCTGATTTTTGTTAGGTTAAGTCACGTTATCGTTAGTTGATGTCTAGTTTTTTAAGTATGGGGGGCTAGCTGACTTATTTGTTGATACTAGCTTTTATTGCAATTAACTAGTTAGGTATCTAACCAATAAGACATTTACTAGTGAAGCATCTAACCAGAGGGAAGTTTAACTAGTGAAGCATCTAACTAGTGAGACACTTAGCTAGTGAAACATCCTAAAAGCACAGAAAATTAGGATACACCTAATTAGTAGTTTTTTAGAATTACGTTTCTCTGGTTGCTCTTGGGGAGACAGATCTTTTTACATTCTCCAGTTTGTTCTTGAGTGGCTGTTGTTTTTTACCTTCTCTAGTTTGCACTTGAGACACAGCTGTTTTTACATTTTCCTATCTGCTCTTGAGATACATGCAGTAGTTGCCTTTTTACATTCTTCAGTTTACTCCTTTGTCTTTCGATACTTTTTATTCAACATCTACAAAATTACCTGTACAAAATTAGATAATTTACCTCACAAACCAAGAGAAAAGTTTACTAAAATATCCTATTTAGGATAAAATAGTTAAGATACAAAAACAGTATTTCCAAATTCTACTTTTTTCGATATAAATTCTTTTTTATCTTGGCTTTACTTGTGTGACCACCCAAGTAAATTCAACAAATTTTTAAACGGCGAAATTCAAATGTCATTTCCAAGAGTAGTTAACTACAAAGAAGATTTGTTCCGTGCCATTCTCATAGAGCTAGAGTTCACGGTGAATTTTACCAATCGTTTAAACTTTAACGATCCGGTTGTAAATTCAATATTTCATTTAAATCGTACCTTAAGAAGCAATAACTATCCGTTAGAGATTTCTTACAACAATGATATGGCGCGTGCATTTCGTTTACTAAATGCTAGCGAAACCAAAAATCAAGCAACAGGTACGGGGCTATTAGTTTTAACTTTTAGTTCGTTATACGCATCTTTATTAATTAGTAATAATAAGGATCGTGATTTACGTCATATCTTGCTAATGAAGATAGTAACTTATTATGACTACTATCTCAATGAAGTGGATAAGGCAAACTCTTTTGTTAACGTGCCAGCGTTAACGGCAAGAGAGTTCGATGAGCTTGCGCGCAAAATGCAAGATGCCAATAATGGTATTGCCGAGATCACTCCTGCAAGATTTACAAACTTACCAAGATTTGCCTTAACTAGCGCAATCTTTAAATATGTTTTTGCTTACTTACATAGTGAAAACAATATTTTCCGTCAACAAAAAGTGCTTGATGTGCTTGATGTTTATATGTCAGGTTATAGCTACTTAGCCTTCTCTTTAGGGGTAGGTACTGCTTACCACGCAAGCTTTAGAAAACTAGGCTTAGTTTCACAAGCACCTTTCTGGTACTTTAAGTTTGACTACACTGATCAACAAACTCGTACGCTAAACTACATAGTAGATAACTTTATCTTCAATGAGAAGTTTGGTACTAATGCAGATGAATTCTACAAACTAGGTCGCCTCTTTACTCAAAGTGATTTACCACTAAATGAGTTTGCACAAAACCTAGATCATTTAAGTGTATTAGGTTGCTTCCCACGTGAAGCAGAGCAATTAAGTTTCTACCAAGAGCATATTGCACAACAGGCTGCTAAGTATCAAAGTAATTATGTAGAAAACTTTGTGCCATCTCTACGTCGTGCTTATGCTCGTTTACTAGAAACTATGCAAGCTCTACGTCAGGCGCAGCAAGATGAGCATCAAGTGGTAGAAAAAGATCCAGAGTTAAATCTTGATCTGATTATCGATTTAAACTCTTACTTAGTAAACGATGATCCACTGTATTTTGCAAATCATGTATATCACTTAGCTGATATTTATACTAACTACAGTGAATTACCAGATTATGTTGCTTTAGATTATTCTTCACCGCAACTTCTGCCGGTTAAGCTAGATTGCTATACAGATCAAGCAGAGCAAACCTTTGTCCCTGCATTTTTAGGATTTGGGGAAGAACGTTTAGCTCCAGTTGTTGTGAGAAAGGATAATGAGATCTTTGTAGCAAATTTAACTGAAGAACAAACTACCTTTATCAGACAGATACTTGAAGCTCAAATGCCTGAGCATACTTTAATTGCTGATCAAGCTCCTTGGTTAGCAAAATTTAGCCAAAACGCTTTACCAAAACTTGAAGCTTATAAAAAAATGCGCAACGCTAAAGAAGAAAACTACTTTAAAAACTTTACTGCTGAACAACTAGAAGTTATTTCAGGTGCTTATAACCAAGCTCTAGAAAAAACAGTTGAAACCTTAGCGCAAAGAGATAAAGTAAATCCACTTAAGTACTTCTTAAGTAACGAGTTACCTCCACATCAAAAATCTGGAATTTTAAATCACGTAGGTAACAATGTTCTTGTGCCTTTAGTTGCAATGCTTGAACCTAAAGTTGATTTCAGTGATGAACTAGCTTTAGTGCAAAGTATTCAAACTGAACATGATCGTAAACTGTTAGGTCAAGCTAAAGCGGGTGAGTTCCCGACTAGCTTAAGAAACAGCTATGACAAGATCATGCCTCATGCAGTACGCATTGCTAAACTCCAACAAGAGTTAAATGGTCGCGTATTTATGGATGAACATGGTAATAAAGTAGCAACTCCAGATCTTACTTCATTAGTTGCTAAACCAGTTCGTGAAGTGAGAAAACAAAGTACAACCGCTTCTAAAGTACGCGTTACCCAAGAACCAAAACCTATTGCAGCACCAAAAAATCAAATTTTACGTATGAGTCGTTCAGCTCGTAGTAAAAAGGGTAAGAAGTAAAAGGTGAAACAGTACAACAGCTTGCTGTACAAAATCTTGCTGTACAAAAGCTTACTGTGAACAAGCTGTAATTGTATAAAATACAAAGTAAAAATGCTCCTCAATCGAGGAGCATTTTGCGTTTGTTTGAAAAACATAAGAAATGGTCTCAAATTTTCTCTTTTTCTAAGATAAAATCTAGTATAATCTTCCTAGTTGGGTTTAAATGTTAATCGTTATCATTTACGCTTAACAACAAATTGGGAGTTTACTCCTCTTTATTACTCTACTTTAATGTGGCTAGATTTGGTGTTTTAACTAAATAAAGTAACAGTTGGCTTTGATCTGTTACTAGCTATTGTTTTGTTTAAATTAAGTTTACTAAGATTTTCTTTTACTATTTGCGACTACTTGCTCGCTATCTTTGTAAACTAATGTCTGTACTATTTACTTATGTTAAAAAGATCTCTTTTATCTTTATCTCTAGCGACATGTTTAGTAGCTACGAGTGGGGCTGCTGTAACAGTAGCAACTTGGAATGATGGTAAGTCAAGTTTAACTACGCTTGGTCAAATCCGTATGGCGTATAACTATCAAGATAAAGAAGCGAACTATCAAACTTATTATCAAAAAACTAACCAAGCTACTTGGAACCTACGTTCACGTATTATCTTTAGTTTAAAACAACATCTAACTGATGATTTAGAAGTTGGCGCTCACTTACGTTTAGTGCATATCTTTATGAGTCGTCACGCTTCTAGCGTACGTTGGAGCTATACAGATGCAAGTTATGGCACTAAAACTTATACTTACACTCATGGTAAAAACCCAATTAGACCTGACCGTTTCCATGTTTACTTAGAAAGCAAGACTTTTGGTAAATTAGTAGTGGCATTATCAACGGGTGACTACGCTACGCAACAAGGTTCTGCAGATGTACGTGACTTCGGAACTACGACTTACTACTTAAGTAACCAAGCGCGTGCAATTACTTATGCTTACTTAGATACTCAAGACCGTTTAGTAAGATATGATAGCCCGAATATTTCAGAAGACTTACCTCTTTCTGCATCAGTATCTTATGGTGACATGCGTAGTCCACAAGTGAACGGTGCTGGGGAAACTAAACGTCGCTATGATACTGAAGTATCTGGTGCTTTAATGTACCAAGTTGGTGAGATGGGGCAAGTACAACTTCTTGCTGCTAAAAAACACGAGTATGTGAATTACACAACCAAGTACGCAACAGAGGGTTACCAACTAGGATTAAACCTACGTGTAACACCAGATTTACGTATCCGTGCTGAAGTTGGTACAGCGCACGAAGAAACAGCTACGCTGTACAATCGTTATAAAGGAGCAGGGATTGATTTAAGCTACAAAGTTGGTAAGTTCACTCCTTACGCTGGTGCTCTTTATATGAATGTGCAAACTAAGTATAAAGATGGAGCAACAGCACAACAAGCACGTAACGTTTATGAGCTATTTGTAGGTTCAACCTACACAGTAGCTTCAAAAGTATTTAATGCTTTTAACTTTAACTTATTTGCTGAAGCACTACATAGTTATACTGACTACTATAAAAACTATGGTGCTCGTTTAGGTGAGCATACCTATGCCTTTGCAGGTGGTTTACTAGTTACTTGGTAAAAGTAGCAAGTAGAAGTCTGTAAAGAGAGAATGTAAAAAAGTAAGACCTACAAATTAGCAACAGTACAAAATACTGTTGCTTTTTTGCCCTCATTTTTTGTTTTTAGGGCAATTTCTCTTTGGCTAATTGATAGTCTTTCCCAATTACCCCCTTAAATTCATTTTAGTCAAATAAAAAATTTTTGGCAAAAATGTGCTAAAAATCAACAAAATGGTCGGGGGGGGGGGTAAATTTATCGCCTCCTAGTGGTAAAGTTTTATTTCTCACATACATACCCATATTCCTTGATTTTACTAGGATTTTCTTTTAAAAATAAACGTTTCAAAAAATCAGGTTTTTGTGAAAGTTTTCGAGTCTGCAAGATTTTGAGCAAAATTTTGTAGGTTATTGATAGGTGTTAACTATTTATATTTTTGTTTATTTCTAGCTTATTTTTTATATAATAGTAAGTAAACTGTAAAAAGTTTTTTACGCATTCTCAAATCTAATTTTGTCATGAGATTTTGCAAGTAATTTTACTTTAAGAAAAGCGCGTTATCCTTTGTAGGTTAACTAGTTTTTGTAATGAGTTATGTCTTTAGCTAACTAGTGCTATTTGTATCTTTGTATTGTAGGCTAGCTATTCTCTCTGTAAAGAGAGGTAAGGACTTCTCTCTACAGGGTAGGGTAACTATTTGCAACTTAGTAGAGTTAGGCATAACTTTGGAAGAGGAACTAGTTCTCTTACAAGATAACCAGCTGGAATTTGGTAAATTTCCTTGTAACGCTTGTGACACATTTGGGAGACAGCTCACAAATTTAGGTTTTGAGAAAGCAATTTAATGGAGCTACTGTTTAAGTAGCGATTAATATAATTTTCTTTTCACACTATAAAATTAGCACTTTGGCTTTTTAAATTTAAGACCAAACTTAAGGAAGACCACCTTATAACCAATAATTGATGACCGCCAAGTCTAACTATGAATAAAAACTCAAGTGTGACCCCTTGAGTTTGCTTTGAATTTAAGAAGACCAAATCTTTACACCATTCGATTCACTTTGGATAAATTTTAATGAACGCTATCTATAAATTAAAGTTTAACCGACGCACTTTATCTTTAGATGCCGTTTCCGAACTGGCAACTAATGCGATAACCGCTTCGACAACCCACAAAGACAAAGAGCAACCTTCTGCTTTATCTTTCCGTCGTCTTTGTATTCTTCTCAACAGTTTTCTCTTACCGAGTTCTGCTCTTGTACTAGCGCCAAATGCGCTAGCTTTAGAGCGTTCTGGTATGGAAGTTGTAAATGGATTTGTTAATGTCGTTACTAATGGCGCGGTAACGAGTATTACAAACTCTCCAAATGCAATTATCAACTGGCAAAAATTTAATATTCAATCTAATGAAATCGTAAAGTTCCTGCAGGAAAGTTCAAGTTCTGCAGTGCTTAACCGTGTTCTTGGAGGCGAGCTTTCGCAAATTCTCGGGACACTACAATCAAACGGTAAAGTATTTATCGTAAACCCTGCAGGGATAGTTTTTGGTGACTCAGCTGTAGTTGATGTAAGCTCTTTAGTGGCTTCAACTTTAGATTTAAGTGACCAAGACTTCTTAAGTGGTAACTATGTTTTTGACCAAGACAAAGACCAAGCTATCGCTTCTGTAATCAACCAAGGGATGATCAAAGTTGCCGATGATGGCACCCTTGCCCTTGTAGGTGGTAAAGTTCTAAACACTGGTGTTCTTGAAGCTAAAAACGGTACGATTTACCTTTTAGCTGGACAATCAATTACCATTCAAGATCTAGACAATCCTCTAATTTCGTACAAAGTTACTGCTGACAATAAAGCAGTTAACCTTGGAGAGATTGTGTCTAAGCGTGCCGTACTTTTAGCTAACAAAGTAGCGCACGGCGCTACTGATGAGTATCAGTCATTTGCTGATCTGGTTGGCAATGTGCACTCTGCGCGCAAAGCAAGCATTACCGCTTCGGGAGAAGTGGTGCTTTATGGTGCCTCTGAAGCAGAGTTAATGCAAGACACAAGCATGAACGATGCCCAGCTGGCTGCTAATTACACTTGTCAGTCTGGTTTAGTGTTAGTAAATAGCACTATTTGCGCTTCAAATCCTGTAGGGGTAGCAGGTAACGTTAGTCTTCTAGGTGATGCTGTAATTTTAGAGAACCATGCTTTAATTAACGCTTCTGGTAAACAAGGTGGAAATGTTTACATTGGTGGTGATAAGCATGGTAAAGGTGATTCTAAACTTGCTGATTTTATGTTCATGGATACTCAAGCAGTGGTAAATGTATCAGGAACAGAAGAGAATGCAGGGACTACTATCGCTTGGGGTAATTACGCTGTTTATGACGGTACTTTTTTAGCAACCTCTATCCATGGTGATGGTGGTTTTGTTGAAACCTCAGCAGAAAATATCCGTCTTAAGAAAAATCTCAAAGTATCAACAACCTCAGTATATGGTAAGGTTGGTAACTGGTTAATTGACCCGTTAAACCTTCTTATTATTAATAGTACTGCTGATGTAGTAAAAGCATTAGCAGAGAATAATTATGCTAGGAGTTCAAGACAATATGTTAATCAACCTTATATAAACGTTCGATACTATGGTCCAGAGGTTGAACCAGATGATCGTGCTGATTATATTGTTGCTCCAGAGTTAGCTGGCTTTTTAAATGATAATAATGTAACTATTGAAGTTCAAAACAATTTAACTTTCTACAACGTTACGAATTTTAATTCTCCTGAAGGACCTAAAACTTTAACGTTAAAGGCGCAGAACTTTAGCTTTATAAATTCTAATTTTACAACTAAGACTCGTATTTCGATTATCCGCTTGGATAACAGTCGTCCAGGGGTAAATTTAAATCTAACTAACTCAACTCTAAATGTAACTAGTTTTGCAGTAAATTCAGCTGTTGCGGTGAATGCGCTTAATTCTAAAATTAACGCAACAGAGTATATTGACTTTAATGTTGGAGGCAAAGCTAACTTTACCAACTCTAGTTTAAATGCTGTAGGTAAAATTGATTTTGTTCTGCAAGGACGAGATTTTACCACTACTTTAGATTTAAATCGTAATAGTGCCTTTGTTGCTGGTACGAATTTAAATATTAGAGTGAGTAATGGTACCAATATCAATAGATCAACTCTTAGAGGTAGTACGATTGATATAAAAGGTACTTTAGCTAACACGCCAATTACTTTAACTAATAATTCAGTAGTACAAGGTAGCAGTAGCAACAGTTACCTCAACATTTCGAATACTTCAACAGGTTTATATCCTGCAGTTACCTTAAATGGAGTGACTTTTAGAGATTTAGGTTCTATTAATGTTACCGCGGGGTTATTTAATGCAACTAATGCGCGTACTAACAATAACGTAACGGGTAATATCTCTTTTGATATTTACCTAGAACCTATGTCAACTTTTACCTCAAGTTGCTTTAGTTCATTGAGTAGTAATGTTAGCATAATTAAGCGTAAAGGTAATTTAGTTGTGAATACAACTAACCTTTCAGCAAATCGCAACATTACCATAGGTGTAGTTGAGAGTAGTTTTAACGCAACTAATTCTAACTTTAGCGCAAACCAAAACTTACGAGTTCTTTCACGTACAGCACTGTATTTATCAGGATCACAATCTAAAGCGAATAGCACAGTTATTCAAGGAACGACAGAGAATACAAATATTAGTTTAGTAAACTCATCGTTTACAGGGACTACTGCAGCGACTAGTACCATTAGCATAGGTGGGACAACTCGCTCAATTCTTACTCTGTCTAATGTTTCTTTTAAAGATTTAAAAGACATTTCTACTAACTCTGCATCATTTAACTCGACTCAAGTGTCGACGCAAAATGTTAGAGGTAACATTACTGTAAGTGTAACAGGTGCATCAACTTCACATATTAATACAAGTAACTTTACTACTACAGGCGGTAATGTAACTTTTGGAAGGTCATCAGGTGACTTCAGTGGTACTGGTTCTACTTTTAGAGCACAACAAGTTCTTTGCTTTACCTCATCAGCTGGTGGTTTAAGCTTTACTAACTCAAACTTTACCTCTGTAGCTAATAATGTTTTACTTTATGGAAGCACAAATGTACGCTTAACGGGTTCTAAAGTTGACGCTAACAATATGGCTCAACTACGTGCATCTTCCATTGACGTAAGCAACACTAACATCAATGCAACAAGTGGTGAAGTATCTATTGGTAATGCTTCTACGGCAAACGTAAACTTTAGTAATTCACAGATTAGAGCAAATAACAGTAACGCAACCGTAAGTGGTTATCAACTAATTAATGTTATAAATACTAGTTTTTACACTAAGCTAGATCTGAACTTATCTACGGCAGCATCGTCTGGTCGTAATAACGGTAGAATTGTTATCAATAATCAAAACGGAGCTAAGTTTACCGTAGAGCGTAATTTAAATATTACGACAAATAACTTAGCGCTTAACAATAGTACTTTAGAAGTAACCGGTAACATAGGCTTACAAGAGCAAACTACTAATGGTGGTAACTTCACAGCAAATAATACTAGCGCTAAAGCCGTTAATATAAATGTAACCTTTAACCGTAGTAACTTAGTAAATACTAGACTTTACGCAACTAATAACTTACTGTTCAACAGTGCAAATAGTGCAACTATAGATAGTAACAGTAACTTAACAGCAAGCAAAGACCTAACCCTACGCGTAGGTACTTTAGTACTGGACGGTAGATCTCTACTTAACGCAACTACTACGCAGGTAGTAGGGACAACTGGTGCCGTAATTACTAATGGCTCAACAATCAACTCAACTAGTGCTACAAATTTAACTGCAAATGACTTAACGGTTAACAATGCTAAGGTTGATTCAGCTGGTACAACTACTTTAACAGGTCGTTTTATTGACGTAAACGGCTCAGCCGCTTTTGTAACTGCAAAAGGTAACACCTTTATTAACTCAAGTGCAACTGTAAATGTAACCAACAACGCCTTAGTTGCGGGACAAAACGTTAATCTAAGCGCAGGCACTGACTTAACAATTGTAGGGGGTACAGTTACAGGTAATGCTCGTACTGATCTCTATGCTAAAAACAAATTATGCGCAACTAATGCACAAATTTGCAGTACGAATACGCTAGTTAACATCTACGCAGAAAATGAAGCTACTTTAACTAATTCGAACGTAAATGCAAAAGCTAACGCGAATGTCAACAGTAAGCAAATCACAGCGCAAGGAACTAACTTTAGTGGTAACAATATTGTTTTCCGAGGTACTAGTGCAGTTGCAAGTGACAATATTAGCTTAAACAACTCTAACTTAGCAGCTGTTAACAACTTAAGATTTGTTGCTTACAACGTAACAACGAATAACAGTAACTTAACTGCTGCAGAGATTGTTATTACTAATGCCAACAATGTAAGTTTAAACAACAGTTTACTAAATGCGACTACGCGTGATGTAACAATCAACGCAAGCAAACAACTAGATGTAACTAACTCTGAAGTTAAATCAGCACAGGCGAACGTAAACCTTAATGTTGGTAATGCTACCTTAACAAGTTCAAACCTAACAGCACAAAAAGAGCTTAACATTAAGGCAAGTGGTGAAGTTAATAGTACAAACAACTCTAACTTAACTTCAGCAGCTGGTAATGTAACTATTAGCGCAACTAGTGGGGTTAGCTTAGAGTCTGGTTCAAGTGCAAAAGCAAAAAATACTGTAACTGTATATTCAGAGCGTGGAGCTATTGATGTTTCAGGAGCAAACCTAACTGCAGAGCAAAAAGATGTTAACTTAACTGCACATACGAGCATTAACTTAACCAATAAAGCTTATGTAAAAGGTAATACCTTTGTTAACCTAACAGCAAGTAAAATCTTAGCTAATAACTCTAACGCTACAGGGCAAAACCTTTACTTTAAAGGACAACTAGATGCGTTAAATTCACAGCTAAATGCAACGCAAAACATGGTATTAGATGGCAATAATGACCTCATTATTGCGCGTAGCTCTATTCTGACTGCAGGTAACAATTTAACAGCTACAGGTAAACAACTTAACTTTAATAACAGTACTGTTGATGCAAAAAACTTTGCTGATTTTACCGCAAATGAGTTTATTGAGTTTAGAGATGCAAATCTTACAGCGAAGAACTTAAATGCAAGTGCAGGAACCTTAATTCGTTCGTTTAATTCTAACTTTACTGCTAATGAAAATCTGAACTTTAGTGCAAGTCAATTTATTCGTCTAAATGACGGTATGGTTAAAGCTAATAAAGACGCAACTTTCAAAGCGAATCGTGTGATTGGTGAAAGAACATCAATTACGGCAACGCAAGGAAATGCGAGTTTTAACGCAAATGTTGAGACGAGTTTAAACTCTTCGAATGTAAGTGCAGGAAGTATTAAAGCGACGGGTACAACGGTTAACGTTAGCAACAGTAATTTAACAGCAACCGCAGATGAAATCTCTTTAGGTAATGCTGATACTAATATCGTTAACGTTAAAGACGCTAAACTAAGAGCTACAAGCAAAGCTAAAGGTGACGTGAACCTACGTGGTAACACTAATGTTAACGTAAGCAATAGTACTGTAAACGCTGGACGTGATATTAACTTAGCTGCGCCAACTGGAACAGTTAATATTTCAAATTCTTCTTCAGTTACTGCAGAGCGTTCAATTAATATAACTTCAGCAGATGCTGAATTACTCAATGCTTTAGTAAATGCAACGAGCACGGTTGGTATTGAAGTAACAAATAATCTTAATACCAAAGACTCTGAAGTTAAATCGCAATCTGTAAGTGTTAAAGCTGGAACTGCAAACTTAGTTAACACTAACGTTAATTCAACTCAAAAAGATCTTAATGTTGACGTTACTAATAGCTTAACTTTAAACAATTCAACCCTTAAAGCAGATAAAGCTACGGAGAATGTAAAAAATA
>NZ_NRHC01000021.1 GCF_003585885.1 Psittacicella hinzii | reverse complement strand
AACTGTGCTATTGCTGAAGACAATGTCTTCTTTAGCTTTAGCGGTAACATTTCCGTTAGTTGAAGTTGCGTTTACATTAGTAGCTGTTAGGTTACCCTCGCTGCTTTCTAATGTAACTCCTTTACTTCCAGAGATGTTAGTGTTAGTTAGAGTAACGTTTTGCTTAGCTGTAACAGTTGCGTTACCGTCTGTTGCGGTAATGTTAGTACCAGTTGCAGTTAAGCTTCCGTTAGTTGCTGTTACATTTACGTCTTGTTTCGCAGTGATGTTTGTACCGTTAGTTAAGGTCACATTTTTCTCTGCTTTAACAGTTGCGCTTCCTGTAGTTGCGTTTACGGTAGCATTAGATACAGTTACGTTTCCGCCTTTTGCTTCAACGGTTACATTCGTACCTGTTACGCTTGAGTTAGCAAGAGTAACATCTTTACCTGCTGTAGCTGTAACATTACCGTTGGTAGAAGTTACGTTTACATTATTTGCAGTTAGGTTGCCCTCGCTGCTCTCTAATGTAACCCCTCTCTTACCAGAGATATTAGTGTTGGTTAGAGTAACATTTTGTTTCGCAGTAACAGTTGCGTTACCGTCAGTTGCGGTAATGTTGGTACCCGTCGCTGTTAAGTTACCACTTGTTGCAGTTACATTTACGTCCTGTTTAGCAGTGATGTTTGTACCGTTAGTTAAGGTTACATTTTTCTCTGCTTTAACAGTTGCGCTTCCTGTAGTTGCATTTACGGTAGCGTTAGACACAGTTATGTTTCCGTCTTTAGCTTCAACAGTTACATTGGTACCAGTTACGCTTGAGTTCGCAAGAGTAACATCTTTACCTGCTTCTAGGGTTGCATTAGCTGTAGCATTAACTGTTGTTTGTGCTACGGTTAAGTTACCCGTTGTTGCATTTACAGTTACATCTCTACCAGAGATATTACTGTTAGTTACGGTTACATCTGCTTTAGCTGTAATTGAGACATTACCATCTTGAGCTGTAACGTTACTACCCGTGATAGTTGCGTTACCATTGGTTGATGTCAGAGTTACATCTGTCTTCGCAGATACATTTGTACCGTTATTTAAAGTTAAGTCCTTGTCAGCTGTTAGCGTTACAGCGCCATCAGTTGCTTCAAACTTAGAGTTTGTTGAAGTTAACGAGCCGTTTGTGCTTGTTGCTTCAACTCCATCTTCTGCTGTTACATTAGTATTTGTGAAGCTAACGTTTTCTTTTGCAGTGATGGTTACTTTGTTTTCTTTTGAAGTAACGCTTGTGTTAGTAAAGCTTGCATTACCATCGGTTGAAGTAACGGCAATATTACCGGTTGCTGTAAAGTTGCTACCAGCAACGTTTACATCATCTTTGGCAGTTACAGTTAAGTTACCTTTAGCGACAACTGTGGTATCTGTAGCAGTTAGGTTACCATTGGTTGCATTAATTGCTACATCTTTACCAGAGATATTGCTGTTTACTAAAGTAATGTTACTTGCAGCTGTTAAAGCTACATCACCATCTGCAGTAACATTTGAGCCAGTTGCTGCAATGTTACCGTTGGTTGCGGTAATGTTAACGTCTTTCTTAGCAGTGATAGTAGTACCGTTTGCTAAGGTTACGTCTTTACTTGCAGTTACGTTTACGTTACCAGTAGTTGCGTTTACTTTAGTATTCGATAAGGTTGCGTTACCGTCTTTAGCCTCAACAGTTACATCAGCACCAGTTACGCTAGAGTTGGTTAGAGTAACATCTTTGCCTGCTTCTAAGGTAGCTTTATCTTTAGCGTCAACTGAAGTGTTAGCTAAAGTTAGGTTACCGTTAGTTGCATTGATCGCTACTTCGTTACCACTAACTGAGCTATTACTTAAAGTAACGTTGTCTTTAGCTTTCGCTGAAACATTTCCGTTAGTTGAAGTTACGTTAACATTAGTCGCTGTTAGGTTGCCCTCACGGCTTTCTAATGAAACTCCTTTACTTCCAGAGATATTTGTATTAGTTAAAGTAACGTTTTGTTTTGCAGTAACTGTTGCATTACCGTCTGTTGCGGTGATGTTCGTACCGGTTGCTGTTAAGCTTCCGTTTACTGCAGTTACATTTACGTCTTGTTTAGCAGTGATGTTTGTACCGTTAGTTAAGGTTACATCTTTGTCTGCTTTAACAGTTGCACTTCCTGTAGTTGCATTTACGGTAGCGTTAGATACTGTTACGTCTCCGCCTTTTGCTTCAACGGTTACATTGGTACCAGCAACACTTGAGTTATCAAGAGTTACATCTTTACCAGCTTCTAAGGTAGCGTTACCTGTTGCATTTACAGTTGTTTGAGCAACAGTTAGGTTACCGTTAGTTGCATTGATCGCTACTTCGTTACCACTGATTGCACTGTTACCTAAAGTAACGTTGTCTTTAGCTTTTGCAGAAACATTTCCGTTCGTAGAAGTTACGTTGACATTAGTAGCTGTTAGATTACCCTCACGGCTTTCTAATGTAACTCCCTTACTTCCTGAAATGTTAGTGTTGGTTAGAGTAACGTTTTGTTTTGCAGTAACTGTTGCATTACCGTCTGTTGCGGTGATGTTCGTACCGGTTGCTGTTAAGCTTCCGTTTACTGCAGTTACATTTACGTCTTGTTTAGCAGTGATGTTTGTACCGTTAGTTAAGGTTACATCTTTGTCCGCTTTAACAGTTGCGCTTCCTGTCGTTGCGTTTACGGTAGCATTAGATACAGTTATATTTCCTGATTTCGCTTCAACAGTTACATTGGTACCGGTTACGCTTGAGTTATCAAGAGCTACATCTTTACCAGCTTCTAAGGTAGCATTACCTGTTGCATTCACAGTTGTTTGAGCAACAGTTAAGTTACCATTTGTAGCGTTAACTAAAACATCTTTACCACTAATTGAGCTATTACTTAAAGTTACGTTCTTATCAGCTTTCGCTAAAACATTTCCATTTGTAGAAGTTACGTTAACATTAGTCGCTGTTAGGTTGCCCTCACGGCTCTCTAATGAAACTCCTTTACTTCCAGAGATGTTAGTGTTAGTTAGAGTAACGTTTTGTTTTGCAGTGACAGTTGCATTACCTTCAGTTGAAGTAATGTTTGTACCGGTTGCTGTTAAGCTTCCGTTAGTTGCAGTAACTGTTGCATTGTCTTTTGCAGTGATAGTTGTACCGTTGTTTAACGTTACATCTTTCTCTGCCACAACACTCACAGAACCATTTGATGAATCAAACTTAGAGTTGTTTGAAGTTACTGAACCGTTGGTACTGTTAACATCAACGCCCTCTTTACCGCTAACTGTGCTATTGTTGAAAGTAATATCGTCTTTAGCTTTAGCTGTAACATTGCCGTTAGTAGAAGTTACGTTAGCATTAGTTGCAGTTAGGTTACCCTCACGGCTTTCTAATGTAACCCCTCTATTACCAGAGATGTTAGTGTTAGTTAGAGTAATGTTTTGCTTCGCAGTAACAGTTGCATTACCGTCTGTTGCGGTGATGTTAGTACCAGTCGCAGAAAGGTTACCGTTTGTTGCAGTAACGTTAACGTCTTTCTTAGCTGTGATAGTCGTACCGTTTGCTAAGGTTACGTCTTTACTTGCAGTTACGTTTACGTTACCAGTAGTTGCATTTACTTTAGTGTTCGCTAAAGTTGCGTTACCGTCTTTAGCGTTAACGGTTACATCAGTACCAGTTACGCTAGAGTTGGTTAGAATAACGTCTTTACCAGCTTCTAGAGTTGCTGTACCTGTAGCATTAACAACAGTTTGCGTTGCTGTTAAGTTACCAGATGTTGCGTTTACAGTTACATCTTTACCTGAGATATTACTGTTCTCTAGAGTAATGTTTTTCTCAGCTTGTAAAGAAACATTACCGTCAGCTGTAACATTTGAACCTGTTGCTGAAATGTTACCCGTAGTTGCAGTAATGTTAACGTCTTTCTTAGCAGTAATTGTTGTACCGTTTGCTAAGGTTACGTCTTTACTTGCAGTTACGTTTACGTTACCAGCAGTTGCATTTACTTTAGTGTTAGCTAAAGTTGCGTTACCGTCTTTAGCATTCACGGTTACATCAGTACCGGTTACGCTAGAGTTGGTTAGAGTAACGTCTTTACCTGCTTCTAGAGTTGCAGTACCTGTAGCATTAACAACAGTTTGCGTTGCTGTTAGGTTACCAGTTGTAGCATTTACAGTTACATCTTTACCAGAGATATTACTGTTTACTAGAGTAATGTTTTTCTCTGCTTGTAAAGCAACATTACCATCTGCAGTTACATTTGAGCCTGTTGCTGAAATGTTACCCGTAGTTGCAGTAATGTTAATGTCTTTCTTAGCAGTAATTGTTGTACCGTTTGCTAAGGTTACGTCTTTACTTGCGGTTACGTTTACGTTACCGGTAGTTGCATTTACTTTAGTGTTAGCTAAAGTTGCATTACCGTCTTTAGCATTAACGGTTACATCAGTACCAGTTACGCTAGAGTTGGTTAGAGTAACGTCTTTACCTGCTTCTAGAGTAGATTTACCAGTTGCATTAACAACAGTTTGCGTTGCTGTTAAGTTACCAGTTGTTGCGTTTACAGTTACATCTTTACCAGAGATATTACTGTTTACTAGAGTAATGTCTTTCTCTGCTTGTAAAGCAACATTACCGTCAGCTGTAACATTTGAGCCTGTTGCTGAAATGTTACCCGTAGTTGCAGTAATGTTAACGTCTTTCTTAGCGGTAATTGTTGTACCGTTTGCTAAGGTTACATCTTTACTTGCAGTTACGTTTACGTTACCCGTAGTTGCGTTTGCTTTAGTGTTAGCTAAAGTTGCGTTACCGTCTTTAGCATTCACGGTTACATCAGTACCAGTTACGCTTGAGTTGGTTAAAGTAACGTCTTTACCTGCTTCTAGCGTAGCTGTACCTGTAGCGTTTACAGAGGTTTGTGTTACTGTTAAGTTACCTTTAGTTGCATTGATTGCAACGTCCTTACCACTAACAGAACTATTACTTACAGTTACATTCTGATCTGCTTTAACAGATACATCTCCATTCTTCGAAGTTACGTTAACATTAGTAGCTGTTAGGTTACCCTCACGGCTCTCTAATGAAACTCCTTTATTTCCAGAGATGTTGGTATTAGTTAGCGTAACGTTTTGCTTCGCAGTAACAGTTGCATTACCTTCAGTTGAAGTAATGTTTGTACCTGTTGCAGTTAAGCTTCCGTTAGTTGAAGTAACTGTCGCATTGTCTTTTGCAGTGATAGTTGTACCGTTATTTAGCGTTACATCTTTCTCTGCTACAACACTCACAGAACCATTTGATGAATCAAACTTCGAGTTGTTTGAAGTTACTGAACCATGGGTACTGTTAACTTCAACTCCCTCTTTACCGCTAACTGTGCTATTGCTGAAAGTAATGTCATCTTTAGCTTTCGCTGAAACCTTTCCATTAGTAGATGTTACGTTTACATTAGTAGCTGTTAGGTTACCCTCTCTACTTTCTAATGTAACCCCTTTCTTACCAGAGATGTTAGTGTTAGTTAACGTAACATTTTGTTTCGCAGTAACAGTTGCATTACCATCAGTTGCGGTGATGTTCGTACCTGTTGCAGTTAAGCTTCCGTTTACTGCAGTTACATTTACGTCCTGTTTAGCAGTGATGTTTGTACCGTTAGTTAAGGTTACATCTTTCTCTGCTTTAACAGTTGCGCTTCCTGTAGTTGCGTTTACGGTAGCATTAGATACAGTTACGTTTCCGCCTTTTGCTTCAACAGTTACATTCGTACCTGTTACGCTTGAATTAGCAAGAGTAACATCTTTACCTGCTTCTAAAGTCGCGTTACCTTTAGCGTCAACTGAAGTGTTAGCTAAAGTTAGGTTACCGTTAGTTGCATTGATCGCAACTTCGTTACCACTAATTGAGCTATTACTTAAAGTTACGTTGTCTTTAGCTTTAGCTGTAACATTTCCGTTAGTTGAAGTTACGTTAACATTAGTTGCTGTTAAGTTACCCTCACGGCTTTCTAATGTAACTCCTTTACTTCCAGAGATGTTAGTGTTTGTTAGAGTAACGTTTTGTTTTGCAGTAACTGTTGCATTACCATCAGTTGCAGTAATGTTAGTACCAGTTGCAGTTAAGCTTCCGTTTACTGCAGTTACATTTACGTCCTGTTTCGCAGTGATGTTTGTACCGTTAGTTAAGGTTACATTTTTCTCTGCTTTAACAGTAGCGCTTCCTGTAGTTGCATTTACGGTAGCGTTAGACACAGTTATATTTCCGTCTTTAGCTTCAACAGTTACATTCGTACCTGTTACGCTTGAGTTAGCAAGAGTAACATCTTTACCTGCTGTAGCTGTAACATTACCGTTGGTAGAAGTTACGTTTACATTATTTGCAGTTAGGTTGCCCTCGCTGCTCTCTAATGTAACCCCTCTCTTACCAGAGATATTAGTGTTGGTTAGAGTAACATTTTGTTTCGCAGTAACAGTTGCGTTACCGTCAGTTGCGGTAATGTTGGTACCCGTCGCTGTTAAGTTACCACTTGTTGCAGTTACATTTACGTCCTGTTTAGCAGTGATGTTTGTACCGTTAGTTAAGGTTACATTTTTCTCTGCTTTAACAGTTGCGCTTCCTGTAGTTGCATTTACGGTAGCGTTAGACACAGTTATGTTTCCGTCTTTAGCTTCAACAGTTGCATTCGTACCTGTTACGCTTGAATTCGCAAGAGTAACATCTTTACCAGCTTTAGCTGTAACATTTCCGTTAGTTGAAGTTACGTTAACATTATTAGCTGTTAGGTTGCCCTCACGGCTTTCTAATGAAACTCCTTTACTTCCAGAGATGTTAGTATTAGTCAGATTAACGTTTTGTTTCGCAGTAACAGTTGCATTACCGTCGGTTGCGGTGATATTCGTTCCTGTTGCAGTTAGGTTACCGCTTGTTGCCGTAACATTTACGTCCTGTTTTGCAGTGATGTTTGTACCGTTAGTTAAGGTTACATCTTTCTCTGCTTTAACAGTTGCGCTTCCTGTAGTTGCATTTACGGTAGCGTTAGATACAGTTACGTTTCCACCTTTCGCTTCAACGGTTACATTAGTACCGGTTATGCTTGAGTTAGCAAGAGTAACATCTTTACCAGCTTTCGCTGTAACATTTCCGTTAGTTGAGGTTACGTTAACATCTGTAGCTGTTAGGTTGCCCTCACGGCTTTCTAATGTAACTCCTTTACTTCCCGAGATGTTAGTGTTAGTTAGCGTAACATTTTGTTTTGCAGTAACAGTTGCATTACCGTCTGTTGCGGTGATATTAGCACCTGTTGCTGTTAAGTTACCGCTTGTTGCCGTAACATTTACGTCCTGTTTAGCAGTGATGTTTGTGCCATTAGTTAAATTTACATTTTTCTCTGCTTTAACAGTTGCGCTTCCTGTAGTTGCATTTACGGTAGCGTTAGATACAGTTACGTTTCCTGATTTAGCTTCAACGGTTACATTAGTACCGGTTACGCTTGAGTTAGCAAGAGTAACATCTTTACCTGCTTCTAGGGTTGCGTTAGCTGTAGCGTTAATTGTTGTTTGCGCTACAGTTAAGTTACCCGTACTTGCGTTAACGGTAACATTGTTACCCGAGATATTACTGTTAGTTACGGTAATATCCTGTTTAGCATTGATTGCAACATTACCTTTCTCGGTAGTTACATTTGAACCAATAATGGTTGCATTACCTTTTGTTGAGGTTAGAGCAACATCTTTATCAGCTGTTACTTTAGTACCGTTGTTTAGCGCGAGGTCTTTATCTGCAGTTAAGCTAATTGCTCCCTCCGCAGCTGTAAAGGTAGAGTTATTGGCAGTTAAAGCGCCATTGGTGCTGTTAACTTCAACTCCAGTTTTACCGCTTACGCTACTATTGGCAATAGTAATATCGTCTTTGGCAGTAAGAGTTGTTGATCCCTCTGCTGAAGTTAAACTTGAGTTGTCTAGCGTTAAAGTAGCATTGGTACTATTAACTGCTACTCCTTGCTTACCAGCAAGAGTAGCGTTAGCAATGATAATTGCCTCTTTCGCTTGAACACTTGCATTCCCTGCAGTTGAAGTCATGTTTACACGACTAAAGCTTGCGCTACCATTGCTCGATACTGCAGTGATATTACCAGAGGCAACAAAGTTTCCGTCTGTTAAGCTAATATTTTCTTTTGCCGTTAGGTTTAAGTTACCTGAAGCAGAAACGTTAGTTTGCTCTGCAGTTAAACTACCGTTTACGGCATTCATGGTTACGTTTGTCCCAGAGATATTGCTGTTGGTAATTGCAATATCTTTCTCTGCTTTAATCGTAACGTTACCGTTATCTGTAGTTACATTAGAACCAGTGATAGTTGCGTTACCTTTAGTCGCAGTAAGCGCAACATCATCTCTTGCAGAGATATTTGTTCCGTTATTTAACGTTAAATCTTTATCAGCAGTTAGGCTAACTGCGCCCTCTTTTGCGACAAAGATAGTGTTGTTTGAAGTTAATGAGCCATTACTGCTACTTGCAGTAATACCTTTTTTACCAACAACCGTAGAGTTTGCGAGAGTAATGTCTTCTTTGGCAGTTAGTTGAACTGTACCCTCTGTTGCTGATAGAGTTGAGTTAGTTGTGGTTAAAGCACCGTCGCTAGTATCAACAGTTACGCCGGTTTTACCTGCTAGCGTACTATTGTCCAGAGAGATATCTTCTTTGGCAGTAAGCGAAGCTTTACCATTTACTGCAGTTGCGTTTACTTTGTCTAAACTTGCGCTACCGTTACTTGTAGCTAAAGTTAAATTGTTGCCTGCGGTAAAGTTACCTGTAGCTAAGCTAATGTTCTCTTTTGCAGTAACGGTTAAATTACCACTTGCTTGTACATTAGTAGTACTTGCTGTTAGGTTACCATTAGTTGCCGTAAGCGCTACTTCACTACCAGAGATATTGGTGTTACCTAAAGTAAGGTTGTTAGTTGCGCTTAAGTTAACATTACCAGTTGCGCTTACATTACTGTCAGTTGCACTGATACTTTGTCCAGCAACAATAGTTGCATTTGCTGTAGCTTGTACCTTGCTGTTGTTTTGTAAAACAACATCTTTAGTTGCACTTACGTTTACGCTACCAGCTGTTGCATTTAAGCTAGCGTTGGTTAAAGTAACATTACCGTCTTTAGCAACTGCAGTTACATTCGTACCTGTAGCATTGGTATTAGTTAACGTTAGGTTTTTCCCTGCTTCTAAAGTTGCATTACTGCTTGCAGTTAACCCCACATTAGTAGCGGTTAAATTACCTGTAGTTGCATTTACACTTACATCTTTACCTGAAACTTTAGCGTTAGATAAAGTAACATTATTTTGTGCAGTTAAAGAGGTATCACCTTGACTTGAAGCTAGGGTTGCATTAGCAACAGTTAAGTTACCCTCTTGGCTAGTTAGACTTACGTCTTTAGCTCCCGAGATGTTACTGTTATCAATACTTACGTTACTTTTAGCAGTAATTGCTACTTCGGCAGTATGCGAAGTAATGTTAGTACCAACAATTGTTGCATTACCATTAGTTGCCGTTAGAGTAACTTCTTTTTGTGCGGTTACATAGGTACCATTGTCAAGAGTAACGTCTTTGTTAGCTTCAAGAGTTGCACAACCAGTTGCTGCTGATAAAGCTGAGTTTGCTAAAGATAGCGAACCAGCTGTACTATTTAAACTAACATTACCGTTTGCGGTGAGGTTAGTGTCGCTTAAGCTTACATCTTGTTGTGCAGTAACATTAGCGTTACCTTTGCTGGTAGTAAGCTGTGAGTTTGCTAGTGTTGCATTACCTGCTTTGGCAGTAACAACAAGATCACCTTGAGATGTAGCGTTAACGTTAGTTACAGCAACATCTTTACCTGCTTCTAGAGTTAAGTTACCGGTGGTTGCAGTTAGACCTGCGTCACTTACACTTAAGTTACCTGAAGTTGCCGTTAAGTTAACACCTTTATTTGCTGAGATATTACCTTGACTAAAGGTGATGTCTTGTTCAGCCACAACTGAAGCATTACCTGCAGTTGAAGTTAAGTTAACCCCACTAAATGAAGCGTTACCTGCTTTTGCCGTAACAGTTAGATCACCATTTGCACTTGCGTTTGCGTTAGTAACCTCAACATCTTTGCCTGCTTCTAGGGTTAAGTTACCGGTTGTTGCCGTTAAGTTAGCGTCGCTTACGCTTAAGTTACCTGCAGTTGCAGTTAAGTTAACTCCCTTGTTTGCTGAGATATTACCTTGACTAAAGGTGATATCTTGTCCAGCCACAACTGAAGCATTACCTGCTGTTGAAGTTAAATTAACCCCGCTAAATGAAGCGTTACCAGCTTTTGCGGTAACAGTTAGGTCACCTTGCGCACTTGCGTTAGCGTTAGTAACCTCAACATCTTGTCCTGCATCTAGCGTTAGGTTACCGGTAGTTGCGGTTAAGTTAGCGTCGCTTACGCTTAAGTTACCTGCAGTTGCAGTTAAGTTAACACCTTTATCCGCAGAGATATTACCTTGACTAAAGGTGATATCTTGTTCAGCCACAACTGAAGCATTACCTGCAGTTGAAGTTAAGTTAACCCCACTAAATGAAGCATTCCCTGCTTTTGCCGTAACTGTAAGGTCACCTTGTGATGTAAAGCTTGCGTTGCTTACGGTTACATTTTGGGTAGCACTTGCAGTTAAGTTACCAGTGCGGGCAGTTAAGGTTACATTCGCAAGATCTAGTGAACCAGCTGTCGCATTTACAAGAAGGTTTTTAGCAGCAGTAACATTTGCGTTAGTTGCAGTGATGTTTGCGCCGACTAAGGCAACATTGGCATTAGTTGAAGTAACGTTAGTTGCGTTTAACGTTAAGTTTTGACTAGCGGTAACAGTAACATCACCTACGGTTGCGTTAACAGTGGTGTTTGTTAGGTTAATGTTCGTTGCTGTTGCATTTACTGCAGAACCTCTGATTTGCGTATTAGTTGCATTGAGGTTCTGGGTAGCAACAATACCTACGGTATTGGTTGCATTTAACGAAGCATTTAACTCAATGTTATTAGCAGTAATGTTAATTGAACGAGCAGCAACTACTTGCGAAGCATTCGAGATATTTACTGTTCCAGACGGTGCAGCTAAGTTAACATCACGTGCTGAACTAATTGAACTGTTACTTAGGTCAACTTTGCTATTACCGCGTAGATTAACATCAGCGTTATTACTACCAGTTGTAGTTAAGCGTGAGTCTGTTACGTTTAACGCATTAGTTGCTTCATTACCTAGCGAGATCTCACTGTCAGTTGCGGTTAAGCTACTGTTGTGAACAGCAATAGCTGCTCCACGAGCAATTACCGCTTGTCCACTCACCTCTGTGCTATTTAAACTTGTTGCCGTAGTTGCGTTAAAAGTAACATTACCTGATTTAGAGTTAAGATTACTTCTATTTGCTGATACTACTGCAGCAGTTAAAGTTGCACCAGTTGAAGCATTTACGTCAACATTGTTGAGGCGTAAGCCAGTTTTTGCTGTCAGTATAGTTTGTTCTGTACTGTTCAGACTAGAGTCTAAAATTTGCATTACTGAACCTGCAGTTGCGTTAATGTTTTTCGCTTGAACTGCACTTTGACGGTTAATGTTAACTAAACCGCTTGAGGTTAAAGTAGTGTTACCTGTTGAGGTAAAAGTACCATTAAGGATCGAAATTGACGCACCTTTGGTAGTAATGTCAGCACCTGCTGTTACATTAGTGCCACGACTATAGAAAGTTTGTCCTGCAGCGTTTAAGGTAACATTACCAGTTGCCACAATCGTAGAGTTGTGGTTGTCAATTTTGCCAGCAAAACTTACTTCGGCACCAGAAACATTGGTGTTTTTGGTGATAATTGACGCAGAAGTTAAGTTGGTGTTTGCGGTTGAACTAATGTTACTGTTGTTAACCTCAATCTTGTTAGTACCTACTAGTAAGGTTGAACCTGCAGAGGTACCTACGCTCGAGTTAGTTAAAGTTAACTCGGCATGGGCAGTTAAGTTTGTACCTTTAGCTGAAGAGAGATTAGATGCATTAGCAACTACATCTCCCTCGGTTGAGTTAACGCTGAGGTAATTAGCTGCACTAATATTTGTATTCTCTAGGTTTAGATTACCTTTAGCAGTGAGAGATGCCGAGTTTGCGGTTGAAGTAACATTGGTGTCAGTTAAGGTTAGAGCACCGTTTGCTACAGACAGAGTTACCGCTTCTTGTCCGCTTAGGTTACTTGCTTGAGCAGTAAATCCTTGGTAGGCTTCTACTGTAAGGTTACCTGCATTTGCGCTTAACGTAGTGTTAGTCGCATTTACATAACCTGAAGTTGCATTAACTTCGAGGTTCTTAGCTGCGACAACTGCACTATTATTTGCGCTTACATTAGCACCAACTAGAGAGACATTCGCAACTGCTGCGCGGATAATGGTGCTATTAAGCTCAAGGTTTGCACTTGCGTTTAAGTCTAAATCACCTTGAGTTGCATTTAGCGCGCTGTTGGTAAAGTTAATGCTTCTCGCTTTAACTGCAACTGTACCAGCACTAATGTTGGTGTTTACACCATTAACATTTGCAGAAGCGTTAATGCCCACTGATTGCGTTGCGTTTAAAGTTGCATTTAACTCTACTTGAGCTGAAGTAATGTTAATTGAACGACCAGCTTCAATTGTTGAAGCATTCGAGATATTTACTATGCCTGTTGGTGAAGCTAGGTTAACATCACGTCCAGCAGAGATTGTACTGTTGCTAAAGTTTACATAGTTATTACCACGTAAGTTCACATCACCCGCAGTTGCATTACCAGCTACTAGCTTCGAGTCTTTAACATTAACATACGTAGTATCAGCGTTACCTAGAGAGATCTCGCTAGTAGTTGCGTTAAATGAACTGTTGCTTAGGTTAAGTGTTTGTCCACGAACAATTAGAGCTTGACCACTTAAGTTCGCATTGGTAAAGCATGCTAAGGTTGAAGCGTTAACTGTAACATTGGCTTCTTTAGAGGTAATGTTACTGTTTTGGTTAACACGAATTGCATTGGCAGTTACATTTACGCTACCATTTGCAGTAATTGACGTGTTGTTTACTTGTAAATAATGGTTAGAGCCAGAACCTGCTGTTAAGGTAACAGTTTTGTTACTTGTAACTTGTGAGTTTCTGAAGTTAAGAAGCGTTGCCGCTGTAGCATTGAGGCTACCAACTTTTACTTTGAAACCATTAAAGTTAACGAAATCAGTCGAAGTAACGTTAGCGTTATCTTTGACTGTTAAGTTACCGGTAATAAAACTCGTTCTATTACCCTTAGCTGTAAAGTTCGTACCTGCACTTAAATTAGTGTTACGTACATAGATGAGCGCATCGCCTGATTCTAAACTTAAAGCTGCACTTGCGTTAATCGTTGAATGTAACGTATTTACTTTACCTTTGTAGTTAACGTTTGTCCCCGCAACATTTGCATGGATATTAGAAATTTCTGTTGCAGTAAAGTTCGTAAACATTTTTGCTGAAACATTAGCAAAGTTCGTAATGTTTATTGCACTTCTTGCGGTTAGGTTCAGTGAACCAGTTTGCGCTGTTAGATTCGAACTACTTATAGTAATTGACGAATTACTTGAAACTAAGTCAGCATTATTACTTGCAGTTAAGTTTGATCCAGCTGTTTGGATACCCTCTTTAGCTACAAGAGTAAGATTACCCGAAGTTACCGTCAGATTTGTTTTAGAGATATTAGCAGTACCTGCAGTAGCATTTACTTGCAGCAGTTGAATAGCTGTTACATTCGCTTGCGTAAGCGTTACATTATTCCCACTTAGAGTTAAATTCGTTTTACTTGCTTTAACCTCTGAAGCAGTAATACTTAGGTTGTTAATTGCCTTGGCAATTAAGTCTTTAGTTGTGGCATTCAGAAGAGAATCTTGTAGATTAACGTTAGTCGCACTAATGTTAATCTCTTGCCCTTTGACTTTAGTTAAACGAGCATTTACCTCATCAGCTTGTACAAGTACATTTTCTGAAGCAGTTAAACTTGAGTTATGTAACAGAATTGAACTTTGTGCACTTGCACCAGCTTCTCCACTAGTTCCTGTTCCTGAACTTACATCTGCAACCTGTCCTTTTAACGTAATGTTTTGCGCACTAAAATTAGTACGATTAGCAACAAGCGCTGGGGTGGTTAGATTTAAATCAGTGAATGCGCTTAGGTTAGCACTGTTTAAATTTATTGACGCCTCTCCATAGAGAGTGGTTGTGCTTGTTGTACTATTGATTGAGCTGTTAGTAACATTAATATGCTGTTTAGCATAAACTTCAGTTTGTGCTGTTGCTGTGATGTTACTATCTTCAATTTTGACGCTATTTGTCGCAGCACTTAAGTTAACGTGATTACCGGTAACTTTTGCACCATTGGTTACATTGACAAAACGAGTAGCATTGATAAAGGTATTGCTGGTTGCACAAACATTAGCGCCATTGGCAATATCTATATCAGTGGCATTTAAAGTCGTATTTGCAGCTGACTTAACCGTTGCATTATCTACAATTATCTCTCTACTAGAGATAATTGTGCCCTGGCTAGAGTTAACTATAGCCAGGGCACAATTATCTCTCTACTAGAGATAATTGTGCCCTGGCTAGAGTTAACTATAGCGCCATTGCGTACCGCAGTACCGTTGGTAGCTACAATGCTTGTGTTAGTTGCATTGAGCAGTGACTTACTTTCAATACTTGCAGTAGTTACTTGTAAAGTTAGATTGTTAGCTGCGCTTAAGTTACTACTATTCGAAATAGTAGTTGCATTAGCAACTAAATCTAAGTTCTTACGAGCGTAGAATTTCGACGCGTTTAAGTTAGTAGTGTTAAAACTTACACTTACATTAGTTGCATTTAAGCTTGCGTTATTGGCCGTAAAGCTTCCAGCTTGAGCTGTTTGCTCTGCTAATCCAATATTGCCCGTAGCTTGGAGGATAGTGTTATTTAACTCAAGATTATTGGTAGTGATGTTTAAATCACGACCGGCAACTAGCTTACCACCATTACTATTGTTAATTTTTATCTGGCCGTTAGTTAAGGTGTAAGGACGGGCAGCCGTAGTTAAGTTAAGGTCTACAGTTGCATTTAAGCTAGAGTTTGTAACTAAGATTTCAGTTGTACCACTAACACTTACGTTCCCAGTGGTTGATTTAAAACTTGAGTTACTTAGGTTAATGCTTTGGCTTGAGTTATTACCAACTTCAAGATCGGCTTTTGTAGTTAAGTTACTACTGTGGGTATTAACTGTTGTACCTAGTAGTACAGCTGTAGTTGCTGAATTTAACGTAGAGGTAGTAAAGTCTACAGTTGAAGCTGCGCTAAGACTGATAAAACCAGTATTAGATACTAAGTTAGAGTTATTAAACTGAAGATTACCCGTACCTCCAGAACTAATCACAAGGTTATCTTCAGCTGTTACATTAGTTGAATCAAATGATAAGTTACTTGAAACCTTACTAAAGGTTACATTTCCTCCAGCTGTAAAGTTACTGTAGTTAACATTACTGAAAACATAACCAACAATATTAAAGGTTATATTTCCTTTAATATTTCTGGTTGTTACGTTAGAAGCATTAAACCTTAATCCAGTTGCATCAATATCTTTAAAGTCTTGCAGCGTAAGATTATCTAAGGTTATAAACGGATAAATAGCTCCCTTACCATCTGTATTACTGATGTTAAGAGTGCTACTTGCATTGCTAATACCTTTGAAAGTAGAGTTATCTAGATTAATATTAGTTCGGCTTGAACCAAGAAGAGAAATACTCTCTCCACTTAGTAAGCTTCTACTGAAGTTTAAAGCGCTGTTACTGATTACTACCAGATCTTCTTTAGCTGATAGATTTGCTCTATTCCCTATAAATGAGCCAATAGTTACATTTAAGTCTAATTTTTTGTTAGCTGATAAATTAGAGCCAGTTACCGTAAAGGTTCCGTTGGCAACCGCTACACCTAAGTTTTGATTAGCGGTAAAGTTAGAGTTATTAACGGTTAAACTACCATCTGATTTCGTAATAGAAATATTACCGGTGGTAGAGTTTAATGTAGTTCTATTAATAGTCGCTAAATTCCCGCTAATAATATTTAGAACTATATCTCCGGTAACATTCTCGGTTGAGGTATTTGTTGCATTAAATTGGTAAGCTGTGAGAGAAACTTCAGAAAGGTTCTTGAAACTTACATTATTGAGAGTTACCGCTGTATAGTTATTGCTCGAAAATGCAGCAATATTTAACGCGGCACTTGCTGTGCTACCTTGGATATTAACATTGGTTAAATTAATTGGAGTGTTATCACCCTCCTGGTATGAACCAAAGATGTTAATTGTTCCGCCTCCAGTAATGGAAGTATTACTACCATTAATTAATACCCCTCTAGGAGAGATTAAGTAGATATCTCCTTTTGCCGTAATGCTACTGTTACCTACAAATCTTAAAGCATGATCTGTTGACCTAGTTGCGCACACTGTGATGTTAAGAGCTCCACCTGAGTTTAAGGTTGAGTTATTAATCGTTGCTCGCCAACTGGTGTTAACAATAAGGAATTGAGTGGTCGTGATGCTAGAGTTATTCATAGCTAACTGCGCACCAATGTTCGCATTTAAGCTACGGATCTGAATGTTAGAATTAGTTAAGTTAAAGTACAGACCTGATTGATCAGAGCTTAAACGCACCAATCTAAAACGGACATCTGATGTAAAGTTTGAATGCCAAAAGGTATAGTTACCTGTCTTAAAATCTAATACGTTACTGCTATTTGAAGGAGTAAAATTCTGTACTTTATAAAAAGTAATACTCAAGTTTGTACGAATTGAAACGCTACTATTATTTAAGACTTCACTTAATTTATCCGAGTAAATGAAATTGGCAGTTGTTGGTTTCTCGGGGTAGTACCAACCGATGTAAATATTGGAGGTGGGGGTGAGGTCACTACTTGCTGTGAGCTTATAAAAAGTAATTGCCTCTGCTTTCATCGTCTCGTTATCAACGATAATTGCATGCGCAGGGTCAATTAACCAATTACCTACAGTACCGTAGGTTGAATCTGTTTTTACATTAATATTGTCTAGGAGGTTAATGTAGTTTGCCGAAGTTTCTACAAAACCACCATTACCATAAACCGAAGTCGCTAAAAATGTCCCGTCATAAAAAGCTGTGTTACCCCAAGCAATTGCTGTACCAGCATCTCCGCCAGTACCAGAAACATTTACTACTGCTTGAGTATCCATTCCTAGCATCTTCGCTAGTTTTTTCTCACCAGTTCCCTCTTGGTCACCACCAAGGTAAACTGTCCCCCCTTGATTTCCAGAAGCATCAATTAGGGCATTGTTCTCTAAAACAACTAAGTCACCTAGTACAGTAACATTACCCCCAACCCCTGTAGAGTTAGAGACGTTAATCGTACCATTAACCACAACCATCGCTGACTGGCAAGCGTAGTTATTAGCTAATTGACTATTGTTGAGGCTAATGTCTTGCATTACCTCTGCTTCAGAGGCACCATAAAGAACCACTTCTCCCGAAGCGGTTATACTTGTTTGTTGTGCTGAACTTGTCCCTGAAATAATGTCAACAAAAGAAACAGGGTCTTGGTTATAGCCGTGTGAGATCTTGTTCGCTAGTAAAACTGCACGTTTAGCAACAATTTCACCAAGGTTAACTGCTTTATTGTCAGCCGTAACTTTATAAGAAATGAGGGGGTTATCAAGATCTTGGATGGTAATTGACTGCCCTGCTAAAAGGTAAATTGTGCCGTTTTTAGCTTCAAGAATACCAGTGTTAAGAACTTTACCACCAACTAGAGCTAAAGTGCCGTCTTCAGCAACTTTAATCATCCCTTGGTTTATTACCGAGGTAATAGCCTTGTCTTTTTCTTGATTAAAAACGTAATTACCTTTAAGAAAATCTGCATCGCTCAGATCTAAAGTTGAAGCTACCAATGAAGCTACATCAACCTTTGCATGTTCACCAAAGACAATCCCAGCTGGGTTTACAATAAAAACTTTACCGTTTGATTGTAATGTCCCAAGAATTTGCGTGAGTTCCCCTCCTAACACGCGGTTTAGGACAGCAGAATCAGAACTTTGTTGTAAGAACTTAACAATCTCATCAGATTGGATATTGAATTTTTGCCAGTTGATTATTGCGTTCGGCGAGTTAGCAATACTTGTTACCGCGCCATTAGTAACAACATTTACATAACCATTTACCACGTTCATGCCTGAACGTGGTTCTACTGCTAGAGAATTTGCCGTTAGCAGTAAAGCCGAGGCTGGTAAGGCAAAGGTATTAAGAAGTGTACAAAGACGTTGGAGTGACAGGGCGGGTTGCCAGGAGTCTTTGTGGTTTGTCGAAGCGGTTATCGCATTAGTTGCCAGTTCAGAAACGGCATCTAAGGATAAAGTGCGACGGTTAAACTTTAATTTATAGATAGAATTCATTAAAATTTACCAATATGTGTGTTTATTGTGGTGAATCTTTGCTTTTAAATTTTAAGGCAAACTCAAGATATTACTTGAGCACCTTTTTTATATTCATTGAATAACTGTCTTGGTCTGATTCAAGGTTGTCTAAGGGTCAAAACCTTGAGTTTGGTCTTAAATTTAAAAGGTAAAGCACGAAATACACAAAAACCTTTACCAGGAAAGTTCTCAAGAGAAAACTTCTAGATTGTTTTCTTTTTAAGAAACCTGCCCTAGAAATTGGTAAATGTTTTTGCTAAAAAAATGATATTTGCACATGCAAAATAAATTTTACATGGTTTTAATA
This sequence comes from Psittacicella hinzii, assembly GCF_003585885.1. Taxonomy (GTDB): domain Bacteria; phylum Pseudomonadota; class Gammaproteobacteria; order Enterobacterales; family Psittacicellaceae; genus Psittacicella. The sequence continues at coordinate 311 of NZ_NRHC01000021.1, read as the reverse complement.
TTATATATCGAAGCCCTTTCATTTTTGTAAAAAATTACATACTAATGCCCTTAAAAAGATAAAAATTTTACCAGTATAAAACAACTAAGTTCCTAAAATACACTAGGCTAGGAACTGGTAAAACAATTTTGCAGTCAAAGAGAGATTAAAAAATAAAGCTCCTTTGCTTAGTTTTACCTACAAGAGAGGGGTTAAAAGACTAGAAAACATCTTAATTTTTGTAACCAAAAGCTCTGTGCTCTATATCCTTTGTTCTTCTAGGATAGATTTGTTCTTCTAGGATAGATTTGTTCTTCTGGCTTTACTCTTCT
>NZ_NRHC01000020.1 GCF_003585885.1 Psittacicella hinzii | reverse complement strand
TTAAGATCCTTTATTATTTTTCAATGATTACAGCATTTGAGTTATCTTCAATTATTCTGTAATATTCTTAATACGTAATTCTTTTGGTACTTGGAAATATACTTCTTCAACTAGACCTGAAAGATTACTTACATTTTGTACGCCATGTTCTTTAAGGTAACTAATAAGCTCTTGTACAAGAATATCAGGTGCTGAAGCGCCAGCAGTAATGCCAATTTTCTTTACACCTTTTAACCATTCTAATTGAACGTCTTGTTTACCGTCAATTAGATAACTTTTAGTACCTAAGCGATTACCAAGTTCGGCTAAACGAGAAGAGTTGGAAGAGTTTTTTGAGCCAACAACAAACATAATGTCTACTTGTTGGGCTAAATCTCTTACTGCATTTTGGCGGTTGGTTGTCGCATAGCAAATATCATTTTTACGAGGTCCTTCGATATGAGGATATTTTTGACGTAAAGCTTCGATTATATCACGCGTATCATCTAATGATAAAGTTGTTTGCGTCATGTAAGTTAGCGGTTCATTTACATCAAAATCAAGTTGATCAACGTCAGCAATAGATTCTACTAAGACCATTCTTGAATTGTTTGAAATGTATTGCCCCATAGTCCCAATTACTTCAGGGTGTCCTTGGTGCCCGATAAGAATTGCATTGATACCTTTACGAGCTGCACGACTTACTTGCATGTGTACTTTAGTTACTAATGGGCAAGTTGCATCAAAGACTGTCAGTTGACGATTTTTTGCTTCCTGTCTAACCTCTTGTGAAACCCCATGAGCTGAGAAGATAACGATGCTATTGTCAGGTACCTCATCTAGTTCTTCAACAAAGATAGCTCCACGGCTACGTAAATCATTAACCACGTAACGGTTATGTACTACTTCATGACGTACATAGATAGGTTGATCAAAATTCTCTAAAGCTAGATTAACAATTGAAATAGCTCTATCTACCCCAGCACAAAAACCTCTTGGGGTTGCTAAAATAATTTCCATATAGTAAAAAATTTGAATAAACTCTATTTTTCTTTGAGAAAAGATATAATATTAACAGATCTTTTCAATCTTGTATATTTTACAATAATTTGTCAGAAATAACTTGTTAAATAGGTTTGTTTGGCTAAATATCGATTTAAATAATAACTATTTTTAATTAGTAGGTAATAGTATGATTTTCTTTCATAGTGCTAACTTAGATAACTTTTTTCCAGAAAGAAAAGTATTAACAAACTTCTTAGATCTTTTAACAGCTTATGCTCAAGCTTCAGCTAAAGACTTACCTGCTGTAAGGGTAGAGTACTTAGGTGATTTTCTAAAAAATGTAGAGAAGTATTTGCCAAATGCGCAGATTGAACCAGCTTTATTAGAATTAGCAACTAAAGAGTTAGCCGATTTAGAAGAGGGGAAAATTTCTCATTTAGTAAATAAAGTAATCTTTAATGAGTTTGAGCCTCAAGAGCTTAATTATTATAAAAGTGAATATCATGAGCATACTTACGATATTCACTTAGTATTTGCTGGAAATGAGCAATATATTTATCAACTAGAAGCTGTTTCAGCTAGCATTAAAAAAGAAGCAGATCCTAAAGTAGAAAATGATACTATCTTTACTTTTGCTCTTCCTGCTTTAAGAAATGTAGAGCTAACTCAAGGAGAAGGAGTAATTATTCCTCCAAGAATAGCTCACTTTGCCGGCTTTGCAACCTCATCTAAATCTGCTATAGTAAAAAAATGTGTGGTAAAAGTAGATGCTCGTTATGCTAGAGCTTTAGGTTTAGCTTAAGGAAAAACTTGAAGTAATGATAAGCAAGAATAAGTAATTTTTAGTAATTTTTAATAATCGAAAAGGGGGAGTTGTAAAACTCCCCCTTTTCAGATATTAAAATAAATTAACTTTCAAATTTAAAATATTGATTATCGTATAGTTTTAACACACGAGTACATACATAGTGGATAACATAACCAACTACGAATGGAATTACTAAATAAGCTAAAACGATAAATAATAATTTAAACTCTGATTCCATCATTGCGTAAGCTTTTAATGGACCGATTAATGAGATATAACCGAAACCAGCTGAAGATGTATCACCTACGATACCAAAAGCTGCCACAGCTAGACCATTAACTGCCGCTAAAACGAACATAGGGATAAATAAGTACGGACGCATAACCATCTTAGGTAACATCATCTTAATAGTTCCGAAGAAGATTGCGATTGGCACCCCAATTCTGTTAGCTTTGAAGCTAGCAATGATTAAGAAAGTTGCAGCTGAAGCTACTCCAATGTTAGCAGCACCTGATGATAAGCCACTAACTTCAGTAATTAATGCTAAGGCAACTGAAGATAATGGAGATGATACTGCAAAACAGAAAGTAATAGCTAGTAATGGACACATGATGTACGGCTGTAATTCGGTAAAGTAACGAATTAATTCACCTAGGTATTTAGTAACAGAGCCTACATAAGGACCTAATACATAACCAACATAACCAACTCCAACACCTACAACGATTGGTTGTAATAATAGCGTTAATGAGCCAAATTTATTTTTGATTAGTAAGGTTAAGCCCGCAGCTAGTGAACTAGCAACAAGCACGTTTAGGATGTCACCTAGACCTTTAACTACAAACCCTGCGGCAATAGTTTTAGTTTGTTCAACTCCATCTACTAAAACCGTAAATGTTTGTGCTGGAACAAATTGTACGTTACCTGCGGCAATGTAAGCTACAAGAGCTAAACACGCTGATTGGAATGGGTTGAATTTAAAGTTAATTCCAACTAAGAAACCAATTAGCGGAGCAGTTGCAAATTGTACGGTGGTTGCAACAAATTGTAAGCCACGAGCAACTGTAGATTCAGCAGCAAGAGATGACAAAATACCACCTAACACTGCATTAGAGATCAGAGCCGCAACGATACCGATTGCCATGCCGTTTAAGACATTAAGAAAAAATTGCTTTACAGTAAGCTTATTTTCGGCAACTTGTTGTACTGTATTTTGATTTGAAGCCATTTTTTATTAGATAAGTTATTTAACAAAAGTGTAAGGAATGCCTAAAGCTTTTTCCTTACCATGAACAAAGCGAGTAATTAACTCACAGTAAGGAGCCCATTGACCGGCTGCTTTTAATTTGCGAGCGACATAACCATTTAAGTAGTCAATTTCAGTAGCACGTTTATTAGCTACAAGATCTTGCCACATTGATGGGTAATGGTCAACTCCTGCAAATGCTGGAGTTAAGAAAGTAAAGCCCCACTCTGTGAACTCATCTACATTAAAATGAACCCCTTCAAGAGCAGCAGCTGCCGCAAATTCAGAAATAATTTGACGAATTATTTCTTTTGACTCATCCATTTGGCCTTGCATGCGCATGTTAATGTCTAATAGAGCACAAACGCTATTAGTCATTCCATTTAAGCAAGCTTTACGCCAAATAGAGTAAGCAATATCTTCAGAATAGGTTGCTGGCATGGTGCTATCGTTGAATGCTTTGATAACAGCTTCACATGCTTCTCTTTCATTTGGATCTATGTTTTTGATCTCTGTATTTGAGTGTGACGAAAGTAAAAAGTCGCCTGGACCTAATAATTTCGCCGTACATACAGTAACGCCCATTAAGATATTTTTATCAGCAAAATACTTTCTTAAAGTTTCTAAATGACCAAGACCATTTAATAAGCATAATACTTTAGTATTTTCTTTTACTAAATGTTTGATATCTTGGATCATATCTTCAAGATACATAGATTTTGCAAATAGGAGTACTAGATCAAAATCACCTGTTACTTCTGATGGGTGATACATTTTTAAAGGAGATTCTTCACGCTTATCTACATCAGTAATAATAAGACCGCGACTTCTAACTGCCTCTAAATTTTCTTCCCATTTATCGCATAAAGTAACTTCGTTCCCACCTTTGTGTAAAACATGACCAAAGCAAGAACCCATAGCACCTGAACCAGCAACTAAAATTTTCATAAATATTATTCTCCAAGATTATTCAGCATCACAAACTTCAACTAACCAACCGTGTTTATCTTCGGTTTTACCTAGTTGTAGATTTACTAGTTCTGAGTATAGATCTTGAGTATATTTACCTGTTTGACCGCCATTGATTACAGCTTCTTCTAACTCACCAGTTTGGTGGTTTTGGCGAACTAAAGTACCTACTGGAGTAACTACTGCAGCTGTACCAACACAGAACATTTCTTCTAGTTGACCATTTTTAGCTTGTTCAAATAATTCGTTAACATCTAAGCGTGCTTCGTGAACTTTTTCACCGCGATCTCTTAGTAATTGTAACATTGAGTCACGAGTAACACCTGGAAGGATTGAACCAGTTAAAGCAGGAGTGTAGAACTCGCCATTTACTTTGAAGAATACGTTCATCGCACCACCTTCTTCAACATAACGGTGTTCTTTAGCATCTAACCATAGACATTGTTGACAACCAAACTCTTCAGCTTTTAATTGACCTTTTAATGAAGCTGCATAGTTACCTGCAGTTTTTGCAAAACCTACACCACCAACAGCAGCACGTACATATTCATCTTCAACGTATAAGCGGATTGGTTTTAAACCACCTGTGAAGTAAGCACCTGATGGAGAAGCTAAAACTAAGTAAGTTACTTTTTTAGCTGGGTGCACACCTAAACCTACTTCAGAGTTAAACATTAAAGGACGTAAGTATAAAGAAGTACCTTCAGTAGTAGGAACCCAAGAGCGATCAACTTTTACAAATTCTTTTAAAGCTTCTAATGCAAACTCTTCGTCTAAACGAGGTAAAGACATACGGTCTGCTGAGTTATTTAAACGCTCAAAGTTCTTATTAGGACGGAATAAGTAAACTTTACCACCATTATTGTATGCTTTTAAACCTTCAAAGATTGATTGACCATAGTGTAAAGCACCAAATGATGGATCTAGTAATAAAGAACCATGTGGAACAACACGAGCATCATGCCATCCTTTTTCTTCATCCCAATCCATAACAAACATATGATCTGTAAATACTTGACCAAAACCTAATTTATCTTCTGGCACTTTAGTTTTTGGTGTACTTGTTAATTCTAGGCGAACTTTAGCGTTAGTCATTTTTAGTTACTCCAATAAATTAAATATTGAACATTTTTAGATAATTTAAAATTACCTTTAAATGCTAGTATAGTTTAAACAGCTTTTTAGATTTGTGCAATAGTTTCAAAGAAAAAATTATAAAGAGCGACAAATCTTTAGTTATTAATCAAATCAAACAAACATAAGATGAGGTTTTAAATTATAATTTTTAACCTCATAAACCACTGAGGAATAAAGGAGTTTATTCTTGTTTATTAGCAATATAAACTTTAATACTTTGTTTAAAAGTTGGAGCTAGCCGAGCTAAAATTATAAAAGAATTTTTTATCTACGAATTGAAGAGAAGAAAACGTATAACCAAACGGATTGAGTGGTTAATAAGAAGATGGTAGATAAGGGTGAAGATAATAAGAGAAGAGAGGTGAAGTTTTTCTTAAGCTGTATTAGTACTTTAACATCGTCTTCAAATTATTATTTTACAACTTTTAATTTAGCTGGTAACTCGCAAGTTGAGTACTTCTAAATAAATAAGTTATAAAATCTCAACTTGAAATTACAAAATAATAATGTTAATAATACTAATAATCACCATGAAAAAAAACCTTTATTTGATAAGTAGTTAGATAGGAGGAAGCTGAACTTCCTTGGTATAAATCCATTCTATACAATAAAATTTTTAAAAGCAAGCTAAAAATGAGAAAAAATTTAAGATAGTTTTTAAATTATTGTTTTTCTTACTTAAAAAATTGTATATTATTTGTAGAAATTAGTGACAAGTTTTTAAACGTAAATTTAACACCAAGAACGGAACCAGAGTAGGTGAACAGTCCCCTGACTAGGCAGGGGAGTGTTCCCCTACTC
>NZ_NRHC01000002.1 GCF_003585885.1 Psittacicella hinzii | reverse complement strand
AAACGGGAAAATAGGTTAGAGCACGACTAACTCTTTACTTCAATGTTTAAACTACCAAAGATCTCTTTCTGCATATCAGTTAGATTTTTTGCTGAAGTATTTTTAGTAGCAATTTGCGTCTCTATTAAGTGCTTTATACACTGCTCAACATTAAGAGTTTTAGTATTCTCATTAGTTCTAAGGGTCTTAGCCATCGTAGATAGAAGAATTAGGGCTACAAATTGCACAAATGTTTTCCCTCTTGTAGTCGCAGCATTGTGAGTTTTCATTTTTTTGAACTCTTTGTCATCATTTGGACTACCAAAGATTTTTTCGATAATACTTTTTTCTCGATAAATAACATTTGCTCTTTTAATGTCAATATTTTGACTATTTGTTAAATAAATCGCAAAGCCGTTCATTTTCTCATCAGCAGCATACAAATCTGCGTCAAAATCATAGGAAAATTCTGTTTCAGAATGTCTTGTGATTTTGTAGTAGAGGCTATCTGCATGACTGATTTTACCTTTGCTATTTTGTAGTTCTAACAGTTTTTCATTGTTTTTTAGAGCTAATTGTCTTTGATTTTCATCTTGTAATGCTTTTTTCTCAGGATCAAACACAATATGAGCTTGGAGTTTTAAGTCATATAGCTCAGCTTTTGTGGTAAAACCTCGAGCTTGAGATTCATAGATGTCAATAAGGTAATGAGAAGTCATTCCTTTTTGCATAGCTAGGTTAACTAGATCTTTATAAAGGTTTAGATCTTTAGGCATAGAGGTTAAGAAGGATATGCCTGCTTTGTCTAACTCTGTAAAGTAACTAGTATCTTGTTTTTCATCTGATACCCAAATAGCATTAGAAGATTTAATATCCTCAACTACATCATAAACAACTGAGAAGTAGGTATTATCTTTTACATTTCCAGAGTATGTAACATAACCTAATGGTAGGTCATTCTGTTGCCCTACAACAATTCCTAGGTTTATTAGATTTTTACTATCAGTACATATAAAATCTTTAATAACCTTTTGAGCAGTTTCTGAGTTTGAACTTATCTCATAGACAAGCAGATCTTGTTCAAGTTCATGAGTTTTGTACCACTTTGTAAAGAAATCCATAATTGAACTATTACTGATGGAAGCAAATAATTCGCTAATTCTTTGACCTGAAAGTACATTTACTTTTTTCAATCCTAGTTTTATAGCCCACTGTTCAAAGTCTACCATAGAATTACCACCTGCTATAATATATCCGGATAAGTTGAGGATATCATCATAGTTATCTGGAAATACCTCTTCTAGAATACTAGTCAATTTAATTTCCTCTGCTAATTGCAGGTAGTAATATTGATAGCTAAAAGGTGGTATTTGTGATTTTACTATTTTGGGTTTTCTAGTAGTATCTTTCCTAGAGAGTGTATTTAGGTCATGAGGCATGGGTACTTCATAGATTAAATAATAGTTTTTATTGGCTATTAATAAACCTGTTTCTTCATCTACTCTACCTATACATGTGCCATTTTCTCTTTTTACTTTACCGTTTTCTCTATAACTTTTTCCTCTGCGGTAAGCATATCTTTTACCGTTAATTTTAGTGACTTGAACTTTTTCTTTGGGTAACTCGACTAAGTATTTCATGACCTATAATCTCTACTAGTGTGGTTTAAAATGATTTTTTACATTGCGAGGTTGTTTCTACTATTATACCACTTTGAAAGTAAATGCTAAAGTAAATAAAAGTTAAGTCAAATTTAGAGAATATAAAATAATCCACGCATTTATAAATGCGTGGATTATTTGTAGATTATAAAGAATTAATTAATCAACTTTTACAGCAGCGTCTAAAGCAACTTTCATCATTTGGTTGAAAGTATTTTGACGTTCTTCAGCTGTAGTGTATTCTTCTCTTAAAATGTGATCAGAGATAGTTAAGATACAACCAGCTTTAGCGCCATATAAGTCTGCAATAGGGAATAAAGCTGCTGCTTCCATTTCTACCGCTAAGAATTTATATTTCTTTAAAGTTTGGAAAAATTCTGGATCTGGAGAGTAGAATAAATCTGCAGAGAATGATTTACCAACTTTAAATTCAACACCATTTTCTTTTGCAGCTTCAACTAATGCAGCAATGTTTTCATATGAAGCTACAGCAGAGTAATCGTGATCTTTTAAGCGTTGACGGTTGATTTTTGAATCTGTTGATGCACCTGTAACAATAATAACATCACGTAAGTTTACATCATCTAGTAAACCACCTGCTGAACCTACACGAATAATGTTTTTAACACCGTAGAATTTGTATAACTCTTCAGCGTAGATAGAGATAGATGGCATACCCATACCATGACCCATCACTGAAAGACGTTTACCTTTATAAGTACCAGTGTAACCGTACATATTACGAACAGTGTTAAACTGTACAGGGTTTTCTAAAAAGTTTTCTGCAATGTATTTAGCACGTAGTGGATCACCAGGCATTAATACTGTTTCTGCAATATCACCAAATTCAGCTGCGTTATGAGCGGTAGCCATAAATTTTTATCCTTATGTTGAAGTTAATGGAAGAAAAATATTAGAAAATTGCTTTACCAAAATCAAAACCTGGTAGGTTTAAGTATTTAGCAATAGTAGCACCTATATCAGAGAAAGTTTCTCTTTTACCATGGTAACCAGGAACAGCACCTGAACCAGCAAATAATACTGGGATATGTTCACGAGTGTGTTCAGTACCAGGCCATGTAGGATCATTACCATGATCTGCTGTAAAGATAATTAAATCACCTTCTTCTAGTAGATTTAGAAGTTCTGGTACACGACTATCGAAATACTCTAAAGCTTCACCATAACCTTTTGGATCACGTCTGTGACCAAAGTCAGAGTCAAAGTTTACAAAGTTAGTGAAAACAATAGTATTGTCTTTAGCTTCTTTGATTTCTTGAATAGATTTATCAAATAACTCTTCTAGACCAGTAGCTTTAACTTTTTTCGTAATACCTTGGTGAGCATAGATATCTGCAATTTTCCCTACAGACACTACTTGACCTCCATTTTTCTCTAACTGTACTAAAACAGTTTCAGAAGGTGGTAAAATTGAGTAATCGCGACGATTACCTGTACGAGTAAATGAACCTGCTTTATCACCAACAAATGGACGAGCAATTACACGACCAACAGCTTCAAAGTGGTTGTTTAATTCTTCACGAACTAATTCACATAAAGCTAATAGTTTTTCTACACCAAAAGTTTCTTCATGGGCAGCAATTTGAAATACTGAATCCGCAGAAGTATAGAAAATAGGTTTTCCTGTTTTCATATGCTCTTCGCCTAATTCATCTAGAATTACCGTACCAGAAGCATGGCAGTTACCTAAATAACCAGGTAAACCAGCTTTTTTAACGATTAAATCTAAGAACTCTTCAGGGAAAGAGTTTTTATGTTCAGGGAAATAAGTCCAGTCAAATCTTACAGGACAACCTGCAATTTCCCAGTGACCTGATGGAGTATCTTTACCATTAGAAACTTCTTGCGCATAGCAGTAAGAAGCTTTAGGATCCACTAAGCTAGGATCCATTTTGGCAGGATAACTACCAGTTGAATGTTTGTATGCTTCCAGTAAACCTAGTTTAGTTAAGTTAGGAAGTTTTAAAGCATTGTTCCCATCAGCAAAAAATTGGGCAATGTGACCTAAAGTATCAGATCCTTTATCACCGTATTTGTCTGCATCATGAGCATGACCAATACCAAATGAATCTAGGAGCATGATAAATACACGTTTTTTCATATTTGAGTGCCTTGGACTTATATCTAAATTAAGATAAATAAGACTAAATTAGTCTCAAGATAAGTTTAGTCTAATTATATCTCAAGTTAGAATTAATTTTTAGTAAAAATTAAGATAAATTCTAGTAAGAACTATTATTTTCTGTTGGTTCACGATCCTCAAGGATATTTACTATATCATTGTAAATTCCTGAAGCACCAAAGCGGAAAGTTTCAGCTTTGATAAAGTTATCGCCAAGAATGCTTTGCGCTAAAGAAATATATTCCATAGCTTGAGATACAGTTCTAATCCCACCTGAAGCTTTGAAACCTGTGTTACTCTTGTTTAGTTTAATCAGTTCAAAAATAATTTGAGCAGCTTCTAAACTTGCGCCTGGACCAAATTTACCAGTTGAGGTTTTAATAAAGTCAACTTGGAAATCAAGACAAATCTGGCTAGCAATAGCTATTTGATTTGGAGTTAAAGAACCTGATTCTAGTATAACTTTAACTCTAGTGTCCTTTTTGCTTAGAGGAGCTAAGTAAGGTTTTACTAGAGCATACATTTCTTGGTAAACAGGATTTTCTTTAACTTTGCTTAAATCCGCAATTTGTTTATCTTGATTTGCTGTTAATTCAACAAGTTTACGCCATGGGAAAACATAGTCAATTTCATCAACTTCTTGACTAATAGAGTAAGCATATTCAAAAGCAAATCTTTGTGGATCTAAAGCTCCATCTGGAAAGTTTATAACTGTAGCAACTTTTACTTGATCTCCAAGTAAGAATTTTGCGTAATTAGCAAATTGCTTGTACACACAAACAGCTGCTACTTTGCCATATGAACTTACTGCCTTAGCGCATAGATCTTGAATGGTATTAAAGTTATCTTTATCATCTAGAGATGTCAAGTCTGTAAGACTTAACACTAATTTAGCTTGTTCTTTTAAACTTAAGTTACTTAACATATATAAAATTCTTCTTAGCTACTTTTTTGCATATGATAATGCAAACTAATTTTTTATTGGTGATTTTTTATTGAAATTGTGACTGATGACCATTTTAAAAAAGAGCTATGGTCATTCACCACAGCTCTTTTTAAAATCTTATTTCCAAGCATAGATAGCGGTAATAGTGGTAACTATAAAAGTACCAGTCATAATTAAATTAATTAGGTTTGCTATATATTTTTGGTGGTTTAAAGATTTAGTACTTGGATCTTTATGGATAACATAAAGATGATAAGCGATAAAAGGAACGCTTATAAAGAAAAGGTAACAGAACCAAGGAGCTGATATCAGAGTATTAAAGTAAGTATAAAAAATTAAAGCAAAAACGTAGAAGATAGTTTGCAATAAACGACTTGCTTTAGTACCAAAAACTACAGCTAGGTTGTTTTTATGGTAAGCACGAGCTACGTAACTATCGCGCATGTTAATTAAGTGTAAAGTTGCTACACATAAAAAACCAAAGGCAATAGCTGGGAATAGAATGTAGATATCAAAGTCATGGATTTGGAGGTAGAAAGAAGCTCCTACCATTACAAGACCATATACTAAAAAGTAAGATAATTCTCCAAGAATTGTAAAGTTATATGGGTTTTTCCCAATTGAATATCTTACTAAGAGGTTTAAAGTAATAATAACTAAGCCCGCAAAAATTAGGATAGAACCTAAGTTTAATTGAGCTAAGAAAACAAGAGCAACGCAAGCGCCAACAATTGTTAGTAGTACAAGTTTTATTACTTGTAAGATACGTCTACGAGAAATAATCTTTTTCCCAGGGGTAGCTTCAAATTCACAAATACGACATTCGTATTTAGTGCCAAGGTTCTCAGATGAGTACTCTTTACAAAGGTTAGAAAAGATTTGAAACAGGAAACCTAATAATAAACAAAGTAAGAATACTCCCAGATTAATATCAGATCTTGTAAGTAAAGCTAAAGATGTCCCTAAAAAGATTGCTAAAAAAGTTTTAACTAAACTAAAAGGATTGATAATTTGTTTAATTAAAAAGAGTTTAGGACTTTGTAAATAAGCCTTTTTGTACTTGAGACGCCAAGCACGCTCATCACGATAGGCTTCGCGTACAGTTGTTGGCTTGATATTGCCAAAAAGAATATCACTTTTAGAGGCTGTTGCGAGCTGAGCGATATCCCCGATATCTTGATCCATGCTTGTGTTTTTTGTAAATGAATTATTGTTTTTCATTTAAAGATTTCCTCTTATTCGGAAACTAGAATAAAGGTTTTAAAAAACGAGTCTTGCGACTCGCTTTTTATTTTGTAGTGCTTTTAACTTTTTGCTTTTTCTTGATTTCACCAGAGTGGTTTTTGGCATGGAGATACAGTTCTTCGTCTTGCTCTTTATTAACAGAATCACTTAAAGATTTTTCACGCTTTCTGATTCTAATCTTAATAAAGACAAAGATTAAAATGAAGCCTATCACGGCTGCAACTGTAAAGCCTAAACCGATTTTACTAACTAAATGTTTTAAATGCTCTAGATTATTGCCAAAGAAATATCCTAGACTTACCCAAACTGGTACAGAAATAATACTTGCGAAAAAGTCTATTAAGATAAACTTGGTATAGGAAACTTTGCGGGTAATACCCGAGAAAAGATAGATAGCAGCTCTTAGTCCTGGTAAAAATCGAGCTACAAATAGGAATAATATCGCATTATCCTGAAATCTATAACGAATGGTTTTGATTCTTTTCGCTGTAAGAATTTTACGGAGGAATTTAACACGTAAGAGTTTAACCCCATAAATATATCCTAGGATATACATGCAGGAATCTCCAATTAAAACTCCGGCCATACAGACTAGAAAAATTCCATATCCATGTGCATATCCCTGACTAGCAAGAATACCGGCAGTAACTAAAGTGATATCTTCTGGGATAGGTACCCCAAAACCACTTAACATTAAAACTGCAAAGACAAGGATATAGGAAATTATGTTACCATATTCCGCAAAGTGCTCAAATAGTGCAATTAGGCTATCCATATCGAAAACAAACCCCTTTCATTTATAGATTGCATATTTGTTATATCATGCAGCTTCTCAGCTGTATAAACAATAGGCAATATAATAGGACAGCTAAGTTACTTAAATAAAAATATACATGAGTATAAACTCAAAGTACTATTATACACTAATTAGCAGGTTATAAGTAGATGTATTCTACTAATTTTCATTAACCTGTTGATTTTAAGGTTAAATAAAAATATAAAAATGACACTAAAGTATGATATGGTAGAAGAGCGATTTCGGTACTCCATTTTTAAAAGTGTTACTAAATTGTTACTATATAATCTTCAACTTTAGGATCATTTTTTTATGTATGGCAAACTAAACAAAACAAAAATTAATAGTGGTATAGCTAAAGCATTCTCTCAAAAGAAAGCTGTAACATTATCAGACGGTCAAGGTCTTCATCTTGTATTATCCCCTGTTATAAAAGGCAAGGGTGTATGGTACCAAAGTATTCGTATAGATGGTAAGCAAAAAAAGCTAAGAGTAGGTGAGTTCTTTCTAGGTGCTTCTGATAGTATGGATATAGAAGAAGCTAGAGCTAAAGCTTATGAGATGAAAAAAGACATAGAGGACAAGAAAGAAGTATTTTATGGTGTTACAGTCAAAGAATTAGCTTCTCTTTACTTAAAATATAAGGGTAACGCTTTAAGTAAAAGTACAAGAGTAAATTATGACGGTGCATTAAAAACTTTAACTAAAGTAGGGATAGCAGACCTTAAAGCAGAAAACTTAACTCCTAATAACTTGAGAAATTCCTTACAAGTTTTGAAAGATAATAAGCAAGTAGCTACAGTAAAAAATGCTTACTTATTTTTAAGTGCTATTGTTAAGTTTGGTATGGGTGAACAGTACATAAAACCCGTAGCATTACCGACTATAAGAAATCTATTCCCAGATTTAGAAAGTCTAGGTACCCGTAAAATGCTACCTTTTGAGCAAGTGGGCAACTTTATTGAAAGCCTAGTACAAAAAGCTAGTAGTAAGAGATCTGACAAAGATATAGAAACTATAAGAGCCATAACTTTAATCATTTGTACAGCAGGGCGATTAAATGAAATTCTGGGGTTAGAAGAGCCTGAACTTGACGGTAATTGGTGGCGTATACCTGCCAATCGTATGAAAGCAAGAAGACCTCATTTAGTTTATATCCCTGATGAACTTTTACCAATATTCAGATATTTTAAATATTCCTATGTAGTTTTACAATCAAAAATATCTAGATACTGCCGTAAGTTCGAAGCCCAAGCTCACGGCTTCAGATCTCTTTTCATGACCAAGATGTACCAGTTACATCCTGAAATGAAAGACGCAATTTCAGCGTGCATTGCCCACGGTAAAGAACACACGAACCAAAGCGATAAATTCTATAACCAATATAACTTTGAAGATGAGCGTAAATTCCTTTTTAATAAATGGTTTGAAACTCTAAAAGAGAACTCAAATATTTTAGAGTTGATTGAAATATTAAAAGGTAATTATGGCACGAACACGTGAAGAAGATATTGAACTTAAATACTTAACTCTTAAAGACCAATTTGGTATTTTAAAGCATGCTCTAAGAGATAAGAACAGAAAAATCATTCAGTTCGAAAAGACTTTAAAGGTGATCTGCACTTTAAAATCTGACTGTAAAAAGATTTTAGAAATAGTTGAAGAGTTTTACGAGTCAACACACAAAGAAGCAGAAAAATTATCTAAAAAAGAGCTTAAAGAACTTAAGACAAATTATCAGACACGCTATGAGACGGCATTGATTGAGCTAAAATCTTCTCAGTGTAAACTAGTACAAGCCGAGAATAAGATTCATGAGTTAAATCAATATATAAAGCGTCTGACAGATAATCCACATTCTAACTTTGAAGAAACTCGTAAACCCAGCTTTGTACCATTTGATAAAAATAATTGTCAAGAGTCTCTTCTTGATAAAATTGAACAGTTACAACAAGATAATTCTGTTCTGCAAAGAGCACTGAAGAAATTACAAAATAAGAAACCCAAGTAGTTAATACTTGGGTTCTATTTTTATTTAGCTTTTTTAGCCTTTTTTCGGGTCTTTAACTCCTCGTAATAGTAATCTTTGATATCTTGTAGGGTTACCTTCTCACAATAGCCTACAAAGTCATCTACGGCTTTCTGATCGTTAATGTCCAGATTAATTAGCAAGTCTTCAAGAAACCCTTTAAAGCATGCTACTGCTTGTGCAGTGTCATTAAGCTCTTGTTGAGTTGCAAGGATATCCTTGACTAGTTTATCCACTGTTACTCCATGAACCAGAGCATACTTCTCTAATTCACTGTCAGGGTTAACAATGCCATAGTTTTTATAATCACGAGCTTCTGCTAGCAATGAACGCACAAAAGCTTGCTCAAAGAATAAACCACGATCCTCGGTTAACGCATTGTTAGCTTTGGTTCTAATGATTGAGAAGCCTTTCTCTAAGCAATAAGCTTTTCTGTATTCGTTCCACTTCTCAAGTTGTTCCGGGGATTGTACAAATTTCTCGGCTTCTCTGTTCCATGTAGCAAATTCATCGCCCCCATAAGTATTATAAGCAATTGTAGGGCGACCGTCTCTTAATGGGTGTAAGTTTTCAATATTTGATAAGCAGTCAGAGTATTCCTCTTCAGTCAACATTACACAGTCAAAGTTAGGGGCTAACAATGTGTCGGTCACATGTAACTCGTTAGTCTTAGGATCATACCAATACGTATAATTATTATTCATATTTACCTCTATTCTAAAAACCGATCGCGAACCAGCGATATTGTACTCTTGTGTTGTCTAGTTTTTCATCATGTACAACAGTAAAACCGTCTTTCATTAGAACCGTGTTCTCTGTTGATAATCTAACGTTGCATTTATTTCCTGTCGTTTTAGCATAGCAAGAGAACCACACTCCAAAGCATACCTTACTAAACGGTACAGTAAAATCTATCTTACTAGTGTCTCCAGTTGCAGTAACATAACCAAATTTAACTTTCAACGCTAAGAAATTAAAATTCCACTGCTCTACTACGTTACCTTTCTTAGCTTGCTCGATAGTCTTATCTGAGTTAAAGTCAAATTTGCGTGGTGAGCTTACTATGTAAGTCGCCATTGCGATAAGCTTTTTCAAGAATGAAAGAGTTACTAACTGCTTCTCCTCTTTAGGGATATCGTCCGCAGTTTTATCTGACTGAAACGCTGTTAAGTCACGTTCGTAGTAAGCTAAGCTGTGCGTTCCTGCTGTATTATTACCTCCTCGATCTGTGTAAACTGTTTCAAAATCAAAAGTAAAATTGTAGTCTGTTGTCCAAATTGTTTCACTACCTGCGTCTGCTCCATTCCTAGTAGTGTAATACAAGGTTTTATATTCGTTCCCAAAACAAACCTGCCCCTTGATCTTGTAAGTAACAGCGTCAGGCTTTAAGGTTAAAGAGTCAATTATACTCCCCTGCCAAGAGTCGAAAACGTCCAAACCACTCGAGTCAGGGGTAACGTAATCTAATCGTCTCCTAGTCACTGATTACCTCTCTTAGTTCTCGTAAAAAATCGTAAAATCTACTTTAGCGGCAACTGGATTGCCGTTTTGGTCTAACGTAGTTACTTTAATAATTCGTTTATTAGAGCTCACATCATCAGAGTGGCGGATATCCACCATTGCAACAGTGTCAGGGCTTACGTTATCACGTCGGTACCCCTTGATATTTACCATTTCTGAAGCGTCTCTAATTAACTTACCTTCTCCTTGTTTGTTAGTCGCTACAAATGCACTCGAGAAAAGTTCAGTCACCGTAGTACCATTTCTAACCACCTCAATGCTTGTCAGGTCGTAAATCAGACTGTTAAGATCTTCTTTAGTCCCATACTTCAAGCCTAAAGCTAAGTTATCCTTGTCAAGGTAGTACCCGCCACTGCTCTTAGTGGTTACAGTCTTCTCTACATTAGCTCCAGTTATTGTCAGACCTCTAAGAATTAACTCATCGCAATTCTTGATTAGGTTCTGTTCACTCTCGTCTAAGCTCTTAAACGAAACTACTGCTTTCCAATCTCCAGGCATTGCAAAGTTTTCAGGGTCTCTCCATGCACGGTTATTATTGGTTTTCTCGCGGTAGGTGCTTACCTTACTACCTGTGAACATAGCTCTGTAAGTTACAGGGGTAAATACCACTGTACGGATCTTAGTTTTGTTATCCCTATGGTATGGTTTACCGCTCTCTCCCGGCACTGTTAAGCGTGGGATTTCAATCACATAGTTAGGTATGTTAGTCGAGTTAGTACTATTCCCTTTAATGGTCACCGAGCCCTTTTTAATGTATTGAAAATCATACACATTAAAACATCTGAACTCATATGAGTATTTCTTCTTAGCGAGCTCGCTAGCGCTGTAGATTGGGATAGAGACATTACTACGTACCTCTTTACCAGCCCACAGAATGGTGTATTTTGTGAAGCGCCAGTTGGTGCTTGTCTTGTCTAAAATGATCCAGTCAGGTTTTATATCATTATCGACTTCCATTCTAATTTGCGCTGAAGTCCCCTCAATATCAACCTTAACGTCAGGCGCACTTCCTGCGATATTAAACTCAACCTCTTCCTCAATCTCATACTCTTGTCCTATCAGACTAGAGTACTCAACTTTATAGCTTCTACTATCCCTAGCTCTTAATACATCAAAAAGGTCGTATTTAAACTCAATAGACGAGTTTTTTGTGTTGGTAATACCTTTTAACGTATTAATTAAAACATCGTTTAATTTGACCCTTATATTCGCAAATAAAGGCACATTAACAACCTGATCACTACTTGGGACAGTAATATCTAGTCTATTGCGTCCTCTATCAGTGTTATGAACATAGAGCTGTGCATACTGATTAGCATTCTTAGCGTAGAATGAGCAATCTATAATCCCCCAGTTGCTACTCTTGTAACCATTAGCTAAAACATTGCTAATAGCGCTGTTCACTGGTACCACTTTGCAATACAGTGGGCGGTAGTAGTAAGCTTCCCCGTCTATTACCTTACTCATTAGTGAAGCTTGCAATTTGAGTATTGCAATTTCATCTTCAGTAAAGCTATAGGTAATTGCTCTTGAGTTGCTCTTACTTGAAGTAATTACCACAACGTTAGAGTTGCTTTCAGTTAAGCGCTCGCTTCCGGTGCTTTGTAAGTATTTAGGGTCGTGGCTAAACATAATCTTAACCGACTCGATATTCTTCTCGTTCTTCACTCCAGAGTAATTAACACTTGTAGAAAGGTTAATCTTTTTACGGCTTGAGCCTTTAGCTACAATATTCAGGGTATTAAGCTTAGGTTTGCTTGGTACTAATGCAGGGATATTAATTCTATAATCAGTAGTTAGGTACACTGACTGGTTCATAACCTTGTTTATCTTGGTGTAGACTAAAATCTCGGTATCAGTTGCTGGCATGTTTGGATCACAGTAGAACGTATGAGTTGTTTTCTCCGTGTCTGCTGTAAACAATACGTTTTTAGTTTGTTTATCACGTACTTGTACCGTGTAAGTGATACCGTCTCCTCTCGAGTCGTCTGACCAACTAATACCTAAATTAACTCTTCCTGAACTTAAGCTAAGGTTTGCTTTGAGATCTGCTAGGTTACTAGCTTGAAGTTGAGGTCCATAGTGGTTAACTTCAGTGGTGTAGATAATGTCAGATTTACCGTCAACAACATCAAACTTTTTCGAACTATATTTTTGCGCTTGGTATGCTATTGTTCTATCGTTATTTACCGCCTTAGAGATAATTCGATAATACGCTGGTGAGAAGCGATTTGTATACACTGTGAAAGTGTCAAAATGCTTCGGTACAGGGCTCTCTTTATCAGTGATATCTATGGTTATGTAATAACCTATCTCGTCCTGTTTCAGATCGCTTAATTCATACGTAATTAATTGTTTACCACTAACTACTTCGGTATAAATCTTTTTCTCGTCACGTAATTGCTCGTCAAGGTAATCAAAGTAAAGTTTAGCAGTGCGGTTTTTCTTATCAGGAATTACTATCTTAACCTTACCATTGCAATACATACCTGACACAATGTAATCAGAGATTGCAACCACATCACCAACCTCAACGGCTAAGCTGTCGTAATTACCAGTAAAGTTAACTGTATTAGTCTCGAACTTCTCAACTGCTAGAATGAACTTACCGTAACGTATTGCCTGCTCCCTGCTTGTGCAACCTGTTAGGGTTACAGTTTTTGAAGCACGGTAATCGCTTGCGTTTTTACTGTCGCTGACAAACACTGAAGTGGTTTCATAACCATTATCTGGTTCGGTATACTTAACCTCTATACGTTTATTACGGGTACGTAACGAAGAACCCTGATATGTGAAGTTACCATTTACTACGTTTGCATTAGAGAACATATAAACATGCTCTTGTGGGCGCTCGATAAGCATTTTAATTCCGTTACCAGTGTCCACAATGTTAGCCCTACACTCTCCAGCAATTTGGTTAATCACATTAAAGGCTTTAGCGCTCTTAGTAATGGCTCCGTTAAACGTCCAGCGTGGTGTACCGTCAACCATTTCGTCACAGTACTGTGCACAGTTATAAAAGCTCCACTTATCGATCATATCGATAGGGATTAAGCCACCTAAACCAAAGTAAACATCTGTTAAGATATCGTATAAAATCCAAGCGGGATTATTAGACCAGTCAAGCTTAAAAGTACCGTCCCAGTCACCAGTATATTGGCGAGAATAAGGGTTATAGTTGCTAGGGATTTTAACAAGTCTACCGTAGATAATTGCTTTACGGGTTGGCTCTTTGGTATAGCTACTATTGTCCCAAGAGCTACTAATGTAGGCCATGCCAGGGTAACTAGGCATATACTCACGTACACCTTGCACCCTAACAAATTTTAGCGGGTTAGATTTGTTTGTGTCGTCCTCTATCTCTTCATTGAGACGATGAACTTCAACGGTAAGCGGCAACTCTGCTGAAGACTCTAGGTAGTACCTAAAATTAAACTCTTTATCATTAGTCCACTTACCTTTAATCGTTTGGTTTGCGATTTCAGTGCGTGTCCCGTCGGCTGTATTGATGTAAATCGCGAAGTCAATTTCAGCATCAATTAACTGGGGCACACGTAGTACTACATCAATGTAGTCGCAATCTTTGGTATTGACAGACGCAACTACTGGGGTATTTTTCTGAACTGTTTTGTCTATCTTAATATTAGAGCTTGGGAAGAAGTTGTTGTAAGGGATTTTTTGGTTTGCCCAACCAAGAACCAATTCACTCTGCACATTAGGCAACATCTTATTACCTTTAGCGTCTAAGATAGGCGTGTCATCGATATAAAGATTTCTGAAGCCGTCAGCTAAGCCTTTAATAGGTCCTAATGAGAGAACATCAACAACGTGTTGGGTTTGCTTTAAAGAGTTAACCGTGAACTCTGTCTGAGAAGCAATTGCTCTTCTAGCTCGACCAAAAAATATTTTTTTTACCTTAGGTTGTTCTTTAGTCTTTTGTACCGTCTCCACACCGTTAGGGATGTAGTTCTTGAACTTGGTAATCTGAAAATAAAGCTCTGATTCTTGAGCAATAATTTGGCTTAGCGTGTCGTTCTTGTACTGTCCTAACCCTTTGATTAATGTGATAGAACTACGGATATCGTCAAGAATTTCATTCTGTCTCTCTGTACTACCATTAAGGTAAGCATGGCGATATCTATCCAATACTCTGCTATTAAAACTTAAGCTATTTTGTGCTAATGCCCAACCATAAAACCTTGCAAAATAAGCGCCATCTGATTGCGTATATTGTTGTAATTTCGCCAATAATGTTCGAGTATCTTCACGCTCCCCAAACGCTGTTTTGGTCTCCTTAAACACTACGTTAGTGATGTAAGTAGTCACATTCAAGAATGCTTTACCGTACTCACTATAGTAGGTATATTGAAAGTTATCCTTAAAGTAATTTAAGGCGTCTGGTTCAGAAATCCTTAAAATATCGCTGGCACTACGAACGTAATCGTTGGCAATTTTAAATAAGTTTTGATACTGTGGGCTGTCGCTGATACTGAACTGATAGGCTGGGGTGTATAAGCTTGTAAAAGCTAACTCTCGCTGTTGTTTTTTCTTGAAGATACTACTGTTATCTGTCATCTAGAGCGTACCTCCTAACTTAACGTATTCTTTTTTGGCTTGTTCGAAAGTTTTACCACTCTTGCCGTCTTGATCGATTAGATAGTAAACCTGTGCTATTGCCATTTCAATGTAGGCTAGCACTTTCTTGTATGTCGCTTCGTCTGATAGGTCTTCAAAGGCTAGTTTGGTTTTGACTAAGTCACGGATTGGGTATAAATAATATCTTGATAAACGGATAGTATTACCAGATCTTTCAACTGTTTCATCACGATGTCGTTCGTGTAACGTATACACTATGACATAATAGTGTTCAGTTTCAACTGTTCGGTTATAGTAACCGTTGTTATTGATTTTTGTATGGATACGGTTTGTGACTTTGCTAAGTTCTGCAAACTCAAAATCTGAAACGTTATATCTACGACTAGCGTTTATCACATCTTGATCACGGTACTCCGTCACATCAATACGGTAATCTTGGTATTTCTCATCTATGTCATTATTACGTTGCTGTCTTAGTTTCGCACGCTCTTGCTCCATAGCAGTTAATGTAGCAAAATCAACCTGATTTTCATGTGCATGAACTAAGTCCTCGTAGGTGATCATCTCTTCCTCTGTGCGACCTGTGTTTATTCGCTTTAAGAGGGCTGTTTCTGCGTCTGTTTCTTCTGATAAGGGTTTAGTTATTACTTGAGAGATAAGGCTCTTCTGAACGACAATAGAGCCCACTTTTACAAGCCCGTAAACCATAGGTATGGTTTTACCCTCGCTATCGTTTTTCATTGAGTTGGTAAATGCGTCTTTACCCTCTCCGTCGTCATCATTTGGTTGGGTAGTCGAGTCAGTCCCCTTTTTCTTCAAGCCCAAAATGCTTTTGAAAACATTCACCACACCTTTGAAAAGGTTTTTCACCCCTTTCCAGATCTTACCTAGAAAGCTAGCCGTGTAAACTGGGATAATCTCAAGGATATCCTCGTCTTTGAAAATAGCAGCAACTGGGTTGTATATAATCTTCCCATTACGTACGTAGATAAATTCTATACCTACGCTCTGCATACGTTTAAACTCGGTTTTAAAGCCTTTACAACGTGATTCCAAGCACTCCTCTAGGTCGCTAAACCTTTTAATACTCACATCGAACGACGCCTGAAATTTCTTCGCTAGATGTCCATACATTCGGATTTGCATAATCAACTCCGCCAAAATATAAATAAGTTCTTTCTTGGTTGCCTGCTAAAAACAATATCCACGGTTCACTACAATACTGCATTTGATCCATGTCACTCTTAGAGAATTCTAATTTGTTGTGAGACGGGTGAGAGTGGACTAAGGCTAGCAAAGTCCCCTCTCGTACACTATCTACGTATTCGTGAGTTCTAAACAGAGCTTTGTACCTCTGGATATTGTCAACTGGTAAATAAATAATTTCAGGCTTACCGGTTTGTTTGTTACGCACTAAAATCGCGCTGATTTCTTCGTCTGGATACTTATCTGCAAAGGCTTGTAACTCCTCCGCTTGTTCTTTACTCAATATCATTAAACGACCCCGTAAATCTACTTAAATTATTTAGCTCTTTACAACGTTTTATCGTCTTATCACAGTGTCGCTCGCTACCAACATATCCACAGTATTTATCTCCTAATTCATACGGGCATAGCTCACGTACATCAATTGGTGGTAAGTTACGCTCCACGTCAGTTAGTGTTACCAATTCAAGCTCAAACTTCTCCGCGTCGTAGGTGCTTAGCCCACCTATACGTAAGTGTTTAGACAAGATAACATCATAACTTCCTGTTACTTCGTTCTCTTGTAAGCCTGTGATATCCACATAACCAACGTTAAAATTGTCATGGCGGGCTAAGATAGGTGCAAATGTACGTTTTAAGTTACTAAGTTTGAGCTTGCTTTTATTGTTGCTGGCTATCTCTGTAGATATCTGGTTAAAATCAATGTTAAACGTGGTATAAGTCTCTCCATTACCCTCGTAGTAAAATAAGCCTGTACCGTCGTTATAGTTGGTTAAGTGCAAGTAAAAGTGCTCAAATAAATTATCTATTGTTGATTGTGAGAAAATAAAAGTTATATCGTATAAAAATATTGGTGCTTTAGACAAGTGAACGAACCTCTTCTAATTTAAAACTGATTGAAGACTCCAAAGCATTCTTTTGGGTCATAGTAGGCGGGGTAAATATCTTAACTATGTACTTACATAACCTGCCGTTAATGCGATCTTTCACCTTGAAGGACTTACAATCAGCGTTATAATGCTTCATGAGAAAATCCTCCATTTTCTGGATTACTTCAGGTCTATTCTCGTAGCTTAAGGACAAGGTTACCCTTGCCCCCAGTCTGTCCTGTGCTATGGTCTCTGTGTACCCATTATCGAGCTCCGTCTTCTTGACCATATTGTCATATGATCGTCTAGTATTCGCTGGTAATGGCCAAGGCCATACTTCTAAATCCTCTGCTAAATCATATAAATCCACCATTCTCACTCCTTGGACTTAACAAAGACCTGTACACTCTCTTCTAGATCTTTTAATGTTTGATTTATACTATCTTTTAGTTCAACAAGCTGTTTTTGTTTCTTAAGTAGCTCTTTTTCAGTTTCTTGATCATAACTAAATGAAATAGAGAAATTAAAAACTTGGCTTTCTTTCTTTTCGCTCATGGCTATCTCCTTTTTCAACTATGTAGAGGTCATAATCGTTTCCTACCTTTACAATCTCTACTTCGATGTTATCTGGTGTACAAATACGAAGATTTAATTTACCTGACATATTCTTACCTCATTTCTCTCTCAACCATTGCATTGGCTACTTCTTCCTTAACTTTTTCGTGGATGTAGATTTCAATATTTCCGTTCTCACCGTACTCAACTCTTGGCTCAGCATTGCCCACATAGTTATGCACGTTCACGTTAACATTGACACCGTTGCCGTTACTATTAGATGAGCTTGATGATTTGCTCTTATTGACTTCTACCGACTGACTGTTTAACTTATCAAGAAAATCAACTCCATACTTAGATGTAGCAGCTGCATTAATTACGTACTCTCTACCATGCACAACACCAGCAACTTTATCAGTTGCAACGTTACCGGTATAACCACCACTTGAGAAGCCCATAATAGCCCCGATAGGGTTAGCACCTAGTCCACCAGTATTTCCTGACTTCATTGCTGCTTGCGCACTTAAGTTAAAGGCATTAGCAACAGCCTGCCCTGATCCCGGTACGATATAGTTCATAGCGGTTAAAAGAGCGGCAACAATTGCTGCTTTAACAATCATCACGGCGATGTTCTTCAAGAAAGCTGAAAGTAACTTACGCATTGATCCCTGACCAGTTACAACCATTTGAGCCATACCGTCCGCAACCGAGCCAAACCCACGTATAACCGTGTTATTGAAGTCTTCGATTGTTGGTAAGGATTGCTGTAAAGCTTGCGCGAACAAGTTAGTATTTTCTTGCGTTTTAGCTTTGAGTTGATCCTCTAAAGCCCAGCGCTCTTCATACATTGCTCTCACGTGTGCCATTTGTTCCTGATCCAACAAATACGACAACTGCTTAAGCTCTAGCTCACGCTCGTATTGAAGTAAGCGCTGCTCAATTAGCTCTTGGTCTTGCCCCTTAAGCTCCAACTCTAACTGCAAACGTTCGATAGCTTGATCGTTCTGCTGAAGTACTTTCATGTACTCCATCGTTGCGGTAACGCTATCTAACTGTTGCGCATAGGCTTGCATTTGCTCGATCTGTGCTTGGCTTAGGTTGCGATAACCCTCCGCTCCCATAGCTAACTTCATGTTAACTTGGTCTAACTGGGTTAATTGCGTACGACCTGTTTCCATAAACAGATCTAGCTTAAATTTAGCCTCTGCTAAGCTATCCTTGAGCTGGTCAATGTTTTGCTTGTAACGATCAATACCCGCTGGGATACTTTTCGTATCAACTTGAGGTATTTTTAAGGCATTGTTATCAGTTTTAGCAGTAGTTTCATTAAGACCTTTAACAAGGTTCAATTCTTTCTCTGCTAAACCAACATTTTCTTCTAATCTTTTTCTTTTGATCTGCAAACGTTGTAGTTCAGCGTCGTCCAGCATTTTTTTCTCGATACCATGCTGATGCTCTGATGCAACAACGTCGTTTTTATCGTCATTAGCTTCTTTAAGCGCTTTTATCTGATCATTAATTGCATCTAGGTTTGCCTTTTCAGCGTCATACTGCTCTTGAGCTAATTTCTTTCTCTCTTCTAAGTTTGCAATGTGAGAAGTGTCGAAATTCTTCTGACCATAAAATAACTCCTGCATACTGTTGTAAGCTTTCACTGCCCAAGTAACTAAGGCTCTAACAGCTTCAACAATACCCCAGACAATTACCCCTATAATGGTAGATTTAACAGTAGCGTCGAAAGTCTTCCACATGGTTGTCAATCCAGCAAGCGCACCTTTGGCTAGGCTAGCTCCCGCTGCCATGATTGAGAAACCAGTTTTACTCCCTGCATGAGCTGCCGTTGCTTTTCTAACTGCAGTTGTAAGGTTATCCCACATAACTTTTAAACTAGTTAGTGGGGATTGCATACTTGACAAGGTACTATAAAAGTTAAGTGCCTTATAAGCAGCAAATGAGTACAATGCAATCTTAGCCGCTTCAGCCAATGCACCAAAGTTATTAGCAAGTGTTAGAATTAGTTTCGCTAGGCTGTCTGAGATGAAGTCATTTTCACCCACAAACTGCGTAAACTTATTCTTAAGCTCGGTAATAGCTGAACCTACTGATACCCCTAACGTCGAGTAAATTCTATCAGTCTCTTGTGCTGTTGCATTAAGTGCCTGAACAATCTGCTCGGTCGTTAATTTAGAAGTATTAGCATAATTCTTAAGTTGCGCTGAAGTCATGCCCATACCGCGAGCAATAGCGTCAATTAAGCCAGGCGTCTGCTCTGCCACAGAGTTAAAGTTCTGTCCAGATAAGTAACCCATACTAAGGGCTTGAGAGAACTGAACCATTGAGTTCTTTGTAGCTTCTGCACTTGAACCACCAATTGCGATCGCTTTATTTAGAGTTGAAGTCAGACTAATTAAGTCTTTCTGTTTTAACCCTAATCCCTCGGTACTCTTACGTAAGGTTACATAAGCTTCTGCAGTTGCTTCAATTGGTTGACGTGCTTGGCTACTTACTTCAAATAACTCATTGAGAATTGCAGTAGTATCCTCTCCGCTAGTCTTAACCAGTGCTATCTTAGTCGAGAGGTCTTGGTATGCTTGAGCAGAGTCTTTAACCTGATCAAAACTGAAACCAACTGCAAACACTCCGGCAAGCTTACCAACTAAACCACCTAGAGCACTTTGACCAGAGCTTGCTTTCTCTGTGAGTTCATCTATATGATCACCCGCTTCTTTGGCTTTATCACCAAAGTCAAAAGCATTCTTACCGGCTTCAGTTAGCTCTTTTGAGAAGTCTTCAACTTTCTTGCCCGCTTTGTCCGAAGCTTCTCCTAAACTGTCAATCCCTAGCTTAGATTTGCTAATTTCTCTAGCTAAACTAACCAATACCTTACTTAAATTACCCGTTTCTCTGATAGCCCTTAAGAACTCTGGTAATTGTTGATTTATTTTCACAATCACCTCGTACAGGTCACCAAAACTTGAAGCAATGCTTTGCATAGATTTGACAAAGTTAGGCGTTGCTTCAGAGATAGAGTTAAACTTCGTATTTAACTCTGCTAAGGCTTTAAGTTGGTTAGTTGTTAATTTAACTGGCTCTTTGTTAGCTTGCTCTAGTTCACGGTTTAATTTGCCTACAGTGCCCTCTAATTCTCTCGTAGCGCTCTTAGTACTATTAAGCTTCTCTCTAGTACTATCGATAGCTTTGCTTGTCGCTGCGAGGTCATTTCTAATCTTTTTGATATCACTAACTTGACTGCTGAATTTCTTCAGTGAAGAGATGTAAAGATTAATACTCTGGCGTTGAGTATCCAGCGAACTGGTTACTCCAGTTAAGTGCACTTTTAACGTCTGAAAACTTTGAGAGGCAGGTGCTAGTTGGCTTTGCAAGCCCCCCATTTGTTGCCCAATGTTAACCAGCTTTTGTAGTTGTGAGTCAGTTACTGGTAACTTAAAGCGACTTGTACCTAACTCCTTTAGCGCCTTAACGTCTTTAACCGCTCCTGAAATTGAAGTCAAAGCTTTACTGATGTAATGCAAAGAGGCAACAAACTCAAGGTTTTCATTAGTAGACTTATCTAGAGATGAACTATAGTCCTTTACAGAGCTTGAGATATCTCGAATATTACTGGTAAACTGATTAGTAAAAGTACTAACTTCTTGCAAACTTTCAAACGATTTTTTGTTAGCAGTAGCAAGGTCACCCATTGACTTAATACCTTTGGTTACATCGCTAGCAAAATTCTTAATCGCTTGAGAGTTGTCGGTTAACTCCTGTAAAGAGTCGTTTAACGTATCTATTGCTTTCGCACCACCAAGAGATGAGTTAACGGCTTCAGTTGTGTCAAAAGCAACTTTAAAATCAAACTCCTGTTGACTTGCCATTCTCACCCTCCTGCTGTTTCTCTATAATCCCCAGTTTGCTTTTCATCCATGGGTATTCTTCTAAAGCATTAAACCCCTTTTCTTTAGTCCCAAAGTGAGCTAAATATGTATAAGTAACTAAATCTGACAACATAATCATGTTAACAGAGTCACCTACAGGAACGGTTGAGGAATAAGTCAATAACATACTTACATCCTCAACCGACATCGCTCTTATTTCTGCAGGGGTTTTATGTAAATCAAAACAGAGCTTACATAAACGCTCCTCTTCAAGACTTAACTCTTTTGATTATCAGCTTCAGCGTTGACTTTTTTATTACCAAGAATATGGCCAACAAAATTAAGAGTTGTAAGACCTGATAACTGTTGGTAGAACTCTCTAGCATTGCCCTCACCAATAGGTGCGTCATCGCCTGGGTTGTACACGTACTTACCGAATAATTTGATAATTGCGTCCTCATTCTCTGCAACAACAGCTACACGCTCTTCAGTAGATAACTGTTCTTCATTTTGGAATAAATGGCTTAGAGACGGGGAAATTACTGCAAATTCTCCAAAGTTACATACTTTATATTTTAAATGTATGTCTTTATTATCATCTACATAGTAGTCTTTTAAAGGTGATAATAATTGTAATTTCTCTTTAAATGATAAAACTTTTTTTTCTTGTGTCATTTTTTAATCCTTATTAATAAAAATATTTAAATTAACTACCTGCTGTAGCTAGTAAATCTAACTCAATATCAGCGTTATTAACGGTAATTTTATAATTGGCTTTAGTAGCTTCTGCACCACCTGCGGCGATTTGTTTGCCCTCACTACCTAAGATTGCTCCTACGAAGTAATCCGCGAACTCTTTATCAACGATTACCATAAAAACAAGCTGTTCGGCTGATCTGAATGCCTTTCTAACTGCTACTTGCTCTTCTGTTCTGCGACTTTCAAAGAAAACAATAGAAGCGTCTTCGTACTTAATTGGTCCCGGAATAGTTTGTGGGGATTTATCTAAAATTGTAGTTACGTCAATAGTGTCACGGTTAGAGCCTGGTAAAGTAACTTCTGCCGCCGTTTTAACAAGAGCAAATTTAACCACTCTAAGCGTTGCACCAGTTAAAGTTTGTGTATCTCCAACTAAATCGACTGGTTTTAAATCAGC
The DNA here is from genome assembly GCF_003585885.1 of Psittacicella hinzii. Taxonomy (GTDB): domain Bacteria; phylum Pseudomonadota; class Gammaproteobacteria; order Enterobacterales; family Psittacicellaceae; genus Psittacicella. The sequence continues at coordinate 57,902 of NZ_NRHC01000002.1, read as the reverse complement.
CCAATCCTCCCTTTGTTTAGTATCGGCTAGTTTTATTTTTGCCGTGTTAGCTGCTACTTTTTCAATTACCCAAAAGTCATCTAAGCGACTATCAGTCCCGTCAATTTTAACAACTGACCCTCGTTTGATCTCTGCGCTCACATTAGCTTGAAGTGTGATTTCGAAATTCTTGAAATCGACCTCCTTAACATTGTGAGCAGCTTGTAGGCCTGTCTGGATATATAAATTATTTTTATCCCCGGTAATAACTTTCATACCGGTTCTAGTTTTCGTCGCCATCAGTTTTTACCCTCTGTTAATAATTTCTACTTATGAATAGGGTACATAGTAAAAGTGCAAGCGAAAAGCATAGTCTCCACCCTAGGGTCGTCGTCAAGCATAGCACCCAACTCCTTAGGGGTTAGCATATAATTGGTTTTCTTGTACTCTTTTACAATGCCCTCTAAATCTGCAAAATCTCCTAATCCCTCCGGCTGGTAATCATCTGGATCAACTTCATGCCAACTCGACAGAACACGCAGCAACCCCTCTGAATACATAGCAAGAGATACCGGTTTAGCTGTATTAATTGCCTTAATTAACCTAAAGTTAACTGTGAATTCTACCCTATTAACTATATTATCTCCTACTGAAAATATAGGCTGGATCTCTTCAAACCCATAGCACAAGGTAACAGGTAAATTATTAACTGGCTCCTTGCGACTATTGTCTGCAGTTACGTTAACTTTATACTTCTCGGCATACTGCTGTAAAATCTCGCTAATACTGCACTTAGCGAAGTGAAAAATAATCATTTTTTTCTAATCCCATAGAACTTTTTAAACATAATCTCAAAGTCCTTAACCCCAAATTGCCCTTTTAAAGCTTGACCACTAAACAAAGCTTTCGTGGCAGAATCGTAAACGTCTCTTATAGGGATCACAGCCCCGTAAATGGTTAATTGCTCGCCTGTTTTTAAGGTTCTCACATGCCAAGGGGCGATATAATCATGTCCAAAATAAATACCTGGGGTATTTTGCATAACGAAGCGTTTACCGTCCTTTTTCTCAATGAAAAAGCCTCTATCTAGCTTAATTTCATAGTTATAGCTAAATGAGCCTAGCTCTTGATCTTGTACCTTAAACATGTACTTAAGCTTCATATGGTAGTTTTTGAAGCCATTGTAGACAAACTCCCTACTGATCATGGTTTTGTCCTTGGTATTGCGAACACGTTTTAAGGTCTTAATCGTCCCAGTAACCTGAAATTTGTTACCGCTCTTTTTCATGTCGAGAGCTTTAATCAGGCGGTTTTTAGATTTTGAGAAGATCTTGTTTCTACCTACCACGCCCCTCATATAGTCCTGCTTGGTATCAGTACCTACAGGTAGCACATGTAAGCGTGATCTGGTAAGCTTAGCGTAATACTTCATTACTCGAAGAGCCCCTCTAGTAATTACACGCTCTGCGCCCTCACGTATACCTTTACCTTTTCTGAATTTGTCTGCTAGCTCTCTTAACCTAGCTAAACTCTTCTCATTGTCAACCATTTAAGCCTCCTTAAAAAGTTGGATTACTACCACCCCATACGTCAAAACCAAGCGCTTCGAAAGTTAAGTAAATATAACTACCATCAACTCTCCAAGTAATAAGCTTATAACAACGTGAAACCTGTGTTTCTCTACCTAAAATTACCGGTTTATTAACGTTTTCGTAATAAGCATTATCCTCTTGTTGTGAGTTTAACTCCTCAAGGGCAACCTGTATGCCCTCAAAGGTCTCCAGCAAATTTTTATATAAAGTTTTGACTAGTATGCGGGTTAAAATCGGCTTAAAACCAAGTAAATCACTGCTTTCTCTAGCTTCGTTATCTTTAAGGATACGAGCTGAAACTACCTTAAATAAATCATCATTAGGGATAACATCATTTAAGGATTGTAAGTAATCCTGACCATGAAAACAGATATGAAAATCGTCCCAAAAATGTGATTTAATTAAGTCGTGATAGCCTGTATCTTGTTTAATTTGTTCGAATATACTCATGTGTAATTTAAAGCCCGCCCACTATGCGCAAGCGGGCAAATAATTAACGTTCTAAGGCTACACAGATAAGACGATTTTTACCTGTTTTCTCTGGTGGGATATCTACGTAACCTACTTTTTTGTTATTTGTTGCGGTTTTGGTAACCGACTTAGTGGTTGCGTCAAAATAAACAATATCTCCTTGGTTAAAGGTATCACCGTCCTTAGCTTTTACCTGATAAACGTCCTTAGTGTACATAGTAGCTACTTCATTTTTCTTATAACTTTTTGAAGCAACTCCTACAACATCACCAACTAAAACTAACTCACCGTTAGCAATGTCTGCAGTAGCCGTAAAGGTTACCGTGCCCTCATGTCGAACCATGTGTGCCATATTAAAAAATCTCCTTATTTATTAACTAGAAGCTTGCGCTGTTGTTGGATGTGTAACTACATGTACTGGACGCTGTGGTAGTAATAAGTCACTAATTTTTTTGCCTTTCTTAAATTTGATGTGAAGTACATGTTCAGGGTACATAACATAAGGCTGAAAGTCTAAACGTGAGCGTACTTCTACAGTTTGCTCTGGCGTAACATTAATACGACCGTGATTAGTTACACCTTGAGGACCTAATGAATAAAGGTTACATGGATCTTCAGGTAAGATAAAGATATCGTTCTCGTTATAACTAATAGCTTTATTAAACTCACTCACACCAACATCGTAAAGCCCCTCTAAATAACCTCTATAAGGGTTAAATTCTGCAGTTACTGCTCCTGGTAAAATGCTTTGAGTAAAGAAAGTTTCAAATGCTTCTTTAACCTCTAGATTACCTAATAAATATTTAGGCGTAACATTGTACGGGGTACCTGCTGAATCAACTAAAGAACCATATGCTAGTCTAATTTTAGCTAGTAAATCACCCACATAGATAGGTTCGTCCACTGCAAGTTCGAATACTGGTACTTTATCTGCTTCTGCTTTAATACATACACCTGTAAGAACCTGTAATAAACGTACTCGAAGAGTATTAACGTAATTTTTGGCAATATGTTGTAATTTATCAAAGAACAGATTAATACTACCCGTGTTCATGTGTAACTCGTTGTAAGTCATTTTGAAACCTAAGCCATACTCATATAACTCAAGCTCTTCTTGTTTGTATTGAAAATCAATAAACTTCGTATTAGCCTCTTCACCAACACGTTCAAATTGTGTTACAGGCGTAATATTTTTGAAGATTTTGATCGGGTTAAGGTCAGGTACAATAATATTTTTAGTTAATTTTAAAAGTTGATCTAAGTCTTCTCTCTTTTTAGCTTCTTCATAGAATACAGAATAGAAATGTAATGTTAAGTACTCAAAATCGCCTGAAGTTAAGTTAGTTAAACCAAAGCGATCCACTGTTCCTCCACCAGTTGCGTAGATACTTCTGTTTAAGTACCCTTCTGGGGCGTATTTTCTAAGCATATTCTCAAGTTGAGCTTCTGCTGTTTTAGTACTATTGCCATTACACTCTTGTAAAAACTGATTACATAATTGCTCTTCTTTAGGGCTTACACCATTAAATTTTTCTTTAATAGCGCGTACCCAATCTGCTTTAACATTAGAATAGTCTAATCTTGAGTACATGAAATGCAGTAACATTTCGCGGTAGTTAACTTCATTAGATAAATTCTTAGGCACAATAGTCACCTCTTCAACTTTAGTTTTGTGCATATTGTGAAGCTTATCTAACACTAAATCCTTAGCTTTATCCACGCTAACTTTGTTTTTAAGGCATTCTGTCATTAAGTTCGCCATACCTGGCACATCTAAACGATCTTCAAATAATTTAATGATGTCGTCACGGCGTTTATTCTCTTTTGTTGCTAAATCTGCCACTCGGTTCTGCTCCTGTTTTTTCTTTTCTTCTTCCTCTTCATCGTCATCAGTATCTTCGTCTTCGTCCTCTTCTTCTGCAGAGTTCTTAGCTTCTTCTTCGTCATCTGATGAAGATGTAGAGTTTTCTTTCTCTTCTTCTTTTTCTTCTTCTGTGTCGTTATTCTCTTGCTCTTTTTCTTTCTCTTCTTCATCTGAAGAGCTGTTCATTAAATCAATTTCTTGATCTCTCATTTCTACTCCACGTAGTTGGTTAAAATGCTCATTTAAATTAACAAATAGATCATTGTTAACTTCTCTGCTAACTAAGTTCTGAAGTTGCTCTTTTTGCTCATCTGTGCCGTTATCCTCAAAGTCCTGAAAGTCTTTATAACGTAAGAATAAATCCCTAATTGGGGTCTCATTTTTAACGTTCAGGTAGCCTGAATAACTTTCTCGCATTTCCTGCATTGATGAAAAAGGCACGATTTGGTCGAGACTAAGCACTTCATCACATAGTTGTAACTCTTCTAAATCTCCGGCTGTAAGGATATTATCCCTACCATTGTCTACGTACTGGCCGAACTTCTTAGCTAGCCCTTGAACATGCTCTTGATCTAGAGATTTGCCTTTAAAAATACTCTTGTAAGCTTCTTTTAGGCGCTTGTTCATGCCCCTCATCATTGCACCTAGGTCTTCAACATCTCTTAAAGTAAACGTAGCTAACGCATAGGTTACATTGCATGAGTGAACAATCATCTCCGACACTGATGACATTCTCAAGGTCTTACCTGCTAATGCTAAGAATGAAGCAATAGAAGAGGCTTGATAACCCACTCTGACATGTTTCTCGCCCTTGTAGGTACTTAGCAAACCTAAGAGCCTAAAACCGTCATGTATAAAACCTCCAGGGCTATCTAAGTAGATATTTAACGGTAAGCTAGTATCTACTTCGTCCGCAGTTAACGCTTCTTCAACTTCTTGAGAGGTAAAAGACCAACCTACTACCCCGATTAAGTGAAGCTCGTTAACCTCGCCTTTGTTTTGAAACTTAATCATCTAGTTGCTTAGCGTCCTCCTGTTGTTCTTGTTGCTCTGTATCTTGCTCTTCATCTTCTTCTGATGATTGAGGACCACCAGAGTTGCCGCTTTCTGTTGGCATTTCAAAATCATATAACCCGTTGTAGAGTTCCTCTATACCTAGCTCATCACAGCGATGTTTTAAATCAGCGATAGCGTTTAAATTATCGTTGATATTGCCACCAGCTTCATTAGCTAATTTATCTAAAGTAGTAATCCCTAATTGCAAGTTAAGCTTATTAGCTGTAGCGTCTTTAACTGGGTCAATACTAGGCGAACGTGGTTTATTAATGATCACGTTGTCAATCCATGAGTAATCGTTCTTACTTGTAACACCTAGCTCGTACATATCCATATAAAAATCTACGAAAGCAGTGTATAACGGCTGTACAAAAGTCGAGATTAAGATATTGATCTTTGACGCAGCTTTTAACTCTGTGTAGATCATAGATTGACGTGCTGCAGAGTAAGAGCTCTCAAAACTGTTTGATAAACTTTCAGCGTCCAATGCCGTACCGCTACCTATCTGTCTAAGCATAGCTTTGGTATAGGCGTCAACTACTTGGTTAACCCTTGTAGTAGCATTGTTAAAGGTAAGGTTGTACCCAGGTGGTACTTTAAAATAACCAATATCATGTCCAAGTTTACCCATTTTTATTTTTGGGTTTTGATCAATAACATCAGTCGAAACTTGCTGTAAAGTACCTAATATTTGCGCACTAAGAGATGAAGCAATAATCTCGTTAGACATGTATACCTTTACCTGCTCCATGAGTAAGAATGAGTTGGCGAAAACAGGCACACCTCTTAGCTGTTCAGGTTCACGTTTATCCAAGATATGAAGCACATCATTGCCGTCTACTGGGATTACTTTTTCCACCTGCGTCTTGTCTACACTCTTAACTTTGAAGTAGTATTTAGTTGGTACCCCATACTCATCTACTTCAATTGGTGGACGGGTTGATTTTGCTCCAATATTTACTAACGATGAGCTGTTGTAATCTAAACAGTCTGCTGTCCACAAGCGAATTTTAAACTCGCCTTTTTTGTAATCACGGATTATTTGAGCAAAGCAGTCACCGTCAGTTAACCAACTAGAGACTATTAAGTTCAAAACCCCCATAAAGTTAAGATTTTTCGCATTAACTGCAGGGTTACGGCAGAACTTTGACCAAGCGGTTGATAATCTTTTAGCTAGCTCTTCGTCTACCTTACCGTCTAAATCTAACGGTTGGGGTTGTAAACTATACCCATTTTTACCTACCAATAACGCCTGATATCTATGAATAATTGCCGCAGCGATAGGGTTATTTGCTACCGCATTACGCGCTTGTTGCATTAATGACTGTCCCTCAATGGCTAAGGTGTCATTAATATTTAAATTATCGAATTTAGGGGTATGAAAATCCGTAGGTACAGTAGCGTCGTATAGGTTTTTTAACTTCTCGTTAGCCAACAGTTGCTGACGTTGCTGTGATACTAAATTCTCTAAACGTATCTTTTCAGCATGTGCTTCTAGAACTGCAATTTCAGCTTTCTTTAACTGTTGCTCTTCTTGTAAAGCTTCTAACTCTTTGGCTTTTTTACTTTTAAACGGCCACATCTTAACGCCCTCTCATTGAAATCACTTTAACGATTTGAATGGTTTGCGCATCATCTAACTCACCCTCTGCTTTTTTGAGAGCTAGATCCAACTCCCTTGCCGCTTTATTAAAATTACTCATTACCTGATAAGAGCCAATAAACTCAACTTTGCTACTATCTTCACTAATTGAGCGGATATTTGAGTTATTTGAACGGTACAGTTTGATTAGATCTCTAAATGCAGTCTGATAACTTGCCCATTTCATAGCTAAATCTATATCCTGCCCTGTAGGATCTACTCGTTCAATTCTAGATACCAAATTTTGGTATGTTCGCTGAAAATAACTCAATCCATACTTATCGAATTCTTTCTCAAAATCATCAAATGAAAGAACTTCAGTATCCTCTGATTGCTCTTGCTCTGTGGTAACCGGCTCTAATTGTTCATTTGTATTTTCTTCAGTCACTGTTACCTCCACTAAAATAATTTTCTTCTACCGAAGTTGAAGTCATCAACAATTTCGGCTTCTAACTCTTCTTCGCTTTCGTCTTGTTGCGGACTAGCGTCTATAACTGGGGTATTTGTCACGGCGTCGAAAGCGTTAATATTACCCTCTTCTGCTGTGCATATTTCAGCGTTACTCCTACCCATTCTTACCGATAACTCTAAATTAGATTCTTGTAGGTAAGCTAAGAAGTAAACAAATAAGTCTAACGCTTCGTTACGCTTGTCTGGGGCGTCAAGGCTATATTTACCGTCAAGCCCTAACGACTCGGCCGCTAATTCTTCGTATACCTCTTTAGGTATACCTTTGTTAAATGAAATGCTTTTAGGTTGATCCAGAGGACGCTGTAACAGGTTGTAAACCATGTTTTTGAATGGGTCAGGGAAGATTTTAAACAGACGAAATCCCCTTTTAGCTAGCTTAGTATCTTTTCTAACAGCTGTATCCCATACTGCCCAAGCTTGCCCTCCATTGAAATTTAATGGCGTAGTCATACCTTTAACTAAACGTAATCTAGCACTTTTACCAGAGCGTACAATATGCTCATAAAAGTTATATGCGTTATCAGTGGTATAGTTACGACCACCACTATCGACTAACGTCATTCTAGGGCGCATTGTCAGGTTTGTGTCTTTAATGCGAGCCCTATACTCCATTACATCGTACTCGATAGCCTCCCAGTCAGTAGAATCGTTAATATCCGTATGGATTTTTTTACCTTTCCACTTTCTGATTGAGAAACGATCTATCAGGTGAATTTTACCCTCACGTGTGTAAGCAAAGATCTGAACAATGAAGCGCGAATCCTTACCATTCTGAACGTCCACACAAGCTACAATTGAAACCGTATCCCTAGGTGCTACACCTATCTCGTTGTTCATTGCTGAATCTAACTCTTTCTGGTATACAGCTTCTGCTGCGCCTTTTGACGCTACTGGTACGTATGGATCGCCGAATGTAGTATTTACTACTACTTTTAAACTCTGGTCGTCTCCAGTGTCTTCATACTGCTGTTTAGCCGTAAGGTATCGAAAAACAATCTCCTCTAAGCTAATAAACCCACACGCTGGGGCACGTAACCAGAACGAAGCCCTAGTATTCTCAACCACCTCGCCAGTAATATTCCCGTGCTTATCGATCTTTTGACCTTTCTTTAACCATACGCCTTTAGGTATTAGGTGCCTAATTCTTTCTTGGTCTGTATGATGACGTCCACAGTGTGGGCACTCTACTCTTGCGGTCTTAGATGAACCTCGGATATTCCCCTCAATCACGTCATAAGTAATAGTTTCAGGGGTAGCCCAAAAATACTCCTGACAAGCTAAGCATTGAAAGTAATAGCAGCGCTTGTCGCCAACGTTATATAGAGCGGCAATCCCGTCGCATGAATAACTATCATGAGGATCTAAACGCTTGTCAGGGTTCTTAACATCAAAGCCGGGCGAGCTTTCTGCCACAGCCATGGCGTCAATCCCATACGTTGTAGTCCTTGCTTTTGCTAGATCCCAAGGGTTACCCTCACCCTCTACGTTAGTAGGCATACGATCGAAGTCTGTCAATGCCACGCACTGGATTGTTGTAGAAGCCATATCAGCAACTGCGGGCTTTCTAATTAACACGTATGAACCTGATTTCAATTTGTACATTGTGAGGTTTTTATCCTCACGGCTTGTACCTAATAGCTTTGCTAAATCAGGGCTAGCGTTTACTGTTGGGATAAATTCTTTCTTAGCGAACTCTAAGGCTTTCTCCCCGTTCATCTGAAAGACAATTATCGGGCGAGCAGTGTACATTGCATAACTAGCGAAACCTGTCACTAGTGCCTGCGTTTTACCAGAACGTGCGCAACCCATAAAGATTAGCTCATTGTAATGACGGCTATTTAAGGTATCCAGTGGTTCACGCATATATGCAGCTCTACCGCGTACACTAAAGGGCTTAGATAATCCTCTAGTGGCAGGTATACGCATTATTCTCTCTATTGTTGTACTTACAGGCTCCAGTGGCTCCGGTTTAAGTATGTCAATAATTGAACTAAAGAAATCATAAAACGACGGTAAAGGTGGCAACCCGTTAAAGTTATTCTTAGCTACGAACTCACGAACTTCATAATCTGTAACTAAGTTCTCAGCGGCAACCAAGGTGGTCCCTGCCAGTAACTCCTCTTCTAAAAGATCAACGTCATCAATATTATCAATTTGGTTTTTCTTCATCTTTAAAGCCTACCTTTACAATCGACGGGGCAATCACATAGTACTCTACACCTTTACCATTAACAGCCTGCTTAATGGTTATCTTCTCACCCTCTACTAATGGGATTTTGTCAACAACCTCAACGGTGTCTTTATGGATCAACACTTGAAGCTCACGTATAAGGATCTCCATCCTATCCAGCTCTTCAGGGGTTGCCCCCATTTCTTCCTTAAGGTAGTTTAAAAACCCGCTGACCGTCTCCTGAATACCAGTCAAGATATCGAAAAAGATCCTCCTAGCGTCATCAATGTTAATCAGCTTTTGCATAGCTAGTTGGTTCTTAATGTAAAGGTAGACACTCTCCTGAACCGTTTTATATCTAGCCGGATCAGTTAAGTGTAAGGTACCAAATAACTCAAACGCTTCCTTTGCTTCAGCTTCAGTAAGATCGTCACTTAATTGAGGGATACCGCCTGTATCATGTTTAGCTTTGTTCTGATTTTTACGCTTATCAAAGCCTTGAGCATAATCAAAAAGCCACTGAAATAGATCCTTAGGGTCTACGCTATTGTTATCAATATCAAGCTTTAAAACTTCGGTATAGTGCTTTTTAATCGTACGAAAATCAACGTTTAGAATGTTCGCAATCGTCTTAAGATTAATGCGATCCAGTTCTTTCTTGATCTCTACATTCTTCTTTTTACCCGCCATAATCTCCTCCTTGAAACGACAAGAAACAAGTAATTAAGGCAAAGGTATTTTGTTCTATCTTGTCTACTTTTCTACTCAAGCATAAATCAACTCTAAAAAATGATATCAATATAAAATAAACGCCGATTTCTTCAGTGAAAAGACGTCTATTTGAAAGCCAAAATTAGGCTAAAAAACGCCAATTTTTTGTCAATTTTTTTCGATTTTGGGCTAAAAACATCAACAAATTAGGTTTTTTGCCCACTCATGTCAGAATCCCGGGCTTTCCCGTGAGTCCGGTAGGTTTATGCACACTAGAAGAACCTACTTTTTACCTCATTGCCCCTCTTTTTTGCAATAATTTAATTATTTTTATTAACTTTGCTTCACAAATTAAAAAAATAATAATTTTTATGGTAAAGGGGTAGGGGTACCCATATATCAGCATAGGACATAAATGTCATTTTTACATTTATCTCATATAATGATAGATAAAGGTATATCAGGCTGTATGGGTGCCATATATAAGCCCCTATCACAGCCTGCCCCTATCAATCTCTAAGCTCAAAGCCCTCCCTGTGTTGCCTAGGACAACCCTCCCTCATAACCTACTGAATCAATAGGCTACTACAATGCAAGGGGGTATTAACATTTGCTTAACTACCCTGATCTCTTTCTCCTCCTTGGTGCTGGCTATACACTCTAAGAAAGATAATCAGTCTGCAACTTACCCCTTAGATTAAGTTAGGTTAGCTAACATCCCTAACTCCCCTCTAAACTCATGGGGGTAATTGAAAGGCTAGCTATCACCCTCGTGTCCTATGATAGCTATGGGTTAATACCTCTCTATTGCTTCTTAACTAAACAAACTTACTCCCTTGCCCACTCTGGCATAGAGATATGAGTAAACTAGACTTAGAAACCTAAGCCTAGCTACTCTTATTAGAGATCGTTGTCCTCTCTTTTAAAATCAAGTCAAGCAGGGCGTTATGCGTTGCGGCGCATGTCCTTGACGCTAGCTGAAGCTCGAGCGTGTACTTATATAGTTCGCCCCATGTCTTGCCTTGAAAATCTAGAATTGAACAACGAACAAACAACTCCGCAGGTATTAGCTCCACAAAAGTTAATCTATTTGTTTGCAGTGCTTGCGGTTGAACTGGTTGGATTGGTGCTTGACAGCCACTTAAGAAGACTATCAGAAATAGGCTGTACAGCACATTGATCTTTTTGTAAGTCATTGGATATCGCTAATAAAGCGTTATGAAATTGGTTATTAAGGTCGTTCTTCTCTTGAGCTAAAATCTGAATGCGTTGTTGCATTTCATAAATCTTTTCACGCATTTCTTTAGCAGCCTCTTGCTCTTGTCTAAGTTGCTCTAAGTAGACTGCATTCTGTTGAGTTAGCGTAAATAGCTCATAATCACGTTTTTGCGCTTGGTATTGAGTTATCCCTAGGAAACCCATTAGGATAATCATAAGAAGCGATACAGGGCTCTTATAGCCCTTATTAAGAAGAAATAATAAAGCTTTAAACATATTTCTCTACCGGTGTATCTGGAGGGGTGAAATATAGTAATCTCTCTTCTTGACGTCTGATAACTAATCCTTTGAGCTTAACTCTTTGTTTTGTTACTCTATCAGTGCCCCAAACGTACATATCAAAGAGGTCATTAATACCTTGATCGTTTGGACTGCTTTTGATCTTTCTGTACAGTGTGTAGTTTAGGAACTTGCTAATCCCAAAGTTATACACAAAGCTGTAGATCGCAGCTAGCTGGAAATGATTAAGGGTATTAAAATCTAAATACTTCTTGAGGGCTTGCACCATACGCGGTAGGTATTCTTTCTCTAGGTACTGGTTAGCTTCATGCTTTGACATTGACATACCTGGCTTACTGTACAGCTCGATTAGCTTCTTATCAGTAAAACCATATCCTACGGTTGGAATACCAATTGGATCCAGATATACCTTAGATTTAAACCCCTCGAACCTTGCGATGTACTTGATAGCAATCTTCAGAGCTTTTTCTTCTTTAGTTAAGTTATTTAAATTAGTTTGGATCATCGTCATAGTCCTGTTTCTTTTTAAAGGTTTTGTTGGTTTTCTTTTCGATAAAATACTCTAGCCAAAAGTGCAGAAACTTTTTGACAGTCTTGACAATACCGTCGACCCCAGAGTAGCCAATAATTGCCGCTAACACTGGTAAGTATTGCTCTGGTATCCCGTTCAAGATTGCAATAGGTGAGCCAATATAAACGGCTAAGAATACGAATAAGAGCTCCCACCAAAACCTTAGTACTTTTACCCTACCGTCTTTTTTGAATTTGAATATGGCAAAGGCTACGCCTATTAGAGACCATTTCACAGATTGTAGGTTTACAAAGAACTCTAGGAAGAGAGAGATATTAGTAAATACTTCAAACCACTCACCTGTTGGCAAGCTCATGGTTGGTTACCTATTAATGTTTTTTAGAGTATTGCCTTGGAATGCTAATATCGTTTTGTTTGGGTTGTCCGTTGTTGTTTAAGAAACTAGCAATTAGGAAGATTAGAACCACTACTAGGTATGTGTAATGGTAAAAGAAACCTGTAAGGTAGTAGTAAAGGTATAGGGTGAAATTACTAACCATTTCATTGGCATACATATACGAGAGTGGATAGTAGACCCCAAACCTAAGGGCTTCTAGGATAGCTAGAAGCTTGTAAACTTTGGTCATATGTGTATATCCTTAGATTGAATAGTTGAATGCTAAATAGAGCCACAGACACCAAGATATGATAGCTATTAGTAGAAAGGTTATTAATTTCTTCATTCTTCTTTTTGTTCTTCGGTTATCTTAGTAAGCGTTACTTTACAATAAGCGGCATGTGCCGTGGGTTGTGTTTTCTTTTTCACGTACAGCTCTTGAATTTGGCTATCATCAGGATAAGCCCCTGCATTGGTTAGCAGGTCTAGTAACGTCTTGCTATAGTTATCTATATCTCTTTTACGCTTATCTTTTTGTACTAGCTCTATATGTAAGGCAAACTCGTCATCTTCTGACGTCTGCCATTCTTGTTCGTTGATTGTTTGTTTGATTACAAAGATGTTTTTGTTTTTGAATTCTTTGTATTTTGGTGATAGATATCTCTGTGACATACCAGCCTTATAGCCTTTTCGACCTGTACCTTTGCTTACAAAGTATTGGTACATTACATTGGCACTCACAGGATAATCTAGGGTAAGACTGAGTTGATTTGGAATTTTAGGCATAAAAAATACACTTATAGCTATGTTTTAGCCATAAGTGTATATCGGAGTATAATGTTCTGAAAAAGGATATAAAAAATTCTCTAAAATTAAGAATTATGCTTATTGATAAAGATTTTTATAAAAATGCTTAAAAATAATTACGCGGTACTTCTTTATCGGTGCTTAATAAATGCGAATATAATCTATTAAATATACTTTTCTATCCCTTACATTATACAATACCATTTTTCTAAATACAATACTTTATTAAAAATATTTTAATAATTTTTTAACTTTACTGATTTGAAATTGATAATCTAGCCAAATAAAAATGAACCCCAGCTAAATTAGCTAGGGTTCACGCATTTCCTTGTCTAACATTTAGATCGGAGCATATAAATGGCTAAAACATACTCGTCTTAGCCAATTATACCACAATCCTACCTAAATATCATAACTTTAAGGTTCTTAATGGCTTTTACAATTGGATTTTTAGATTTAGACCATTTGAGCTTACGTTCTTGACTGGAGTAGTCTTTTACGTAGTCCCTGATATCGATATAAAATCTCACATCATTAAGAGCTCTTGTAAATGCAGAGCCTTTTTGAGTTGCTAGCTCTGTGAGTTGCTCTTCTGTTAGCTTACCGTAGATATCCACCACAGCGTTTAGCAGTCCCATAGTTTTGGTTTCTTGAAACGTATTACCTGTGAGTTTATAAGCATGCCGATACTCTAGTTTACCGTTTTTATTTGTCTCTTCTTTAAATGGAGAAGTTACACGTATAGACACGCTTGGGATATAAGGACCTAGTTTAGGCTCTACTTTGACAGCGTCTTCGAAGATAGGCTCTAGGTATTTGCCAACAGCTAATAGTTGTGCGAAATATAATAAAAGCTGGAGCTTACGCTCTGTTAGATTGGTAAGCTTGTCAGGGTGCTTTTCATTAAATAGAATGAAATAGTTAGCGATAGTTTGAGCAGAGAATGGACCGAACATTGTATACCTTTTAGTTGTCTTTATTATTACTTGTTGAGAGAAAAATAGCCTTAGCCCCGCTTTATGAAAATGGACTACCGAAGCAGTTCTCTAAGGCTATCAACAACAAAGAATAATTAAACAAAATTAAATAGCTATAGAACTACTGAAAAAATGTCTAAAATATTAAATAATAATAAAGGAAAAAATCAAAACTTCTAAATAACGACCAAGGTTTAGGCGCTAATTAAAAAGGTATACTCTCTTCTGGTACTGATACTGCACTATCATCAGAGTATTCTTGTACCGGTCTATTAACCTGTTTCATTGGTTGGTTAGTAGGCTGGTATGGGTTCGATTGTTGGAATGGCTGACCAGTTACTGGGTTGATAGTTGTATCTATCTCGCCATTTGGTTTAAACTGTGGTTGAGTCTGAACATTTTGAACAGGCTGTTGTTGTGGTTGCTGTGGAGCTTGTTGGTATTGCGGCACAGGAGTTGGATTAGCCTGTTGTGGCTTAAAGCCTTGCTGATTACTAAAACCTTGTTGGCTTTGGTTTCTAAAGCCGTTCTGTTGTGGTTGGTTGTTGAAACCATTATTTTGGTTATTATTAAAACCGCCACTTTGTGGTTGAGTATTACCGAAGTTACTCGTTGCGATCTGTACACATTGTTGTAATGATTGATCGTTGGTAGTAGTGAAATACAGTTCAGAGCAGTTCATATTTTTACCTACTCTTTCTTCGCCTGTATTTTTATCTTGGTACTTATTAAAAGATATGTTACCGCTAACTATAACCTCACAACCTTTTTTTAAGAGTGAAGCTCTACTAACTAAATATAGTTGAGCGATGAAGACGTTGTACCATTCTGTGAAAACGTCCTCCCAAGCATTTGTTTCATTACTAAAGGATCTATATGTTACAGCGACTGACAATCTACAATACGTTTTATTGTCAGACTGAAATGTTTCAGGATCTCGCCCTAGACGTCCTTTAATAGTGATATATGTACTCATTTAAAAAAATCCTTACTTTAAGTTAACTTTTAAAAGGTAGTTTATGGGTAACTTAAAGTTGATTTTGTTGGTACCATTTTATACTATTTTATATACCAAGTCAATACATTTTTGTACGATTGCTACCTTTTTAACTTCAAGCGCCCCCTAGCGTACCGTCAAGGGGAGCGTATAAGGGGGTGCGATAAGAAGTTAAAAAATGGATATTCTTAAAGTAAGATTAAATATAAAAGGAGACTTAAAAAAAATATTTTTACCCAGCGGTAGCTGATGAAACTTTTGGATCAAAATAGCCAAAAACTTTTTGAAAAAATTTTTCGCAAAAAAAAAGAAAATCCCTATATACAATGTATATAGAGATTATCTTAAAAAGTTTTTTCTATAATGTTATATAGAAATTGTTTTAAAAAGTTTTTAATATTTAATTTAGATATACATCAGCTAAAGCTGGGTAATAATATTTATTCTCAGAATGTCTTAGGTATTCATCAGCTACCGCTGGGTAATAATCTTTTATTAAAGGTTATTCTCTGCTTAAAGACACGTTTGTAATATTTACGTTTGCGTCGGCTTGCGGGCTAATCTTACCCCACCCCTCGCAGGGTTTCACCCCGAGGGGTGGATTAGCCCTTGCCTAGCAAGGTAAGTATATTGTTTTTATAGGATCTTTAAAGAATAATCTTTTTTCTAGGGTAGCATATTTTTCAAAATTTTGCAGAAAAATTTTATTTTCTTTTTGGTCGTTTAAATTTTAAATTGTTGATTTTTAGAAGAAGAAAGTTTTTAAGCCCACCTAAAGACCCTTATAAATTTAAGGTTATTCTTAGAATAGACTTCTATATGGGAATTTTGAGGTAGAAACAGTATAGTACAACTATCTTGGTAAGGAAGAACAAAATAATTTACCCAATTGCTACCTAAAAATAAGAAAAAGGTGCTAAAAAGGTATACCCAAAATTACAATTAATTGTATAATACTGTCCAAATCAAAATTTGCATTAACAGGCAATTTTAAAATTTACCCTAAGAAGAATTAAAAGATGTACGATGAAAGAAAATCTATTTAAATTTATAAGAGCGACTAAGCAACCGTCCGTTATAAAATTTTTGGATTGGTATAATGAAACTAAAGACGATAAGTTTAACTTAGACAATCGTCAAGTAATTAAAACTATTATTAAAAATAATAACTATAGATTAGTCGATGTTATTAATGATGGTGACGGAATTTTTTATAATAAGTTTAAAATAAAAACTAGTAATCACCAGCTCTTGCAATTCTGTGACATGTATTCTATTGATATCTTTGATATATTAAATAGTGATGTAGATAAAATTAAGATGTATCAACCTTTAAAGGTGGATAATTCTAAACATTTAGTAACTGCCTTTATACAACTGACAGACGAGCAAATTTTTGAACTTTTAGAAGATTTCTGTCAAGAGTTAGAATTAAGTTATGGCAATTTAAGCATTGAATTAGGACTTTCTCATAACTACCTTTATAAGGTTAAACAAAATAAAAAGATACCTAATAGATTGATCGATTGCTTATCATTAAGATTTAATTTAAGAGGAGCTTTATTTAAAGAGTTCTTTGATTATTGTAATTTTAAAGGTTGGGTGGATAAGTCAGAGTTTATTAAAGATCCTAGATTTTTAAAATACTATAATTACTCATCAACAAATAAAGAGGCAATAGATTGGGACGAACTAAGTGAGAGTATAAGTAAACTAGCAGGCTACATAGTTAACTTAAGGGATCACACTGTTATAGCAGAACAAGCAGGTGCTGAAGATTTAAAAGAATGGCAAGGGAAAACCCCTATATTTAGAGTAGCTGTTAATTACAATCTTGTACCTAAAGTTTGGAAGGATGATATTGTGGAATTTTTACCTCATGATAAATTTGTATCGTCTGGTATTTACTTAATAAATGAGGGAGAAGAGGAAAGTTTATGCCATATTATGGAAGTGGTTTCTAATGATAGAAAGCATTATTTTGTATCTAAAAGAATAGATAACGCTGCTTTTTACACTTTAAAAGAATTTAAAAAAATAAAAATAGTAGGTGTTTGTTCCTACATTTTTAGAAAAAATAATAATTAATTTTTATGGATCGGCTAATTTAGCCGGTCTTTTTTTATTTTTGTAAAATTATTTTGACTTAATTATCAACGAAATCAAGAAAAAGATATTCTTAGGGTATTGATTGGGTATATGAAAAGGTATAAAATGGTACTAACAAAATGATAGAAAAAGGTAGTAAATGGGTAACGTAGATCCATTTGAAAAAATTAACAATTAAAAAAGGTATAAAAATAAATGGTAAATAAATTAATCCATTCTTCATCATCAACAACATGCAAGTTCGTACAAGCAATTAATAATATCAACATCAAGCTAATGCAAATGGACGAAAACGAGCATGTACTAGGCTACTCAATCTACTGGTTATCATCAAGTCAAGATATCCCATTAGATCAAGAGATTACAAACTCGGATTTCAAATCAGTAAAAGAAACAAGAGTAGCAGACACTAATCACTACTCTAAAGTAACACAAGATTACACTGCAACGTTACAACGCCTGATTAAAGAGATTAGAGACAAGCAAACAGTTCGCTACTTCAGAGTAAAAGCTAAATTATCATCTGGCAGACTGTTAACAAGCTCTACAGGTAACAAACCATACGTTAGAGTAGAGTACTAAAACTAAAAATAATATTTACAAATTAACTTCAACCCTCAAAACAACAAGGAATAACATTATGACTACCAACACTTTAAACGCTTTAAACACTAACGAATTAGTTGCATTAGTACAAAACTTATTAGCTAAAGTAGACAACCTAGAAAGCAAAGTAAAAGGTTACGAAGCTGATCACGAGGCACTAGTTGAACGTATCTCATACTGTGAAACTGAATGCTCTGACTTAACTGAAAAGGTTGACGGCACAGTAGAGAGCCAACTAGATCAACTCTTCGAAAAGTTTGCTGACCTTGAAGAGACAGTAGAAGCTCTAGATAGACACTATGATGAACACAATAGTCAACTTAACGACCTAGAGAGTTCAGTTAGCGATTTAGAATGGAAAGTTGAAAAATTAGAAGAGACAGTAGAAGATTTAGACGACTTACCAGACTATAAAAACGATACAGCCAATCTTAAAGATCGCGTAGATGAGCTAGAAGAGAAGTTAAGCTCAATCGAAGAAACTAACCAAGAATTAGCAGAAAACCTTGAGGGTTGTGAAGAAGAATGCACTGCACTGTGTGAAGAAATCAAAGAGTTAAAAGCAAACGTAGAGGAAAGATTAGATCAACATGAAGATGTGTTCTCATACTTACACAATAACATCGATCTAACTATCGACTACATGGTTGAACAAAAACTTTTTGAACACGATCAAGTTACTACTAAAGCTAAACCACAAGATGAAGAGTTAGATTTTGAAGAGTACTACGAAATGTTAAACAAAGATGAACTCTAAAAACCCTAACCAATAACAGCAAATTAACATGACATTACGGAGATGTTGCAAAGGTCTCTATGCTAGACAAAAAGGTCTTTGCAACAGGCTCTGACAATAATTAGGACAAACCCATGACACAAGAAAATAAAGAACAATTTCAACAAGCAGCACCAGAGTTGGAAGAGACTAAGGTAAAACCACAGCGTCGTATTAATGCTGGACGTTTGACCTTATCAAATATATCAGATCTAGTAATGTATACCCATTTTATAAATAAGGGATTACGTAAAGCTATATCTGACTTTGAAGAAATGTCTTGGAAGTTTAGCACTGAAATAGCTAACACTTTGAAACTAGATTCTTTCTTCGCACAAGGCGCTGACACTGTTAACGAAATGGTAAATAAATACTTGGATAATGTGGACGACATAACCACCTACTTAAATAGATTTGACGTGTACTACTATTCTAGGAATGCAGAAAGAATATTAGGCGTTACTGTAGAAGGAGAAAAGGATGAGGGTAATGAACGACTAATCTTAGAAAGTAGAAAAGACCAATTTGTAATGTTGTTTGATTGTTTAAGAAATTTACAATCTTATTTGATGATAACAGATAATGAATTTAAAGTACTTAAAGATAGACTTGATGAAAAGTATAAAGACGTTTTGGATACATTTGCGTAATGGATACAAGAGGATCGGTATGGCTGACACTACTAATAAGTCTCTAGCTTCAGACGAAACCCTCACGAAAAGACTAACAGAGCTATTTTATAGGGTTGTTAAGAGAGACACGGGTGTCTTGAATGTGGTACCTGAAGAGCCCGACCTTGAAAAGGCGAAGAGAGCTGAAGAGTTAAACCAAAGAGTGAAAGATATGATTTCAAGTAATAACCCAGATTTAATCTACTACCAGCATTTACGAATGCAAAACGACGCAACCTTGTATATCTTGATTACTCACTATGAGAAAGCATTTGAAGCGTACGTAAAAAACTACTTAATTGGCAAGAGCTTCGATGAGTTACGTGGAGGTAAGTTAAACAGGGAAATCAATTTTGAAGTGTTTCGAAAGATTGCGTTATCGTTCATAGTCATAAACCACGTATTAAAGCCAATTGTTGATAGTGAGGACTTAAAGGCTAAAGAGGTCTTTTATGAACAATTTGAAGAGATTGAGCCTAATATGTTGGTAGGACGAGAAGAGTACTTAACAGCTAATGGCGTGGTAAGAAGATACAACTGGGAGGAAATACTAAAAAATGTTTATTAAAGCCGACCAATTAAAGAAAGTTTTAAAGGCTGCATTTATAGGAAAAGCCGGATCAGGCAAGACGGTTCACGCAGTACAATTAGCCGAAGCGTTTAGACGTCTAGATCCTAATCCGGACAACTATAGGATTGCTGTGATTGACACAGAAGCCGGAGCGATAAAAACCGCATTTACACATGCTGGAGCTAACAAAAACTACTTTGACATTGCCCTAGTTAATGACGATGAATTTAATTACGCGACAATGAAAAAGTGCGTAGAGCAAGCGAAAAGCATGGATTATAAGTGCATTATGGTAGATAGCATATCACCCGGCTGGAATGGTAAAAATGGAATTTTCGGCAAAGCGTTCGCTAATAAATCAGGAAACCTTAATATGAGGGATCACATGATGATTAGCAGGGCTAACGATGACGTCTTATCATACATTGCAAACCTAGAGTTACCATTTATTTGCACGATAAAACAGAAACGTACTACCGACGGAAAGACGTTCGAGGAAGTTGATAAGACTATCCAGAAGCGTGATTTCGAATTTCATTTTGACCTCATTGTTAAATGCGAGAGAGTAGGGTATACATCCCCGAAAATTAACAACGGTGAAATCTTCTCTGAAGAAGCGTTCAAGAACTACTGTAATGACTTACAGCTCACGTCAGAGAAGTTCAGAAAAGATTATAACATACAAGAGATCCATAATGTAGTCAACCTTGAGAAATCAAGACTAAAAGCTTGGACACAAGGGCAGACCATTAAGATCACTAAGTGGCATTACTTGGCAATTTACGCTGAAGTTAATGACCTTTATCTATCTGTAGATGTTTACGACATCCAGAACCAAGAACAAGCACTTCAAGCCTTAAATAGTGAGCATTTAACGGACTTCGACAAACGTGCAATTAAGTACTTATTTGATTTATAAACAAACATTTACCCGCCTAAAAGGAGGCTACTATTATGAAACTAAACCTACCAAACTGCTACGAGATTACTGCAGAGCAACGCACACCGGAGTGGTTTAAGGCTAGATCTACCCGCTTCACCGCTAGCAATGCTAAGGTTTACGCTAAAGTTCTTAAACGCGGTGGTACCTCGGTAGAGACATTAAGAGCGATTGATAGCATTGCTTTCGCACGTGCTCGTAAGGATCAGGAGGATTACTTCTTAACACTCGCTGAACTTGAAGAGCCTCGCAACCCTATGCTTGTGGATCGTGGTATTGTTGGCGAATCGTATGCTTTTAGATTTTACAAAGAAGCATACTTACCGCAAGGGTACACACTAGCACAATGTGGGCTTTTAGTAATGAAAGATTACGATTATATTGCAGGCAGTCCAGACGGTTTAATCTTCGATAACAATGGCAACCTAGAGGGTTTAATTGAGATTAAAACCCTAAGCGCAGAGAACCACAAAGCTTTAGCAGACTTTAGAGATCCTAAATATATCAACGAGGACTATATTCTGCAAATGGAGCACCAGCTACTAGTTACTGGAGCTAAATACTGTCACTTCGTAGCTTTCAGACCAGAGTGTAATGTGGATAACATGTTAGTGGTTTTAACTATTAAAGCTGACCCTGAACGTCAAAAGATCTACCTAGAGCGTCTAGAAACCTTAAACAAAGAAGTAGAGGAAAAGGTAGCTAAAATCCGTCAATTACCGCAAACAACAAGCTACGAAGAGGCTTTAAAACTATCGGGCATTGGACATGCAGCTTATACAGAAATCGCTAAGAAAGTAAAAGTTGATTATATTTTATACAGTGGTTTCGGTCAGCAGATTGTGGATAGATCAGACCTACCGGACTATGCAGAACTTTTACAAACAGTGCCTACATTATACGAACAGAAACACAAAACCAAGGAAATCGTTGCTGAATATCTTGAAGATAACCCTCACTATAAGATCCACGCAACTAGGGGCTTAGAGTGGAAAGCTAAACGTTGGTACTACGGCAAATTAATGCGAGAAGCTACAGCGGAAGAGCAAGAGAACAGCAAAAAAGAATTTGAAGATCAATATGAACAATTATTAGGCGGAGCGTTCTAGTATGAGTAAAGAATTAGATGAGTTAATGTTACAAACCTTAGCAAAATTAGCACTTGAAGGAACTAAAACCCAATACATTGTATTGGAGAGCGAAAATAACAATATTTTTTATAACGCGAGTGCTACGAGATTTATGGAAATCCATAAAAAAAGATAGGGAGGTTAACATATGAGCACTAGACAAAAAGTTACTCTAAATACTGCTGACTTAGTGGATAAAGTGTACGATCTAGTAACATTACCTCTCGATGATCGCCTTTCAGAGACCAATAAATTAGTAGCCCAATTAGCGGATCTAGTTAAAGAATATTCTGAAAAGCATAATCAGGCGATGTCCATTATTGAGCCTTTAGCGCAAAACATGGCTGTAATTAGTAACCGTACATCACCAGATAACCTTGTTCGCGTAGCTACTGTAGCTAAGAAAGTCAAGGCTAAACCGGATTTTTTAATCAGATTATCCGATAGGGGAATTATCCCTAAGTACTCTTTAATCGACGGTGTGAAGCATTTCTTTGAATCGCAGATCCCTATTATTGCTACCCAAATTGACAAACTTAAAGCGGATCATAGAGGTAGAACCCGATTAATTTAACCTTGATATTAAATAATGAAAGAACAAGGGCAACAAGTAAAACGAGATTATGGTGCCGCTTTAATAGGTCTTTTCATAACAGTATTAAGTAACCCACATGTTAAGGATCGCCAAGAAATATTAAAAGATTTGAGAAGTCAGACCTGCAACATGATGGACGAGCCGGTACTAGTGGGTTACTATAAGCTTTTACAAGATGAATTTAGCAATTTAAAGAATGATAAACAAACAGATTTAAATGCTATAGAGAACGAGTTAGGGTTAATACTTGTAGAAACCTACAATAAAATGGTGGCAACCATAGGGTCTCGCTCTAAAGATGATAAAGAGCGCCATGTATCAATCTCACGCCTTAAAAAAGTATTTGAGGATATAAGGCTTGAAAGCACTAAGTTTTTAAAATGTGAGATTGATTTTAAATACTACAAACGAATTTTAGACGTAGTTGTTGGAGACTACACACGCGCAAAAACCGATTATATTGCCTACGTATATAAGGAGCATACAAATGGAGACCCTAATGACTTAAGCAATCTTATCGAGGATTTGACGCAACTCAGCAGAGAGGTTAACAAAGCTAAAGTAGAAGAGAATAATTTAGCCTTATGTTTAAAATTAGCTACTGAAGATATAGAGAATATTGCTGACGATCATCCTGTAATGCTATCACCTATAAAACTAGATCACTTAATTACAAACGGCGGAGCTATCCCTAAAGGTAAGTATGTGATCATTGGGGCATTACCTGGTGTCGGGAAGACTGCTTACGCAGTCCAACAAGTGGCTCAATTATTACTCAATAATCAACGTGCAGGCTCGCCAAAAAAGAGAATTGTATTCTACTCTGCCGAGTTACCTCTTCAAGACATATATCTTCAGTTAGCTAAATATTTTTGGTATCAGAATGGGCAATATACCTTTTACTTTAACAAAAAAGAATTCTCTGATAACTTTCTCAATAAGGAATTAACAGGGCAAAGGCTTCAGGCTCACTTGCTTAAGTGTGTCAGAGCGTTTCAGGTATTTCTTGAGGCAAGCGGTTGGGATAAGTACCTAGATATCAAAGATAGGGATCAGATTGCGACAGTTGAAGATATTAAGCGCGATATTGACTTAATGTCATCACAGGGCAAGACGCCTGACGTTATTCTAATCGATTACTTACAAATACTGGATACGGAGGATAGAGCAATTAATGGCGGGGATTTTGAACGTCACAACGTTATAACTGCCACAATACGAGACATAACCCGCAAATACAAGCTTGTAACTTTTGCTTTAGCACAGGTATTAACCGCTGATGGCAAAGATTACGATGAGCATAACCCACCCCCAGCGAGTTCTATAAAGGGAAGCCGAAACTACACACAAGACGCTGACATGATTATAACGCTGTGTAAGGCTAACTTAACTGAATTACCTAGCATGCCAGAAACCGAGAAAGCCCCTCTTAGAGAGTTAAGGGATAACGGTTTTAGCAAGGTTTGGGTAAGCATTGTGAAGAACCGTATCGGGCGCGTGAGTGTACATTCTCGACCTATATTTTTACATGGTCAATATGGATTTTCAGAAAGAACAACCACACGAGAGGGAAAAACTCTTTACGGAGTTGATAATTTTGAGAGGTACTTACACTGGGTTAAGAAAGGTTAGAAAATTAAAAGGAAATAATTATGGAAACAAATGATTGGGTAGATTTTGGTTTAAACGAGTTCGCTGAACTAGGTAATGAAATGATACTAGCGATCTTTTTGGAACATGTAGAGGAAGTTTACGAACCTAAGAACGGTGAGTTTATGATTAACTGGATAAATGTTTTTCATAAGCTTGCGTATGAGCATACAGTTGGGCGTTATCCAGAAGTTCAGCAAGAATTACCTTACCCTGAAGTAGCTTACCCATTTGTTGGTACTACCCATCCGTTTAGTTTGGATTGCTTTGAAGATAACGCATATAGATTTTACGACTACTTAGTGAATGGCGATTATGACAGAACTCTGGTTATTAATGGCAAGGAAGTGCACTTTGTGGTTGGTAATGAGCACTTACATTTTTATGAGGACAAGTAAATGGCACCTAAACCGCTGTTAGTAGATGACGAAACGATCAAAAAAGATTTCGATGAGATTGCTAGGAAGCTATCAACAGAAGAAGCAATTGGTATTCTTAAAGCTTTTCTGAAGAAAGAATACGCATATTATCGACATTATGAAATAAGATACGACGAATGCTATCGTTCGGTTTTACTGGAAGAGTTTCGAAAGCTTCATCCACAGGTAAGTATGGGAGCCTCTTACGCATATTTGTATAGATATCACAAAATGAGAGGCTACAACGAAGAGTATTATGACAAGTATATGGAAATCATTAACAACTCTCGTAACTTTGACGACTTAACATTTAGAGATGAAGAATTAGTTTATTCTAAGTTTAAGGATCACATAAGGATCTCAACTCTATGCTGGACGGAGGACAAGTAAATGGGGCTAGTATTAACCAAAAGAATGGCTTATGAAGTTATACATCACAATAATTTAATTTCTGCATTGAAACGCTTAAATAGAAAAGGAGAGCGTACTATTTACTCTTTAGAGGAGATTGTTTACTCTACCTTTGGGGATTGGTTTGCAAATTGGTATCACGTGTATGACGATAAAGTTTCAGAAAAGTACTGGTTTAACAAAGGATTTTTATTTGGTGAATTTTTCAAGGATAAATGCCCTGAAGATTTTAATACTATATTAGGACATACCAAACACTTAATAATCAGTCATTTGCCATATATTAAGGAGGGTATGCGAGAACACTGTAGAGTTAAGGTAGATGGTGATTATGTGATTTTACATGATCATGATTGTGAATCTGAAATATGCCAATGTTGTAACAAGGTCAAAGCGAGTTAAACATGGAAAAAGTAATTGACTTCATAGAGGAAATCTTCAGCTACAGTATTGAAGAAATGGCGATACAGTTGCTAAAGCGTAATAATCGCAGGGTATCGACTTATATCAAATACCGCCAGTTATTGAACTTCTTGATTACCGAGAAAGTCAAAGAAAAGCTGTATGCTGGCAAAGAAGAAGATGAAGAACTTCACCGACTGTTAGGAATTGGATTAGCAAACTACATAGCTGACAACTATAAGGAAGACTATGACGATTTCGTTAACAGTTTGGAGGATTACATTTGCAAAAACTTTCAGCAATTGAGAAGAGCTTTATCTTTACATTGTAAATTTTCACTTATTGAGTATGGAATTCTTCTGGAAGATAGAGAATATAAACCTAGTTAAGGAGGCTTGAATGACAGAATTGAATAAAGTTGATCATTGTATTAAAGAGATTTTAGGGGGCGCTGGAGTAGATTACTGCGTTAGGTTATTTACGAGGTTAAGCGAGCTAGCTGTTCAATATCGCGTAGCGAGAGTATTATTTGCCAATAAGGTTTTATGTGAAAAGCTAAACGATTATTTTAACCAAGGCTTAGATGAACCTGTCTTTGACGCTGCGGTCATTTTAAAGTCATTTTCAGAGCAAGAGAGTTCGAAGCTAATAAAGTATTGGTCAGACTTCAAAAGCTTCTTAGAATGCAATTTAGAGGGCATTAATGGGAAGTTAAAAGGCATATGTATAGTTGCTTTAGTTGAAGGTGACATTTTGATCATGAAACCCTAACCAAAAACAAGGAACGCAAACATGTTAGAATTAGATTTAAAAGAAGTAAAAAGCAGACATATTAAAGAACTTAAAAGAACGCTGGTTATGATGCAATATGCTAGTCTGTTCTTTAACGATGATCAACTAGCTGATTTTTATAGAGATTTTCTCTTACAGAAGTTTGAACCTAGAGATGGGACTTGTTGTTTTAAAGTTAAAGATTTTTGTAATTTATTTTTTATGCGAAAATTTTTAGAGCAAGTTAATCCCGAAGAAACAGATAGTTATAACTATAATTTGAAAACTACTTCAGAGTTATTTGACCTAGCTTTTGCTACTGAACCACTATGGACAAGTCTAAGCTTTAAGAGTTTTTACGATTGGGTTGTAGAAGTGTCAACGTCAGAAGAATTTCGTGAGCGTAATTTAGAGTTAAATGTGCATAACTTCTTTGAGGGTAGTGAAGAATTTTTAGAAATCACTGAAATCTCTGTAGAAGATTTATGTCTTTAAGGTAGGCTATCGTGAAGATTTATAAATTAGCTGAAAAAGATTACGACGGGCTGATAAATGCTCTTGACAAGCTAAACAGAGAGTTAACAAATCCCAAGATGATTAGAAATAAATTAATTAGGATTTATAATGGTGACGGCGTTAACTCTGGTAAATACCACAGTCCACAAAAGGTAGTAGAAAAATATCCTGTAGGCGTGAGAACTGTTCAGTGTGATGTCTTTATCCATGAAATGCTACATCACTGTAAAGAAGTGTTAAAAATTGGTAAAGAGACTTCTGCAGGCATATGGGAATTAATGAAGCATATCCATAGCAAGAAGATGGCTAAACCGCTTTCAGTGCTAACGGACAAAGAGCAAATCATTACTAAAAAGGTTATAAGTTTGCTAGCAAAAGTTAAGAAGCTGATCGTGGCTAATTTACCTGACGTTATGTTAACTGCCACAGGTATTAAGGTTAACTTTACGGATATATGTTTTAATCCACTTAAGAAGCCTAAGGATCTTTATTTTGTGCACTTTGATTTTAGGGGCTTATCGCCAGTAGTGTTTTTAGATCAATCGATTAGGTAGGTAACAATAAATGAAAATTAACAGTGAGAATTTTGAGAAATTTATTGAAGCGCTTAACAACATGCGAGCGTTAGTTACTGTTAGAGGAAGAATTTATATCCCTAGTAATTATCTAAAGTATGCGCATGCTTTTGATGAAACCGTAGGGACTGATTTTGTTATTGACACAGTTAAGGCTAGTTCGTATTGGCTTACAATGTGTAGAAATTTCATAGTTGCTAGCTATAATGATAGCTTACTACCTTACTATGAAAAACTTTTTGATATTATAAAAGAGCTAAATAAGTTAGATAGTGCTGAGGATAGATATAAATTATTTTCGCAGATAGAGCGAGGGAACCGTCAGGCTTTTATAATTTACTCTGAATGTGATCAATTGTTCTATCATTTTAAAAGATTTTTACTACATGATTTTGAGGGTAGAATAAAATCTGGCACAGGTCTAAGAATTAAGTTAGTAGATAGAGATCTTTGTGACATAGGTAGGAATTTTAATAAAATCTACTATATAAATTTCGTTATGCCCCTAGACGGAAAAAAGGTTATACAGAGTGCAAACCCTGCATAACCCTAACCAAAAACATTATACCCAAAGGTATAAACAGCAAAATAACAAAGCTATGCTCAAAAGAAAGGCATACCCTTGCTAAACATGTAAATCTATTTTACATCAAGTAATTGATAATTGCAACTTACAACGATAAAGGAAAAGAACAATGAAAGGAAGATACTTAGCTTCGTTAATGGATTTAGGGTTAGCACTACCGCCAAAGATTAAACTAATACTTAAGATTATTTTTTGGCTTAAGATTTTATACATCATTTCGTTTTTCATTTAACTATTACAAACAGAGGTTTTTATGTTTGAGTACTATTTTTACCTTTGCCTGCTTGCTATTTTCTTTGTAGTTATTATTTTAGCTTCAATTTGATAAACAACGGGCATACAAGTTGTAAATAAACGTAATTTATTGATTATTAAGCATAGTTATATTTAAAAGCCTCTTATAAACTTACAGCTACATTTACCCTAGCAATAGCCTAAAAACTAATCTTTTTCTAGAGAATTTCTAGCAAAAATCAATCTCTTAGATCGCAAAATGTGACAATGTAACAAGGAAAGATATGTATACCAGATATTTCGCAGTTAAGCATGCAGATAAGGATTTATTTAAAGCTGAAGCCAAGAAAGAGCTAAGGCATTTAGGTTATAACGCTAGGGTAATTTTTTGTACAGATAATGACATTAAGCTCTGGGCTATCCAAAGCGAAGATATTAGAATACTGACTGAAGAATTCTCTGGTCTTGAGGACTATAAACCCTATCACTATAATCTCACTGATCAGGTAGATTTTGCTACCGCAGAACAGTGGGCTAAAAAGATAATTGAGGATTGTGGTGGTGACCTCACATCATGTAGAGGTTTTAAGCTTAGTAAGCATACTAAGGACTGGATAAGAATACCAACCCGAAACTCTAAAAAGAAATCTGTAGGGTACATTTGCATGCTGTCATCTAATTGCTGTACGCTAATTGTTTATAACTACTCTGACCAAGTGTACCGTAAGAGTGTTTATAAGGGCGTAACCAATGAAGAGGGTAAGCAACTAACTAAACAAGAGCGTGCTTATTTTGACACGGTGAACAGAGCCTACTATGCTCAAGAAAGAGAAAATAAGAAACTCGAGCAGGTAGATTTTGATTTGGATCCTGAAGAGAAGTCAGAAAAGCTTACTGCTTGGTTTAATGAGTACAAAGATAACTTTGCAACACGCTATGAGTTAGTACAGGATTACTTACAACTTAAGGGCTTGGATTACGACGGTTTAGTACAGGTTTGCTTAGAAGATACTCCTCCCCCGCCAAACTCTACGGCTAGAGTATTTAGGGGTGATTTACTGGTACCAATTTACAGTTGTGAGACTAGTAAGTTGATGAGCTATCAAGTTATTAAACCCGACGGTCAAAAGCGTTTTATGAAGAATTATGGGGTAAAGAATGGCATACTGAAATTACGCAATGTTAACGTCCCTAGTAGGATAATTCTATGCGAGGGTTATGCAACTGGTGCAAGTGTGAAGTTAGCCCTTGATTTGGTTAATGATCAGACTACGGACGTGGCTATATGTTTTAGTCTTGGGAATTTACACAGTGTTGTAGAATTTATTGGTTCGATATGTTCATACAGTAAAGTTTTAGCTTTAGCTGATGATGATAGAGATAGCAATGGCAACCCTAAGCGAGAGTTACCAGAGCTGAAGAAGTGTAGAGATAAGTCCAGACAGTGCACTGTAGAGTGGCTAGTCCCTCCAGTAAGTGATCCACAGAAGTTGGTCCTTATCGACAGGCTTAAATTATTACAATTTGATAACAATTCTTTAGAGGCTTATGTACAAAGCAAACTAGTTAAGAGTGGTGCTTTGAAGCTTAAAGATTTTAATGATTTGTATGTTGCCTGTTTGCTGTTGGGTGATGTTGAACTGTTTAAGAGCTTTATCCTTAGTGTTTAAAAGTTGGGTATGCTATAATGAAAAAACGATTAAATGGTTACCAAATTGTTACCGACGAGGTAAAGGATTGCCGATTTTATCATACTTTCGTAGCGATTGCTTTTATACACTAAAGATAAGGCTTTTTAGTGAGAAATGCTCAATTACTCCTTACTGTCCTTATTATCTTGATCATCTTTTGCAGGAGAAGTTGATTTTTTAAACTCTTCTTCAGCTTGTTTTTCTAACTTCTTTCTTAGCTCTGCTTGACGCTTATCTTCTTCGCTTTGCTCTTGGTTGTTAGAGAACTCATCTTCAGCGCGTGATAATTGCTTAATCATTTTATACACTTCAGGAAATTTAACCGCTGGAAGTTTATCAAAACGATTAAGTAAAACTGCAAAGCCATAGTAAGTCATATTTAAGCCTACATTTGGATCTTCTTGTTCATTTGCAACTATATCTAGTAAGGTGTAATAAAGTAAACTTTGTTCTTGCTTAATCGGAAAAAGAGCATAAAGACCAATTGAGTAAAGGGTTAAGGTCGAAATAAGAATAAAGAAGATACTAAAAGCGATAATATTACTATAGCTAATATAGTGATAAATAAAATAGTAACCTTGCATTAGGACAAAAATAATAATTACACTAGCTTTCCACATATTAACCAGACGACGATAATTATTTCTAAAGATAAATAACTTTTCATATTTGTCTGAGTGGTAAGCTTTTCTTTGCAGAAGCATCATAAACCCATAAATTATATAGGTGAATATAGAATAAGATCTTCCTTGCATAAAGCTCCTTAAATATGTGCTTTAATAATATTATACCTTAGATTAAGGCTTATCTATCAAAGTGAAATTAAAGTATTCTTTCTTTCCCTTTACTGTAAAAGATAATTATTCTTAATTTATACCGTTTACTTGACGGAATAAAAGAGGGGTAATTCTGTAAAACTAAGGCTTTTGTGATAGAATAAACCGGTTAACTTAAGTAAAGAAGAAGTTGACATAATAGTTTTTTTGGCTTAAACGTAGGTTTAAGCTTTAATTTAATTTTTCAAGCCAAAATTTATGGATAATTCATATATTTTAATTACAAAACCTGCAATTAATCAATTTGTACAACTATTAGAAGGGCAAGAGCCAGGTACGGGGATTAGAGTTTTCGTTGTTCACCCTGGTTCTTATAACGCTGAATGTGGAGTATCATTTTGCCCACCTGATAATGTTGAAGAAGTAGATCATGTTGTTGACTATGACGCTTTTAAAGTTTACGTTGATCCTATTTCTTGGCCTTTCTTAAATGAGGCAGTTTTAGATTTTGTAACTGAGGGATTAGAATCTCAACTTACAATTAAAGCTCCAAACGCTAAAATGAAACGTCCTGATAGCGACGCGCCTTTAATAGATCGTGTAGAGTATTACATTGAAACAGTAATCAATCCACAATTACGCAATCACAGTGGTAGAATTACTTTAATTGAGATAAAAGATGGTTACTGTGTAATTCAATTTGGTGGTGGCTGTAATGGTTGCTCAATGGTTGATGTAACTTTAAAACAAGGTATTGAAGGTCAGTTACTTGAACAATTCCCTGATGAAGTGCATGGAGTAAGAGACGTAACTGAACACCAAACTGGCGAGCATTCTTACTACAAATAAGTATTTTGAATGCTGTTTTAACTAACCGAGAAAGAGTTCTTTTTCACTAATATAAATCATTAATAATTATGCTAAGTATTGAGAAGCGTATAGCTCAGGAATTAGAAGTAAATCCTAGACAAATCGAAGCCGCAATCAGACTAATCAATGAAGGAGCAACAATTCCTTTTATTGCGAGATATCGTAAAGAAGAAACTGAAGGTTTAACTGACGAACAGTTACGTGAGTTTCAAGTTCGTTTTAACTACCTAACAGATCTAGAAGATAGAAAGAAAAGTATTATTTCTTCGATTAGTGAGCAAGGCAAGTTAACTCCAGAATTAGAGCAACAAATCAATGATTGTTTAGTTAAAGCGGATTTAGAATACTTATATATTCCATATCGACCAAAACGTAAAACTAAGGCGACTAAAGCAAGAGAGGCAGGATTAGAACCTTTAGCTTTAGAACTTTGGCAAAGTACTGATGTAAACTTAGATTTAGATAAGGTAGTAGCACCTTATTTAAGCGAAGAATATAATACAACCAAAGCATCTTTGGATGGAGCTTTACTGATCCTAGTAGATAACTTTGCTGATAATACTAATCTTCTTTCTGAGTTAAAAGATTACTTAAATTCAGTAGCAACTATTGAAGCTAAAGTAATTGAGGGCAAAGAAAAAGAAGGTGATAAATTTAAAGACTACTTTGACTATAGCGAAGTATTATGTCACATTAAGAGCCACCGTTTCTTAGCTCTATGGCGTGGTCGTGCTGAAGGTGTTTTAAGTTTACATTTAAATCCTAACCCAGCAAATATTCCGGTAAATCCTGTTGATTATATTATTGAAAAACATGCAACTAAGGATTTAGCAATCGATTTAGTGCCAAATACACCATTAAACTCATGGCGTAGACAAGCTCTTAGCTGGACTTGGAAAGTAAAATTAAGCTCAATTCTTGAAACAGAATTATTAAATGCGCGTCATGAAATGGCAGAGCCTGATGCTTATAATTCATTTGCGCATAACTTAAAATCATTACTGCTAAAATCTCCAGTAAAATCACAAAATATCTTAGGTTTAGATCCTGGTATTCGTACTGGTATTAAGTTTGCAACTATTGATGGACAAACCAAACTATTAGATCACGGTGTAATTTACTTAATCGAAAGTAAAGAAAAAGCTGCGCAAAAACTACTTGAGCAAGTTAAGAAACATCAAGTTACTTTAGTAGTAATCGGAAATGGTACTGCTTGTCGTGAAACTTTAGAGTTTGTAGAAAAAACTTTTAAAGATAATAATATTACGGATGTACATACTTTAGTAGTAAACGAAGCTGGAGCTTCTGTTTATTCTGCTTCTGAGCTAGCTGTAGCAGAATTCCCAGAGCTAGATGTGAGTATTAGAGGGGCGGTTTCAATTGCACGTCGTGCTTTAGATCCATTAGCAGAGTTAGTTAAAATTGATCCTAAATCAATTGGTGTGGGTCAATACCAACACGACTTAAATGCGCGTGAATTAACAAATCGTCTGGAAGCAACCATTGAAGACTGTGTTAACTACGTAGGGGTTAACTTAAATACAGCTTCAGAATACTTATTACGCCGTATTTCAGGTTTAAATAAAATTACAGCTTCTAATATAGTTAAGTTCCGTGAAGAAAATGGCTTCTTTACCTCACGCCAAGACTTATTAAAAGTTAGTCGTTTAGGTCCAAAAGCTTTTGAGCAATGTGCTGGTTTCTTACGTGTAGTTGGAGAAAATACTAATGTGTTAGACAACTCTGCAGTACACCCAGAAGCTTATGCAGTTGTAGAAAAAATGGCATCTGATCTTGGAGTTGAGTTAGCTACTCTAGTAGGAAATACTGAGCTTTTACAACAATTAGATCCACAAAATTACGTAAGTAAAAAGTTTGGTTTACCAACAATTGAAGATATTATTAAAGAGTTGGAAAAACCTGGACGTGATCCACGTGGAGTGTATGAACCAATTCAATATAAAGAAGGCATTGAAGATATCAAGCAACTAGAAGTTGGTATGATTATGAATGGTTTAGTTACTAATGTAACTGACTTCGGTGCCTTTGTTGATATTGGTGTGCACACAGATGGTCTAGTGCATATTTCTCGCATGAGTAGTAGCTTTATTGCAGATCCTTATGATTTCTTAAAATCAGGTGAGCAAATCCAAGTGCAAGTTTTTGCGGTAGATGTTGCTCGTAATCGTATTGATTTAACCATGATTTTTGAAGGACAAAAGAAAACAGCTCCAAAATATCATGTATCAAAAATTAAATCAGAAGAGGAAGCGCAACGTTTAAATGCTGTACTAGAGCAACAAAAAGAATACCTAGCACAAGCAGAAAATGCTGGTCTTGAAGTAGATTTAAAACTATTTAAGCTATTAGCAAAACCACAGCATAATCAAAATAACAAAGCTAAAAATGAACATAGAGCTAAAAATGAGTCTAAGCATAAAGGTAAAGTAAAACCTAATGCTAATAAAGCGCAAAAATCAGCTCCAAAAGGTAAATTTAGCAATAATCGTGTTAAAGAGAAAAAAGTTAATATGGAAGAAAAATTCAATGCTCTTCTAACTCGATTCAATAAAAAATAAATAAAAAAAGAGTTCAGGTAAAAACCTGAACTCCTTTTTTTAACTTTCATATTCTTCAAGACCATCTTTATTAACTTGACGAACTAACATGTCTTCTTTTGTTAGACCAACGTCATAAGAGATAGCCACAGCAACGAATACAGATGAGTAAGTACCGATAATAATACCGATAGTTAAACATAGTGAGAAGATGTATAACGAACTACCACCGAAGAATAATAAGATAACTACAGAAACTAAAGTCGTTAATGAAGTCATAATTGTACGGTTAAGAGTCTCAGTTAAAGAGATGTCAATACATTCTTGTACAGAGATACGATGCATTTTACGAATGTTTTCACGCATACGGTCATACACCACGATAGTATCGTTAATAGAGTAACCTACTACTGAAAGAATTGCAGCGACAAAGTTTAAGTCAATGTCAATTTGGAACATTGAGAAGATACCGATTACTGCAACTACGTCATGGACTAGTGAAGCCACCGCTCCTAATGATAAACGCCATTGGAAACGGAAAGATATGTAAATTAGCATCATGACAATTGTACATATCATAGACATCACAGAAGCGTAGATTAGATCAGCACCAGCTTTAGGACCAACGAATTCAGCAGAAGTGATTACTGCATTTGTGTCTACTGTATCTTGTAATAATTTTTGTACATCTTGAGTAGTTGTACTTGTAACTAGTTTAGCAGGGATACGAATTGTAGTTTCACGTGCACCTGTAGATGTAACTTCAATCCCAGGGTATTGTGCACTTAAAACTGCACTAATTTCTTGAGTTGTTACTGCTTTTGAGTAACTCACTTCAGCTACAGTACCACCTGTATAGTCTAAACCTAGATTTAATCCGCGTACAAAAAATGAAACGATACACGCTAACATTAATATTGCAGAGAAGATATAGCAATATTTACGTTCTTTTAAGAAGTGAATAATTGGACGTGCAAGAACAACGCCATTTTCTGTAATATAAGCTTTTTTACTAAATCTATTTGGGTAAGGAGTGTTAACTCCACGAGTATATTTTTCTACTTGTTTGCTCATTATGATTTACACCCCTATCCTAAATATGAAGCTTAGTTGCTTTACGTGAATAAACCATATTGAAGATCATTCTACTTGCAACAATAGCTGTAAACATAGAGATTAATACCCCTAGAGCTAAAGTAATCGCAAAGCCTTTAATTGGACCAGTACCAAAGATAAAGAGAATTACAGCAGTTAATACAGAGGTTAGGTTAGCATCAAAGATAGATGTCCAAGCACCTGAATAACCTTCAGCAAGAGCTACTTTAGGTGATTTACCTAAACGTAATTCGTCGATAATCCTTGAGTAAATTAGTACGTTGGCGTCAATGGACATACCAATGGTTAGAACGATACCTGCTATCCCCGGCATGGTTAGAGTCGTTCCTGGAAGAATAGATAGCGCTGCGATTAAGAGAATAATATTGAAAATTAATACAAAGCCAGCAATAAACCCAAAGAAACGATAAACCACTGTCATTAGTAAGATAGTTACAACTAAAGCACTAACACTTGCAATTAAACCTTGCTTAATGTTAGCCGCACCTAATGAAGGACCTATAACTTTTTCAGAGATAATTTGGATTGGCGCAACTAAAGCACCAGAACGTAAAACTAGAGCTAAGTTATTAGCTTCAGCCATTGAAGAAAGACCTGTAATAACAAAGCTAGCACCTAAACGTGCTTGAATTGTTGCAACATTAGCAACTTCATCAATCTTACGTAAAATAGGTTTACCATCTTCGTCTTTACGACCAGTGTCTTTATACTCAGAGTAAACTGTAGCCATAGGGCGACCAATGGCACTCTTAGTTGCTTCAGAAATTAAACGAGCACCTTCTGAGTCTAGGCGAATGCTAACTTGTGGACCACCATTTTCAGCACGACCAGCAGAAGCGTCAATAATGTTTTGCCCTGAAATAATTTCGTTGCGGTATAAAGCGTACTTGTAACCTGCTGCATTAGATAAAACTACTGTACCAACTGGAATTAAGTTTGCCTCAATTTGTTGTTGCGTAACATTAGTATTAACTAAGTTAAAACTTAAAGTTGCAGTTGCTCCGATAATTTCTTTAGCACGTGCAACATCGTGAATACCAGGTAATTCTACGATAATATTCGTACTACCTTGACGTTGGATAACTGGTTCAGCTACCCCGATCTCAGTAACACGGTTACGAAGAATTAATAATGATTGCTCTACTGCGTAGTTAGTAGTTTGATCAAGTTTAGCATTTGTATAGTTAATATATACAGTTAAACCTGAAGTTTGCGTAGCAACTTCACTACCTAAACCTGATGAGCTGTGTAAGAAGCTATTTAAAGCACGTAAAGAATCTTGATTTGAAACTACTGCTTCTAGACGTTTATTTTGTGAGTCATAGGTTACAGAGTTAATCGAAATGCCTTGTTGGCGTGCTTGATCTTGGATAAATTTAGCTAAGCTATCGTAGTTACGATCTAATAGAGTATTAATATCTACTTCCATTAAGAAACGAACACCACCACGTAAGTCTAGACCTAATTTCATAGGCTCTGCTCTAATGCTTGTTAACCAAGCTGGAGTTGCTGAAGTATAGCTTAGAGCTGTAGTGTAGTTATCTCCTAATGTACTATCTAGTACTTGAGAAGCTTTTTGTTGTTCTTCTTCAGTTTCGAATACTAGGTTAACCTTACCGTCTTTAAAAGTTGAACGTGATAAAGTAATACCAGCGTTTTCAACAGTTTGTTGAATTTGGTTGTAAGAAGCTAACTCAATTTCACGACCACGGCTACCAGCAATTTGTAGAGATGGTTTCTCTGGGAATAAGTTTGGTAAAGCGTAGATACAACCAACAATAATAGTAAAGACAATTAAAAGGTTTTTCCAAAGTGGGTACTGATTTTGCACGGTAATAACCTTATTTTTGGAAAATCTTATATTTGGTAAAATCTTGGGGATTGTCCCCAAGATTTAGAAAAAAATTATTTAGCTTCAGAATTGTTTTCTTCAGTTTTTGCTTTTTTGCTTGGTTTGTTCTCGTTAACGATTGAATCAATAGTACCGTTAGGTAGAACTTGTACGATAAAACCACGTTTAGTAGTGATAATAACGCCTTTAGCAATTTCAACTAAAACTAAATCATCTTCAGGACGTAATTTTGTGATAGTACCTAATAAACCACCGTTTAATAAAACTTCACTACCAACTTCTAAAGATTCTAAAAGTTTTTTGTACTCAGCTTGACGTTTTTTATTTGGTCTCCATTGGAAGAAATAAATAAACGCAAACATAATTACGATTAGAACAATTAAAAAGATTGGACTTTGTTGCTGTTGCGCAGCGTCTAAAAATAAATTCATTTGTATGAACTCCGAGTTAAGTTATTTTTAAGTAAAGGTTTAGTTTACGCGGTCGTCTTTATCAACAAAAGCGTAACGATTATCTGAAAACTCACCTAGTGCAGGAACTTCTTGACCTAAATCAGCATAGAATTTTTGTACAAATTCATCAAATTTTCCTGCATCTAAAGCATCGCGCATGCGTTGCATTAGTCTTTGGTAGAAGCGTAAGTTGTGGAAAGTATTTAAGCGAGCACCTAAGATTTCACCACATTTATCTAGGTGATGTAGGTAAGCACGTGTGTAATTTTTACAAGTATAACAATCACAACCTTCTTCGATTGGACTAAAGTCTTCTTTGTATTTCGCGTTACGGATGCGTACGTTACCTGTGAAGGTAAATAAATGTCCGTTACGAGCATTACGGGTAGGCATTACACAGTCGAACATATCAACACCACGGCGTACACACTCAACTAAGTCTTCAGGTTTACCAACACCCATTAAGTATCTAGGTTTGTTATCTGGGATTAATGGAGTAATGAACTCTAGAGTTTTGTGCATTTCTTCTTTTGGTTCACCTACAGCTAAACCACCAATAGCATACCCATCAAAACCTATATCAGTTAAGCCTGCTAAGCTAGCTTTACGTAGATCGTTATAAACACCCCCTTGGATAATTCCAAAAAGAGCATTGGTATTACCTAACTCATTAAATCTATCGCGACAACGTTTAGCCCAACGTAAAGATAGGTTCATAGAGTTTAGGGTATAGTCATAAGTTGAAGGATATGGAGCACACTCATCAAAAATCATGACAATGTCAGAGTTTAGAGCATATTGAACATCCATTGAAATCTCTGGACTAAGGAAAACATTAGAACCATCTACTGGTGATCTAAAGTAAACACCTTCCTCTTTGATTTTACGGATATCGCCTAAACTGAATACTTGGAAGCCACCTGAATCAGTAAGGATAGGTTTATTCCACTGCATAAAATTATGTAAGCCACCAGCCTTACGCATAATTTCCATGCCTGGTCTTAACCAAAGGTGGAAAGTATTACCTAAGATAATCTCTGCGCCAATTTCTTTGACTTCTTCAGGAGTCATAGATTTTACAGTACCATAAGTACCCACTGGCATAAAAGCAGGAGTTTGGATAGTGTGTACACTTCCGTCAGCTCTAGTGATGGTAATTTCACCACGGCGAGCGTACCCTTCTTGCTTAAACTTTTTAAAAGATAACATATTT
The DNA here is from genome assembly GCF_003585885.1 of Psittacicella hinzii. Lineage (GTDB taxonomy): Bacteria > Pseudomonadota > Gammaproteobacteria > Enterobacterales > Psittacicellaceae > Psittacicella. Next base: position 19,250 of record NZ_NRHC01000002.1, on the reverse strand, counting down.
ATTTATAAAAATTAGAAGTAGCAAAACTACTTTATTAAGGATATTAAAACTATGAAGTTATCTACCTATATTAACAGAAGTAAATTATACCATTTTTTAGGTAGTAACTAACAAAAAATATAAATAAATTAAAGGATTTAGAGTAGATATTCGATTTCTTCATTACCTAGGAGATTAGGTATAAATGATGAATCTCCGTAGCTATAAAAGCGATATTTTTGCGCAATCGCATGGTTATATGCTTTTAAGCAATAATCGAAACCAATAAATCCTGCAACCAGCATTATAAGAGTCGACTTAGGTAAGTGGAAGTTAGTGACAATGTGGTCAACTAAGTGTACTTTATGCCCTGGGTGGATAAAGATTTCCGTATTACCAGTGTAAGGTAACAGAGGGATATCAACTCCTAATTCTAGCTTTGTATTAATGTAGTGGTTGGTAAAGCTATAATCTTTTTCTTTTTCGCTTTGTTCTAAGTCTGCAATAAAATCTAAAGTTGCTTGATTACTAGAGTTAAATACCTCTTTGTGTTGCAGAGCTAGATTTAACAGCAGTGACCAGCTTTGTTCTAAGAATGTAGCATTACTTTCTTGGTTGAATGCTAACTGATCAAAACTTTTTTTACTTACACAAAAGTTTTGTAAAGCTTCTTGAGCTACTTTTTCTTCAGGAGTTAAGTTAACAACTTCTGTACTTTCATGTAAAAGTTCAATAAGTTTTTCTTGAGGAATTTTATCAAGCAAATCTCTAAGCGTAAGTAGTTTACGGTACAGTTTGCTAGGGTGATCATCTGCAAGTTGGTCAATATATTTATTGATACTATATTGCACCATAGTTTCTAAAGAGCGTACCGAGGTCGTTCCTATAGCAACGATTTTTTTACCAGCTTTTTTAGCTTGATTTAATTTATCCGCAACTTCTTGTCTAATTTCAATCCACTCTGCGTGCATTTGATGTTCTCGGATATTATCCACTTTTATAGGCATAAAAGTACCAGCACCTACATGCAGTGTAACTTCTAGAATTTCAACTCCTTTAGCTTGGAGTTTTTCTATTAAGTTATCGGTAAAGTGTAACCCAGCGGTAGGAGCAGCTACCGCTCCTGGTACTTTAGCATACACAGTTTGGTATCTTTCGGTATCAGAGTCTTGATCTTCACGTTCCATATATGGAGGAAGAGGCATATGACCAATTTGTTGAAGCACAGAAAGAATTGATTCTTTATTTAAGCCTTGTAATCTAAATAGACTACCAGATCTACCTGTACACATGACGATATAACCTTTATCGTCAAGAATTTGCTGGATTTTCTCTAGGTAGTTGTTTGCTTTTGCTAAATCTTGTAAATCTTGAGCAGTATTTAATTGTTGAGCAAGTTTTTCTAAAGAAACAAAATCTTGCTCATTTAAACTTGAAGCACCAATCTTATCCTCTCCAAGAACAAGAATTTGCCCAGGTTTTGGACTGCGGTTTGCTCTAACATGCGCTAGGAATTCAAACTCACTTACAATACGCTCTACCAGAACTTCAATTTTAGCTCCAGACGGTTTACGTCCATAGCAACGTGCAGGAATAACTCTGGTATTATTGCGAACTAAAACAGAATTTTCTGGAATTAGGTCAACAATATTAGTAAATTTTAAGTCATTGATAGATTGATTATCATCTCCTAAGATGTGGAGAAGACGAGAATCATCACGGTTTGGGGTAGGAAAACGAGCAATAAGTTCTTCTGGAAGATTAAAGTCGTAATCCTTTACTTCATACATCATTATTTATAACACTCAAAAAACACAGTTGAAGCCAACTGTGTTTATTAAAAAAAGTTAATATGAAAGTTGATTACTGATTATCTTGTTGCTCAAGTTTGAATTGAGCAAATTTAGCAAAATCATCAGCATATTCTTCTAAATCCTTTTTCGTTAAAGAGAATACACCATGACCACCATTTTCTAGATTTAACCAGTTAAATGGTACATTTGGCAGGTACTCTTCTAAGGCATAGCGACTATTACCAACTTCAACTACTAATACCCCACCTTGATTTAGGTGTTTTGCTGATTCATTTAGGATACGCGCAGTAATATCTAGACCGTCATCACCAGAGCCTAAAGAGATACTTGGCTCATGTCTAAATTCTTCAGGCATATTTGCTAAATCGTCTGAATCTACATATGGAGGATTTGAAACAATTAAATCGTAAGTAATCCCTTCTGGTAAAGCATTAAATAGATCTGATTCAATAAATGCCATACGATCTGATAGAAGGTGATCATTAGCTAATTCTAAGTTGATATTAGCTACATCAATCGCATCTGGAGAAATATCAATTCCATCCACTTGTGCGTCTGGGAAACGTTGTGCTAAAGCTAAAGCTAGAACCCCAGAACCTGTACATAAGTCAAGAATAGTACTTGGTGAAGCATGCATCACTTCTTTAAAACCATCTTGAATTAACTCGCCAATTGGTGAACGAGGAATAATTACACGTTCATCAACATAATATTCACGGTTTAAGAAACGTGAAGTATTAATTAAGTAAGCTAATGGAATACGCTTATGCACACGTGCGTAGAGTAGATCTAAAATTTTAGTTTTTTCAGCTTCTGTTAAACGAGCACTTAATAGGTAATCTTGATCAGTATTGTATGGTAACGAAACTACATGTAAAACTAAAGTACGTGCTTCGTCCCATGCGTTGTCATAACCGTGACCGAAGAAAACATCATTTTGATTTAAGTAAGAGTAAGTCCAACGAATAAAATCGTTAATAGTTTCTAAACTACAAATAGCATCTGTACGAAAATCAGTATGTTCTAAGCTATGATGTAATGCGTCTTGATCATCGCTGTAATGAGAATTCTTCATAAAAATAAAATAAATAAATGTCCTTTGCAATAAAGGAAAGTTAAAAGGAAATCTTTTTTATAATTATATAGGAAATCAAATAAGATTAAAAATTAATTTAATCTATTCTTTTCCTTATTTAAATAAGGTATTATAGACTTGTACCTTTAACAATTATATGAGGTTTTGATTAATTTATGAGCGAATCAATTTTTACAAAAATTATTAATCGTCAAATCCCTTCTAACATTGTTTATGAAGATGACCTTGTAATTGCTTTTAGTGATATTAATCCACAAGCAAAATACCACTTTTTAATTGTTCCTAAAAAGGAAATCCCTACAGTTAATGATGTTACAGAAGCAGATGAACCTGCATTAGGTAGACTGTTTACTGTAGCTCGTCATTTAGCTCGTGAATATGGCATTGATAAGTCAGGATACCGCTTAACAGTAAATACTAATAGCGATGCTGGACAAGAAGTTTTTCATATCCACATGCACTTAATTGGTGGAAATAAATTAGGTTCAATGGTTTAAGAACTTGAACTAAGCGAAAATCAAAAAACTAAAGCTACCTCTTTTTCTTGAGAGGTGGCTTTAGTTTTTTCTTTTTAACATTATCTTTATGCTATACTTTAAACTAGTTAATATTAATCATTCTTATTTAGATTTATCCACAATTCACAATGAAAGAGAATAATTCAGAAGGAATTGGATTAAAACTATTAGCTTTAAGTATGGTTATTTTTGGACATATAGCTGTAGTATATGCTCTGTTATCAAACAATAATCAGCCAATTAAATTGGTTTCTAATACTTATTTAGATCAGACTGCTGGTAAATTTCAGGCTACGGCAAAAGTAGAGTTTTTTGAGGTTGCTGAAATTCCTCAGGTACAAGAGGTGAAACAAGAGCCTATATCGGTAAAAACAGAAGAGGCTCCAGATGTTAATCCTGAACCAGAGAAAAAAGAACCAGAAAAAAAAGAACCTGAAAAGAAAGTAGAGGATAAGCCTAAAGTAGAGCAAAAAGCAAAACCTAAGGTAAAGCCACAAACTAAACCTAAAGCAAAATCTACAGAAAAGCAAAACCAGAAAAGTAATACAGAACAAAGTGCACAAGGTCGTGAAGCTAAAGGTAACGAGGGAGTAGGTAAAGATGTAGCTACTAGTGCTAATCACCTAGGAGGATACTTAAATAATCCTAAACCTAATTACCCTTTTCAATCTTTAGAAAGAGGCGAGCAAGGTACAGTGGTCTTAACTGTTGTGGTTGAGGCAAATGGTAAACCTTCAAGTGTGCAAATTAAAAAGTCTTCAGGTTACCCACGTCTAGATCGTGCTGCGCTAAATACAGTAAGAGACTACTATACCTTTATCCCAGCAACAAAAGGTGGAGTTCCTGTAAGATCGACTTATGATTTTGCGATAGAATTTTATTTGGATCAGCGTTAAAGCTAATATTAATTCATCACTCTAACAATTTAAATTATGTTTAACATTTTTTTATCAGCTGTAGCTAACCTAGTTGAAACGAATGCAACTACCAATGAAGGACAACAAGTAATTAGCGAAGAGGTTACGCAACTAGCAAGCACGACTCCAGCTACTACGGATTTAGGAGTAATGCACTTATTATTAAATGAAGGTGACGCCGTATTAAAGTTTACCTTCTTAATTCTTGTAATTATGAGTGTATATAGCTGGACAGTAATTATTTACCGTGCAATAAAATCTTATTTAGTAAGCACAAAAAGTAAAAAGCACTTAAAGATTCTATATTCTAAAAACTACCCTACATATGAAGCTGCATATCAGGCTATGGAGGGTAATTCATTTATAAAAACTTTAGTAGCTAGTGCCGTTGAGTCAAAAGAAGAGTTTGCCCGCGCTGAAGGAGTTATGTCAAATTCTTTAGACTATGCAGAGTACTTACAACGTAATATTCGTCATAGTTTAGAAAGATCTTCAAACTCTTTAGATGGTGGTTTATCAGCCTTAGCAACAATTGGAGCTACAGCACCATTTATTGGTTTATTTGGTACTGTGTGGGGTATTTACCGTGCTTTAATTTCAATTACAGCTACTGGTAACGCAAACATAGCAACTATTGCAGGACCAATTGGTGAAGTGCTAATTGCCACAGCTTTTGGTTTATTTGTTGCTATCCCTGCGGTTATGTGTTACAACATCTTTGTACGTAGAAATCGTCTCTTTAATCGTAAGTTAGACGGTTTTGCCCATGACCTATATAACTCTTTTATTACTAAACATAAAAAGTAAGGGGGAATAATGGCTTTTGGAAGTTTTAATTCCCAAGACGAAGAAATGTCAGAAATCAACATAACACCGTTAGTTGATGTTATGCTTGTTCTGCTAATTGTTTTTATGTTGGCTATGCCAGTATTTACCTCTTCTGTAAATATTAGCTTACCTAAATCATCACAACAAAAGATGATAGAAGCTCCTCAAATGGTTGCTTTAGTAGTTAATAAAGAGGGAGAATATTTTTATAAAGATCAAGTTTATACTAAAGAAAATCTGACAGAACTCCTAACCAAAGAGTTTCAAACTAATCCAGATCTTGTAGTTACAATCCGTGCAGATCAAGAAGTAAGCTATAAATATGTTATTAGCTTACTAGATTTAGTTAAGTCTGCAGGTATAAGTAAAATTGGTTTTGTTTCAGAACCAGAGAAATTAAATTAAGTTTTTAAATTAAAAATAGTCCGCTCAAATAAGCGGACTATTTTTTTTATTTAAGATTCAACAACTTTTTTCTTAGTTGTTTTAGCCTTTTTTGTAGTTTTCTTAGCTGTTGCTTTTTTAGCCGTTGTTGCGTTTTCAACTATTACCCAAGCACCATCAAGGTATTCCATACGGAACTTAGTGTACTTGTTGCTTTCTTTATCAATTGAACCTAAGAATTGAATTTTGTCCTTAGTAGAGTAACGGACAACAGTATCATTACCCTCTTGATCTTCTTCTGGAGCATCTGCAAGATATAGCAGATGTTCAGGTAAGCGATCACGGAATTGATTAAGAATTTTTACCGTAATTAGTTTTGTTTCACGACAACGAGGGAAGTTGTTTGCTCCTAAGAAAATACCTTTAGCTGATTCTCTTAGTACAAAGAAAGAAGTACCGTTTTCACATTTTAACTCTGGGAACTCGATTGCTTCTTTACGTGGAGGAGCTACTTCACCACTAGCTAGAATACGACGCGTGTTACCACAATTATCACAGCGTAGATAACGACCAAATGGTCCCATATGCAAGGTCATAATTGTTTCACATTTATCACAAGGAACTTTAGCTAAACTTGAACCTTTCATAAAGTTACCTTCTTCAACTTCAGTAAAATTACAATAAGGTACATTAGAGCAAATTTGCATTTTATGTTTAGCGTCAATAAAGTACTCTTCTAATTTTGAATTACATTTTGGACAATGTTGTAGTTCTTTATCAGCCACATATTCATCGCCTAACATGTCTTCAACTTTAACTAAGGTTAAAGAATGTTTACACTTATCTTCACCTTTAGCTTCATAACCTAAACAAGATAAGAAAGTTCCGCTCTTAGAGAACTGAATTGCCATTTTATGCTTATGACATGAAGGACATTCAAAATTAGTTTCAACTACTTCTTTATTAGGCATACCCCCCTCTTCAGGAGGTAATTCTGCCTTAATAAGTTTTAGTTTAAATTCTTTCCAGAAATCATCAAGTTCTTCAGTCCATAACTTATCACCTTTAGCGATTTCGTCTAAAGATTTTTCCATTTGGGCAGTGAAGTCATAATCCATGATTTCAGGGAAGCTAACTTCTAAGCTATCTGTAACAATTTCAGCAATTTTTTGCACCATAAAGCGCTTGTTTTCAAGAGTTACATAGCCTCTTTCTTGGATAGTTGAAATAATGCTAGCATAGGTAGATGGTCTACCAATTGAACGTTTTTCAAGCTCTTTAACCAGTGATGCTTCGGAGTAGCGGTTTGGAGGGCTTGTAAAGTTTTGTAAGCCTTCTATTTGAGTTAAAGATAACTCTTGCCCTTGAGTGAAGCCACTTGTTATATCAACTAATTTATCTGGTTCACGTCCAAATACTTTTTGGAAACCAGCAAATTTTAATAAACTTTCAGAGAATTTAAGTAAGTAGTTCTCTTTGTTATCAACTTCTAAGTTGATGGTTGTGCTTTGGAAAACAGCATTAGACATTAATGAAGAAAGGAACTGTTGCTTAATTAAATTATAAAGTTTGTAGCCTCTTGAGTTCGCCGGTAAAATCGCGTTTAAATTAGTTGGACGAATAGCTTCATGGGCTTCTTGCGAATTATCATTTCCTGAAGTGTAACTACGTTCTCCATCCCAATAATCGTCACCATAATTAGCTAAGATATAATCTTTTGCCATATTACGAGCGTCTTGTGAAATGTTTACCGAGTCAGTACGCATATAAGTAATATAACCAGATTCATATAGGAACTGGGCAATACTCATAGTTGTACGCACATCGTAACCTAATACAGTTGAAGCTCGTTGTTGTAAAGTAGAGGTAGTAAAAGGTGCTTTTGGTGCAGTTACCGTATCTTTTACTTCAATAGATTTAATAATTCCTTTACCTGATTTTATATTAGCAATATGTTCTTTTATTAATTCTTCATTGCCAATAAAGTAAGGATTTTTATCTAAAGGTGTAGTTAAGCGTGTGTTATTAATTGAGTGTAAGTTGAACAGGAAATCACCTGACTTGGCTTCAACTTGCCAGTATTCAGTAGGCACAAATGCACGAATTTCACGCTCTCTTTCTACCGTTAAGCGTGTTGCTACTGATTGTACACGTCCAGCAGATAACCCACGACCAGCTTTTTTAAATAAAAGTGGAGAAATTAAGAAACCAACAATTCTATCTAAGTAACGTCTAGTTTGTTGCGCATGTACACGATCCATATTAAGTTCAATAGGATTAGCAAATGCTTTTTGAATTGCTGACTTAGTAATTTCATTAAAGATTACGCGTTTATAAGTTTTACCTGGTCCAAGAACTTCTTGTAGGTGCCATGCAATAGCTTCTCCCTCGCGATCCAAATCGGTTGCTAGGTAGATAACATCACAATTTTTTGCAACATGCTTAAGTTCTTTTACAACTTTAAGCTTGTCTGCCATAATTTGGAAATCACCTTCCCAAGTAGTTGGGTTAATACCCATTTTTAAAACAGCGTTTTGTAGTTTCTGATCTTGAGTTTGCTTAACGCCTTTTTTTGCAGGAGGCGCAAAAGAAGAGTTAGTAGGAAGGTCTCTAATATGTCCTACTGAGGATAGAACTATATAGTCCTCTGATAGATACTTTTTGATTGTAGCGGTTTTATTTGGGGACTCAACAATCACTAAAGATTTTGCCATGTAAGCCTCTGTTGTTAGTTAGAGATCTTGAAAATTTGCAACATTTTAGGAATTAAAAATAATTTTTTCAACTCTAAATATAGCACACTAAAATGAAGAAGTTAAACTTTTTAGTAGTTTGGAGCAAGAGAATGAGGGAGTTTATGATAAACTAGAGTACTAGCTCGATTAAAATGATATAATGAGCAACGTAAAATATTTTATAACGCTGGCTTGAAAAAGGTAAAGAATTTATGTCGGTTGAACGCCCTTCAAATTTTATCTATAACATTATAGAAGAAGATTTATCTTCAGGTAAGTATCAAACAACTTACACGCGTTTTCCTCCTGAACCAAATGGTTATTTACACATTGGGCATGTAAAATCAATCTGTTTAAACTTTGGTATTAAAGAAGACTTTAATGGTAAATGTAATTTACGTTTTGATGATACTAACCCAGTAAAAGAAAAAGTAGACTTTGTACAGTCAATTGAAAAAGATGTACGTTGGTTAGGTTTTGAGTGGGATGGTGAAGTACGTTACGCATCTGATTACTTTGACGCACTATACGGTTATGCAATTGAGTTAATCAAAAAAGGATTAGCTTACGTAGACGAGTTAAGTCCAGAAGAAATTAGAGAGTACCGTGGTGATTTAACTTCTCCAGGTAAAAACTCACCATATCGTGATCGCTCGGTAGAAGAAAATTTAGCTTTATTTGAAAAAATGCGCAATGGTGAATTTGCAGAAGGTAAAGCAAGTCTACGTGCCAAAATTGATATGGCTTCTCCATTTATGGTAATGCGTGACCCTGTGCTATACCGTATTAAATTCGCAAGTCACCACCAAACAGGTGATAAATGGTGCATTTACCCAATGTACGATTTTACTCACTGTATTTCTGATGCGATTGAGGGGATTACTCACTCAATTTGTACTTTAGAATTCCAAGATAACCGTCGTCTTTACGATTGGGTATTAGAGAATATTACTATCGACGCAACTCCTCATCAATATGAATTTGCACGTTTAAATTTAGAGTATGTTCTAACTTCAAAACGTAAGTTAACGCAATTAGTTGATGAAGGCTTAGTAAATGGTTGGGACGACCCTCGTATGCCAACAGTAGCAGGTTTAAGACGTAGAGGTTATACACCAGCTGCATTACGTGAGTTCTGCCGTCGTATCGGGGTATCAAAACAAGATAACTTAGTAGAGTATCAAGCATTAGAAGCTTGTATTCGTGATGATCTAAATGAAAAAGCTCCTCGCGCTATGGCTGTATTAAATCCTATTAAAGTAGTTATCACTAACTATGAAGGTACAGAGGATTTAACAATTTCAAATCACCCACAAAATGAGAGTTTTGGTAATCGTGTAGTTGAATTTGGACCAGAGCTTTACATTGAGCGTGAAGATTTTGCAATTACAACAGAAGACAAAGGTTTTAAACGCCTATTACATAAAGGTGAAGTACGTTTACGTGGTTCATATGTAATCAAGGCAGAGGAATATGAAACTGATGCTTCTGGTAATGTAACAACGGTATACGCTACTTACGATAAAGATACTTTAGGTAAAAAACCAGAAGGTCGTAAGGTGAAAGGTGTTATTCACTGGGTAAATGCAAAAACTGCAAAACCTGCTGAATTCCGTCACTATGATCACTTATTTACAAGCAAAACTCCTGGATCTTTTGATATTCATGAAATTTTAAATCCAAATAGCTTAGTTACATTTAATGGCTTTATTGAGCCTTCTTTAGAACAAGCTAAAGTTGGAGATTCTTATCAATTTGAACGTAATGGTTATTACTGTAAAGATGAAGACTCAACAGCTGATAAAGCAGTATTCAACTTAACAGTAGAGCTTAAAGCTAGAATTTAAGAGATCTCCGAAGTGATAAAAGTAAAGGGGATGGTACAACCATCCCTTTTATTTTAATTTTACTTTACTTTATTTTAGAGGAAGTATGGTTCGTAAAGATTACGAAACTTTTGTAAGAAAAGACCTAAAACGTTTAATTGACAACGTTAAAGAAGAGGTAGAGAAAGGAAATACCAATCCTTTAGTAACTCAACCGCAGGGGTCGTACAGAATTACCCCACAGTTGTTTCGTACTAATCACATGTCTTACCTTTCAAGTAAGTCAAATATTTTTGATAAGAATATTGAAGAACTAAAGGTTGAGACTGATGAAGATGGTATTCAGGTTAAGGATATAAATGATAGCGAAGTTATCACTGAAGCTTATGTACGCTTACATGCGAACTATTTAGCTCCTACTGCACATTCTCCTCATCCAGAACTGTTAAAGTTCTTAGAAAAACACTTTGCCCTAAGTAGTAAACTAATTACTGAACAATTAGAAACTCACAAGAATGAGTTATTAGTTCAAAACACAGTATTACCTGCACTTTTTAAAAATATTGCTAACTTGCAAGAAGAGGTTAGAGCTTTAGAAGAAAAAATTCATGGTTATGTTCCAGAAGATGAATTTGCTCTTTACAATAAGCTTCCTTTGGCTGGTAAGTTAATTGCCAAAGATAATTTAACAGCTTTTGCTGTACATGAAGAGTTACTTAGTAAAGTAAAAGAATCTTATCGTGCTCAAGTGATTTCTAGTTTAAAAGATTTAGCTTTAGTACAAACTAACTATCGTGATGTTTTATTAAATGATAATTTCTCATCAGGCTTTAAAACTCCATTCTCTTACTTTTATACTAACTTTCATAAAAAAGGTCTTATTAAAAGATATCTCCATGATCATGGGGTAGTACAGCATCCATTAGATAAGTCTGCTTTCTTATTTAGTAATCTTTTACAAACAGATGAGATAGCAAATGTCAATGCTAATGCTATTAAAGAGGTAAAAGATCTCTATAATAATTTAGTAGTTGAACAAGAAAATGATTTCATCGTTCGATATGATCAGCCAACATTATTCCAGCTAGGGATTAGCACTTTAAGTTCATCTTTTGCTTGGCATCCAACCTATCCACTAAGTGACTGGAACCAAATTGCACCACTATTAGAGGTGTTTAACCTTTGGTTAACTGAAGCTTCTGTGCGTAGCATGACTGCAAAAAGTTTAACTATGTTAAAACTGCAGTATAACTATTTTCTAGCAAATGTTTATGCTGTGCTCGATGCTAATTATAATGAAGCTTATAATTATATAACTAATTATAATCAGCAAAATATTGGTGATTTATTATTTGGACGTGAACTAGCTTATCAAATTGGAGTGCCTAATCCAGGTGATAACTCAACATTGTTATCAACTTTTATTCAAATGCCTGGAATAGATGTTTCGCGTTTTAACATTTTCTTGAAAGCTAACTTAAATTTTGATTTTGGTTATTCTTTTGAAGAGGGGAAATATCTAACAGATATTTTTACGTTACAAAATTCAGCAATTGTTCAACGAGAAATTAAAGATTTAGCTAGACAACCAAGTAATTACAGTGCAAGTCATTACCAACTGTCAACAGATTTTGCTTTTGTTTATAAAAATAATCGTGCTGGATTAATTAGTAACTTATACGATTATAATTATCGTGCTTCAGGCTTTGATTATCCTTCATTAAAAGAGATTGATATAGAAGATACTGCTAAAGAGCATTCACAAGCTTATACTAATTTATACGTATATAAACGTTTAGGTTTCAATCCTTTTGGTGCAATTAATTGGTTTAATAAAAACCCATTAGAACTAAATAATATTTCGCCAGAAGAACTCTTATCTCTATATACATCTCAAGCAGCAGGCTTCCGTGAATATACTCATAAGCGTAATGCAGATATCTTTAAAACCTATGGTTTTGAGACAACTAAATTCTTTAAAGAAATTGGTAATATCAAGCCGAAAGTAGAAAACTTTTTTGCAAAAGATCGTAAAAATAATTTCTATACTTTAACTGTGTCAGATATGCTCGTAGGTCTAGCTAATAAAAATGATACTTTATTTAAGATTGAGTCAGATTTAGAGTTAGAGGGGCTGCCGAATAAAGGGGTAAGTGAGATATTTTTCAATCGTGCTTTAGCTTCAAGACCTAAAAGTCTTGATACTTTAAAAGTAAAACTAAAGCAAAATAGTAATGAAATCTATCAAGCACAAAGTCCAGAGTACTTTAATTTTAAATTAAGAGAAAATGCAATTCTTAGTAGCAGATTTTTAGCTAGTCAAGCTGGTAACTTTTTACCAACGAGCTTAGCCCAGGCTACAGGCTTACCTTACGATAAGTTCTACGAGAGTTTACGTAAAATTGTTAAACGTGCTATTTTAGTGCGTCAAAACTTTACTAGATTACCTCGCGCATTAAGCTATAAATTTAATGAAGAGTTACTAGATTTTAGTAAAAATCATTTAAACTCTAAAGAAAAGCTTGGTTCATTAAATATTGCACTCAATGCAAAAGGTCATGCTTTAGAGCGTTGGTTAGTAAATAGTGAAGATCGTTTAAGTGTAAACTTTGACAAGCTTCATCATCTACAAATGCGAGTTGAATTCTTTAACGCAAGTCCTCGTAAAGTTGAAGCAAATAACTATTATTTAGTTAAAGATAACTTTAGCGATAGATTTAGTATTATTTACTTACAGGAAGCGCAAGAAGAAGTTAGATTAAGTAATACTGAACAAGTGGCAATCAACTATTTAGCACATAGTACGTTCGATTTAAATCACGCTTATGATGAAGATAGTTATACAGCAGTAGATTTAGAAAATAAATACTCTCAAGTTGTTGGCTATAATGAAATTTTAGCTGGTAAGTTTGGTTTACAATTTTTAGAGTTAACTCCAGAACATCAGGATAAGGTACTAAATTTATTTAGTTTTGTTCCTGGTTTATATGAAACTCTAGTTAAGTATGGAGATAATTCAGCTGAAGTTATCCCAAGTAAATTTAGCTATGGCTTGGATTTAAATTGGTACGTTGAGCCTATGAGTTATAGTTTTACGCAAGATTTAAACTCAAGTATTGTTAAACCTATTGCTGGACTTGGTTATTGCTTACGTAAAAATCATGCAACAGGGCAGTATGAGCTTGCTTCACCAGTTCATCATAACGACAGACTGGTTGGTGATTGTGAAATCACTTGGGATCTATTCGATCCCGCAGTTAGTAGTAAACTAGCGGATGTTGAGTACAGTGAAAATCAATATCTCATAGGTTTTAAAGATCTAGCTGATTTCTTTGCAAGTTACCAAGTAATTGGCTCAATTAAACAAATTGCAGTTATCCCAGCTTCAATTGAAGAGATGATTCTCGATACTAAGAGCGACGATAACTTACTTTTTGAACGCTATGATTTAACTCGCATGGGAAGACATGCTCTGAAATCACATTTAGCAAGTAAAGGTTTAATTAGCCATTATTATGAAAAAGAGCAATTTAACCTGCGCAATTTAGTTTTATTAGCTGATAAAGTAAAATTAGAGCCTGATAATTTTAGTTCGTTAAATGAGCAGAAAGCAATTGCTCCTCTATATAGCAAAATTAAATTACTTGATATAGAAAAGGCTAGTACGCAAACTAATGAAGAACTCTTTCAAAGCCTTACACATACTAGAGATGAAAGTGGTCTAAGTGATTTTGTCATAGATCCAGAGCAAATGGCAGATCTTGCAAGGTTAATAGGACCAGATCTTCTTCTAAGTAGTGAGGACGGCGAAGATGATTTTATTTTCTACGACAGTGATCCTTACTTTTATGATAACGACGAGGATTAAAAAGTCTAGGAAACGAGGAAATTAGAATTCAGATTTAAAGCTGAATTCTAATTTCTCTTACTTAAAGAAGCTAGTTTTTTCTTGGAGGTTCTATGATGAAGGTAGCTACCTTCAAAAAACACAGTGATAAAAAATCAAAGAATTATATTCAAAAGCCTCATAGTATGCTAAATGATGTAATCCATGATTACTTAACGAAATTTACTGATCAGGATTTACAAAAAATAGCTGAGGTAACTGATCTTAAAGCTGCAACTTCAGGTAATCTTGCTTTGAGAACTAAAGAATATAGTTCTACAGGTTTTGCAACAGACCTTAATAAACTTGCTTGTCTTGTAACTACTCCAAGTACTGCGTTTACGGCAAAAAATCTTTTAGAAATTTTAAAAGAAACAAGTAAAGAAGATTTAGCTAAGTATAAAGCTATCATTGCAGGGCAATATACTTATTCATTGCAAAATGATTTTCTTTATACTGAACTTTTTCCCGTACAGTCTTATGAATTAATGCCTGCCAATTTAGGCTTGGATCAAGAAGCAGAAGATAAAAACGTCTTACGCTATAACTTAGTTACTTATAGCGACAAACTTCATTATCTAGAAGATAAGATAGAAGAGTTTAATCAAGTTTTACAAACTTCACTTTTAGGTGGTTTGGATGAGGTTCATAAAGCAAATGCTTTTGCTTCTGAGTTAGCTATAGGTAAAGGACAAAGTGGTAGCTCTTTAGTTGTTTATAACTTTACTGATGAGCAAATAGAAAAGGATTGGGAACAAAGATTGTACTCTGGGACTACCGAGCGCACTTTTACCGAAGACTATAATTTGTCACTTGAAGTCGAAGATTATGAAGAAGATTTTTTCAATCTTTGGCAAAATAAAAATACCTATAGTAAAATTCAGGTTGCTTTACCACGTATTCCTGTACCAGTTGTAACTAAAATCTATAATTTCTATGAAATTTTAAATCACCATCTTGCTAAAGAAAAACTATACCCAAGGGAAAGATATGCCCAAGCATTTAGGGAACATGTAGGAATGATTAGTGTAAATAATCTTCTTGAGCAAAAAGAAAATTCGAAATATAGTTTTGTCGCAACTGAAGCGGTAAGAGCAACTGACTATATGCAGTTGTTTATTTTAAATAAGTAACGTTTGTTAATCGTTGTTTAGAGGGTTAATTACTTTGTAATTAACCTGCTAAAAGCGATTAGTAATTTAAGGAAAGAGGATAATGACAATAATTCGTAATCCAGATTTATTAAATCACGAATATACTTTTAATGAAAATTTAAAAGATCGCCCAACTTTGGTGTTAATTCACGGTTTAATGGGGGATTTACAAAATTTAGGCATGATTGGTCGTCACTTTGCAGATCGTTTTAATATTTTACGTGTTGATCTGGTAAATCATGGTCATAGTTTTTACCGCAACCAGATGGAATACAGTGAAATGGCTGCTGATGTCCTAAAAGTAGTAAGTCACTATGGCATTAAGGAGATTATTCCTGTAGGGCATTCTATGGGTGGTAAAGTTTCTATGCGAATTTCTTTTGACTATCCTGATTATTGCCGCGGTTTAGTAGTTTTGGATATGGCGCCAGTAATTTATGGTAAGCGTGGACACGATGATATTTTCTATGCAATCAACCAAGTAATTGCTAATAATTGTACAGAAAGAGAAGAGTGTCGTGATATCCTAAAAGCAAATCTAGATAATCCTGGAGTAATTAACTTTTTATTAAAAAGTTTTACAAATGAAGAGCCTCATAAGTTCTTATTCAATGCGCTTATTTTAGAAAGAGAATACGATCACATTGGAATCTGGCAAGAGAGTGTTTATGCTGGACCGAGTGCTTTTATTTACGGTGGAGATTCTCCATATGTTGACCAAGAGCGTCAATTAGCAATTCCTCGTCAATTCCCACGTTCAAAACTCTACTGTGTTGAAGGTGCTACTCACTGGTTACATGCTGAGCAACCTCGTACAGTATTTAAATATATGGAAGTGTTTTTTGAGGATAATGGTCTTCTACCAGTTGATAGTAATCTAGAAATAAATTAAATTATTAGCACAAGTAGGTTTTATGACCAGAAGTATTGTTATTTTTGCTGATCATCGTTTAAGTCAATACCTTGAAGTTCTTCTCAAAAGTATTTTCTTAGCGACCAATGGTAGAGAAGAAACAACTATCTACCTAATAAATTACGATTATCCGTCAGATCTACTTTTACATTATGTTAAGCAATGTCAAAAGCATTTAAAAAATTGCCAAATTAAAGTGCGTTCTTTAAGTGCTGAACAAAAAGAAGTATTGGATAATTTAACTTTTGCGAGTAATTTATTCTACAAATCCATGTATGGTAAGTTGCTGATTGCAGATCTTCTCCCTAATGAAGATCAAGTACTATTTTTAGATACTGAAACTATTGTTCTACAAGATCTACATGAGTTACTTAACTATCCAATGGCAGATGATGTAAGTATTTATGCGTGTCATGATCACTTATTAGAAAGATCTTTAAGATTTGAGCTAAAAGATAGTTATTTAAATAGTTTTAAATATTTGTATAAACGTGGTTTAGCTAAATATCCTGAAGAAATTGAGGTGTTTAGTTCGCAAGTAATGTTGTTAAATTTAAAGAGACTTCGTGAGCAACAAATTAGCAAGCACTACCTGCAGTATTTAACTAGTGATTTTGTTAAAGCTTTACCTCATGTAAATCTATATCTAAATTTAACTCATAGACTAGATTGGCAACCTTTACCTGACAAATTTAATTATCAGGTAGATTATATTAATGAAGAGCTAATCGCTTTAAATAAACTAGAAATTGAGGTTGTAAAATACGCTGATTTAGATCCTAAACCATCTTATAATTTACCAGTTGTTATTAGCTTTACAGGAATTAATAAACCGTTAAATTCCAATGCTAAATTACCATTTAGACGTTTATTTATGGAGCTCTACAACGAAAGCATTAGCGAGATTTTACTTAATCGTAATGTTTTTGATGTTAATTCTTTAATTAAGTCTTACAATTATTTACACTTACTTAAATTAAACGATCAAGGTAATTACATTAGATAGTTTAGCTATGGAGAAATTAAACTTTATTGTGCTATAATTAGTAAAATTAATTTCTCCTTAATAATAAATAGTTTAGAATCAGGTGTTTATTTGTAGAGATACAACTAGATCCGTTTTATTGGAAAAATATCATGTCAATAACAGAAAAAGTTTTAAAATTAATTAAAGCAACTAAAGAAAAAAAATCTTTAGACGCTAAAAAAGCAAAAGAAAAACAACAAAAAAAAGAACAAGCTCGTAAGAACTTACATCGTCGTTCAATCTTAGCGCGTTCAGCAGAAATTTACGAAGCAGAGCAAGTTGGTGAAGCTTACCTTGAAGGCTTAAGTAAAGCAAAAGCTGAAGTAGCAGATATCTCAAGTACGGGTAAAATTAAGTTAAAAACTATTAAACAACAATCTAAAGGGGTAAGACCTGAAAGATTACATAAAGTAATAGCTCGTACAGGTATTTGTTCAAATCGCAAAGCTGAACAACTTATTAGAGAAGGGCGAGTTTCTGTTAATGGCGAAAGAGCTTTAGTTGGTCAACAAATTGACTTAAATGACTCTTCAATTAAAGTACGTGTTGATGGAGAAATTATTAAACACCGCGCGTCTTTAAGAGAGCCTTGTCAAGTACTGATCTATCATAAAGCTGAAGGTGAAATTTCTTCACGTAAAGATCCAGAAGGTCGTAAAACTGTATTTGATCGTTTACCACGTTTATCAGTTGGTCGTTGGGTACAAGTTGGTCGTCTAGATGCTAATACTTCAGGCTTATTATTATTTACCAATGATGGTGAATTAGCACATCGTTTAATGCACCCATCTTATAACATTGAACGTAAATACTTATGTCGTGTTTATGGTGAAGTAACTGATCAGATGATCAAAAAAATCACTGACGGTATTGAATTAGAAGATGGCATTGCTAAATTTGATGAAGTTCGTCCTATTTCAGGTTTAGAAGCTGATGAAGGAAATAATAATCAACGTAAAAAAGCAAATGCTTGGTTTGAAGTTTCTTTAAGTGAAGGGCGTAAGCACGAAGTACGTCGTATTTGGGAAAGTCAAGCCGTGATTGTTTCTCGTTTAATTCGTGTTGAGTACGCAGGAATCCGTTTAAATCGTCAATTAAGTATTCCGCAATCTGGATACTTAGAAGCAGACCTAGACGAAATTAATATGTTAAGAGGTTTAGTAGGTCTAGCACCTGAAACTGAAGGATTTAGACCATCTGATTTTGCAGGACAAACTAAATCTGAAGCTAAACGTCAGAAAGCTAAGCATTTACGTACAATTAAACGTGCTATTTTCAAAGATAGTAAGTATCGTGGCAAACAAGCTCGAGTACAAGATGAAAAGAACAAAGAGCAACACGAAAAACGTAAACAGTTAGCTGAGAAAATTTCACAAAAGAATAAAAAGAAATTTTCGAACAAAAATGACAATGACTTTGTAGAGAAATTCTATAACTAGAGAAATATGGCACTATCTATCTATCCAGAAGCAATAGCTCGAGAATTAGAGCCCTTTTATAATTTAAAACCTATTTTTGTCGACACCACTAGCCAAGAAGATAAAGATCTATTCTTTATGGAACTATGCTTAGAGTTAACAAAAATAGCAGAAAATTATGGAGAAATCCCTATAGCAGCTATGGTAGTGCTAGATGATAGAATTGTAGGCATAGGTTTAAACAATTCAATAATTTTACAAGACGCAACAGCACACGCTGAAGTGTTAGCTATTAGGGAAGCGGGGAGAAGGGTAGAAAATTATCGTCTGGTTGGTTCGACTATTTATACTACTCTTGAGCCTTGTCCAATGTGTGCAGGAGCAATTTTACATGCTCGTTGTGCACGCATAGTTTTTGGAGCACAAGATTTTAAAACGGGTGCTATAGGTGGTAGATTTAACCTGTACTCGGACTTTACAATGAATCATATCCCTGAGGTTACTTCTGGAGTACGCGGAGCAAAAGTCAGCGAAGAATTACTAAAATATTTTCGTCGCAAACGAGAGCTTAAAAAAGAGCAAAAAAGATTGCTTAAAGTAGCTACTCAGATGTATGAGGAAAGTTAAAGTAAGGTGTCTAGTGCAAAAATAACTATAGGCTAATTGCTTTCTTAGTAAATTGTCGTAGAAGTTATTTCTCTCACATAAGAAAATACCCCCCGTTTTGTATAGTTTTATCCGTAATTCCGTATAAT
>NZ_NRHC01000019.1 GCF_003585885.1 Psittacicella hinzii | reverse complement strand
GAGTGCTTTATTTAAATAAAAACCTTTATTAAGCTACATAATTTGAGATATAATAGAAACAAAGCTAATAATTTTATAAATTGGTTTCTATTATTAATAATTTTAATTTTAAATATTTAATTTATTATAGCCATTTACTACTCTAAGACTGGCTATAATTTTTCGACATTTACAAAATATATGAGTTTAGATCTTTCAACTATTCAACTCAAAGACATTAAATACTTATTAGCTGTTTATCGTATGAAAAGCTTTAGAAAAGCAGCTGAAGTATGCGATGTAACTCAAGCAACCATTAGTGGACAAATTGCTAAAGTTGAAAGGGTTTTAAATTTACAACTTATTAAGAGAAACTCAAGAAGTATTACTTTCACTCCAAGCTCAAAGCCTATTATTGAACAATTTGAAAAAATTTCAGATGAGTTTAAACTTCTATCTGATATGGCTTTTAATGAGCAAAAAAGAATTAACGGTGGAAAAGGTGAATTTGTTATTGGAGTAATCCCTACTTTTGCTCCATTCTTTGAACATACAATTCTCGATAAATTAAGAGATAAGTTTTCAGATTATACTTTCACCTTAGTAGAATTAACTACAAATCGAATTCGTGAAGAGTTAAAATACAATAGCTTAGATTTTGCTTTAGTTGCTAACCATCCTCTTGTAGAAGATATGAATACTGTTTACATTGGTGATGATGAGTTAGTAGCTTTAATCAACAGGGACAATCCAAATTTAAGTTTAGAAGATATTAATCTCCAAGATATTAAAGATAGTAAAATCTTCTTACTTCAGGATAGCAACTGTCTAAGAGATCAAGTTATAGATATTTGCAATACATCACCTAATCCTAACTTAGGTATTGATAACCTTACAGACATACGTTATAACGCTTCTACTATTGATACCTTAAAGATGATCGTACATCATAATATGGGAATAAGTGTTGTTCCTGCTGTAAGTTTATTTTCACCTACCCCTGCCAGAGCAAAGGTGAATAGAATTGTAAATCATCCTAAACGTGAAATCTCAATGGTTTATGACCCTGAAAGTCAAAACTCTAAGTTTTTAGCGAAGATTTCTCAAGAGCTAATTAAGTTATACGAAAAAGAGTATAAAAAATTACGTCTCGATTCTAAAATATACAAACCCTATAAAAAATATTAATATTTTTTCTTCTGCATATTAAAGAGCTTCCCTTGAGAAGCTCTTTTTTTACAAATTAATAATGAGGTGGCGGTGTTTCTTCTGCTTCAGAAGCGATTTGGGTTTGATTTTGGTTCGCCTTGATATAATCAGATAACACTTTTAAGCTACGCTCCAAATTTTGCACACGATTTTGTAAATCTATATACGACCCCTCGAGCTTACTTATTTCAATATCTTGTTGTCCTAGCATACATTCTAATTGAAAAACTCTATCACTTAAATAGTTATTTTCTTCAATTAGAGCAGTTAAATCGTTTTTATTCGTCATATTCTTGTGTGTTTTGATATAATATATTTCTAAAAAAGATAATAAAATTTTATACTTTCATAATACTACAAATATCTAAACTTGAAAAATCTAAGTTAAAGCAGTATATTATGATTGTAAATTATTTATCATTGTCACAATT
The DNA here is from genome assembly GCF_003585885.1 of Psittacicella hinzii. Classification (GTDB taxonomy): domain Bacteria; phylum Pseudomonadota; class Gammaproteobacteria; order Enterobacterales; family Psittacicellaceae; genus Psittacicella. The sequence goes on along the minus strand of NZ_NRHC01000019.1, from coordinate 31,951 downwards.
TTAGGTATTATATGAAATTCTTTGCAGGCAAATCAAAAACAGCTTTAACTTTATTAGCTGCTACTATTTTATCTCTTGGAGCACTAACAGCGTGTAACAAAGAGTCTGCGACAACATCAACATCTACAAAACAAGATGTTGCTCAACCGTATAATCAAGGGAGTACAAACGTGAGTACGACAGAAGATTTAAAAAACGTTTCTGAATTAGCTATCTTAGTTTTAAGTGATTTAAAAACTCAATTAAACTTAAACGATGATGAACTAAAAGCATTTGCTGAAGGTGTTAACAACTTCGTAAACGGTAAAGCTACAACTTTAACTGACGAACAAGGTCAAGCTTTAAATACTTACTTAAATGCACGTGCACAAAAAGTAATGTTAGAAGCTTTAGCAGTACAAGCAGAAGCTAACGGTAAAGCTGGTGAAGAAGCTATGGAAAAATTCCTAAGCGATAACCCTAACGCTGTTAAAGATGAATCTGGTATTGCTTACATTATTGAAGAACAAGGTAAAGGTGCACAAATTAGAGCAACTGATACTGTAAAAGTTAAGTACAAAGGTTCATTCGTAGATGGTCGTGTATTTGACCAAAACCAAGAAGGCGTTGAATTCCCTCTAAATGGTGTAATTCCAGGTTTCTCAGAAGCTATCACTAAATTAAATGTTGGTGGTAAAATTGTAGTATTAATTCCACCTGCATTAGCATACGGTGAGCGTGGTAACCAAGCTATCCCTCCTCGTTCAACATTACAATTTGAAATTGAAGTTTTAGACGCTAAACCTCAAGCTTCTACAGCTCCAGCTACTAAATAATACTAAATAATTAGTGTAGTCCCTCATATATTATGAGGGACTTTCCATTTAGAAAAATAAAAAATCCTCAGAAAATTATTTCTGAGGATTTTTTATTAAACATTTTTATTTATCTTTTAAAGCTTGATAGTCTTCAGCTGCTTTATCAAATCTAACTGCTATATCATTATCAACCTTAGAGAAAATTGAAGATAATAAAGTTACAAACGCAGATAAGATAAAAGCCGGTACCATTTCATTTAAACTTGCAATATCATGCCAGCCTAAAAATTCCATTACAGGTGACCATAATATAACGGTTAAAGCACCTACTAGCATACCAGCTAAAGCGCCATTACAGCTAATGCTTCTACTATAAAGCGATAAAATAATTAAAGGACCAAATGATGAGCCAAAACCAGCCCAAGCATATACTACTAAGTCCATAACTGAAGAATTAGGATCTCTCGCTATATAAATAGCTCCTAGAGCTACAACTAAGATCATTAATCGACCAAACCATAGTAACTCACGATCTGAAGCATTTTTGCGAATAAAACCATGGTAGAAGTCTTCAGTTAAAACTGTTGAACACATTAAAAACTGTGCTGATAGAGTACTCATTACAGCCGCAAGAATTGCTGAAAGAACAATCCCTACAACCCAAGGATTAAAGATTGCTTTTGCTAACTCAATAAAAATAGTTTCGCTAGGAACCTCTATTCCTTGTAGAGTAAAGTAAGCTAAACCGAAATAACCTACAGCACAAGCTCCACCTAGACATAATATCATCCAGATGATCCCAATCGTTCTTGCCTTATTAATAGACTGCACAGAGTCAGAAGCCATAAATCTAACAAGAATATGAGGTTGACCAAAATAACCTAATCCCCAAGCTAAAGAAGAAATAACTCCTAAACCAGAGATATTAAACAGCATATTTGAATAAGGAATATTAGTCACACTTGTTTTATCAGCTAAAGCTTGAGTAATATCACCCCATGAAAAATGGAGAAGAATTACTACTGGAGCTAACACTAAAGCAAATATCATTAAAGTCGCTTGAATACAGTCTGACCAAGATACAGCTAGGTAACCACCAATAAAAGTGTAAATTATTGTTGCTAGAGCTCCCGCAACTAAAGCGGTAGAATAGTCCATTCCTAATAAACTTTGAAAAAGTTTAGCTCCAGCTACAACTCCAGAAGCGCAGTAAATGGTAAAGAAAAATAGTATTATTGTTGAACTAAGAAGTTTTAAAGTCTTAGCTTTATTTGGGAATCTAGCTGCAAAGAATTCGGGCAGAGTTAAGGCATTATTATAATGTTCTGTAAATGTACGTAAACGACCTGCAACGATACGATAATTAAAATAAGCCCCTAACGTTAAACCTATTGCAATCCATGCCTGAGATAGACCAAACATGTAAATTGCTCCAGGCAGACCTAAAAGTAACCAGCCTGACATGTCTGTAGCTCCCGCTGACATAGCTGTTACAAACCCACCCATTTTACGGCCGCCTAGAACATAATCGTCATAATTTCTTGTTGAAAAGTATGCGAATACTCCGACACCTAAAATGATGAGTAAATATAGGCCAAACGAAATATAAATTTCTAAATTTAGCACAACTATAGACCTCAAAAAATAAATTTAAGAAATTAAAATAATACCATAAACTTGTGTAAAAGATAACAAATCTTCTCTAAGTTTTTAACAATAATTTATAGTAGCATAGTTTTGCCTTGAAAAAAAAGAGCTTTACTATATAAGTAAAGCTCTTTTTTGTAGATTTTTAATTATTTTTCACCTGCAGGTTTGAAAACTGGAACAATACCACCGTTATATTTTGAAACGATGAAATCGTAAACTTCTTTACTACCTAAAGCAGCTTCTAAAGCTTTAATGCGTGGATCATCAGCATTTACTTTACGATACGCGATAAAGTTAGCATATGGACCATCAACTTCTAAAGCTAAAGAATCTTTAGCAGGATTTAAACCAGCTGTTAAAGCATAGTTAGCGTTAATTAAGCCTAAATCAGCACTTTTGTATACACGTGGAATATTTGCAGCTTCAACTGGTAAAATTTTGAATTTTTTTGGATTCTCAGCGATATCTCTTTCTGTTGAAAGTAGTTTAGTAGAATCTTTTAAAGTAATTAAACCAGCGCTTTGTAATAGTAATAATGCACGACCTTGGTTTGATGGGTCATTTGGTAATACAAAAGTAGCACCACGTGGTAAATCATCTAAAGATTTGTATTTTGTTGAGTAAATAGCAAACGGTTCAATATGAACTGGAAAACCACCTACGATGTCAGTTTTGTACTGCACATTATATGCGTCTAAGTATGGTTGGTGCTGGAAGAAGTTAGCATCAGCTTCTCCTGAAGAAACCACCTTGTTAGGTAAAATGTAATCAGTAAATACTTTTACTTCTAAGTCAATTCCTTGCTTAGCAAGAATTGGTTTTACAAATTCTAAAATCTCAGCATGAGGTACTGGAGAAGCTGCAACAACTAATTTTTGGTTTGCGTATGCTGAAGTTAAAGTTGCAGCACCTAATACAAAAGTAGCTAAAGTTTTATAAAATTTCATTTTATTCTCCTAAGTAAACTTATTCTTTGTTTAATTGCTAAATGTTATTTAAATTATTTATTTGTCTCTGGTACTTTACAACCTTCTACAGGTTCATCTAGTGGACAGAATACAGGAATTACAGCACCATTAAATTTTGTTAAGATAAAATCATACACTTTTTTCGTGTAGATTGCTTCTTTTAATTTTTGTACTGATTCTAAGTTTGCATTATCTGGTCTTGTTACTACCCAGTTTGCATAAGGAGAATCATTTTCTTCAATTGCAATAGCATCTTTAAGTGGATGTAAACCTGCTGGTACTGCAAAGTTTGTATTAATTACATCAAGATCTACTGAATTTAATACTCGTGGTAAATTTGGAGCTTCGATTTCTCTAAATTTTAATTTTTTAGGATTCTCAACAATATCACGAGGAGTAGCTTTAATATTTGTAGGATCTTTTAATTTAATTAAACCTAAGCTGTGAAGTAAAAGTAAAGCACGAGCACCATTTGTAGGATCATTAGGGATAGCAACTACACCTCCCTCTCTTACATCATGAACATTTTTTACTTTAGAAGAGTAAACAGCTACCGGAGTAATAAAAATCGGGAAAGCCGGTACTAAATCATAACCTCTTTCAGCATTAAATACTTCTAAGTATGGTAAATGCTGGTAAAAGTTGATATCAACATGTTTTTGGTATACTACAACGTTCGGTTGAACATAATCTGAAAATTCAACTACTTTTAAGTCAATGCCTTGTTTCTTTAGATCATCAGCAACCAATTTAATTACTTCAGCGTGTGGAGTAACCGAAGCAGCTACTGATAAAGTTTGATTAGCTAATGCTGTAGTTGATGAGAAGCTAGCAGCTAAAAGAGCAAAAGCAGTTGATAATTTAGTAAATCTTTTCATATATAAACCTCTGTAAATCAAAATTACTGTATACTTATTATTTTTACTTACTAATCAATTAAATATTGACCATTAAGCTAACTTTAAAAGAATTTTTTGACTTATATCTAAGCTAAAAGTTATTTCTTTTTTTCTTAATCATAGCTTACCATAAAAATAATTACACTTACAAGCTTTTTAAATAAAAATTTTAAAAAATATTTAGATTTACCCTCTAATGTACCAAATTATCAAAAAAGACTTCTATTTTACAATTAATTTAAAGCTAATTTTTAATTTTAAAATCCACAAAATTATCAGTTTTCTCTTTAAAATCAACTGAAAATCTAATAAAAATCAACAAACAACGTAATCTCTTTCTTACTCTTCCCTTTCCTTCAGAAAGAACCTACTAATAATATTTACTGCTAACCTATTATTTCTTTAATTTTAATAATGAAAAAAAGGAATAAAATAAGTTAATGAAATAAAACCTCTATAATAGCAAATAGATCGCATCTTAAACAGATGCGATCTATTTGCATAGGTTAATTTTATAATCAGTAATTTCTAATTACTGCAATTAACTGTTATTTTTTACGATCGAATTTACGCATTAAACGATCACCGATAAATTCAACTAACTGAACAATAATTACAATAATTGGTACTGTAGACCATAACATTACCGGCTCAAAACGGTTGTAACCATAACGAATTGCCACGTCACCAAGACCGCCAGCACCAACAACACCACCCATTGCAGTGTAACCAATGATACCTACAGTTGTAACCGTAATTGCTCCTAGAATGCCAGGAATTGCTTCAGGAACGATTGCTCCATAAACTGTTTGCCAAGTTGTAGCCCCCATAGATTTACATGCTTCAATTATACCTAAATCTAATTGTCTAATTACGTTTTGTACTAAACGAGCAAAATATGGCGCTGCAGATAAAACTAATGGTGGAATAATACCTTTAACACCAATTGTTGTGCCTGTTAAAGCTTGAGTTAAAGGAATAGCAATTACTAAAAGAATAATAAAAGGAATTGAACGTAAAACGTTTACTAAGAAAGAAACAATGCTGTAAAGCTTTTTACTTTCTAGCAATTGACCAGGACTTAATAAGAACAGTAAAACTCCTAATGGTAAACCAAATAGTACTGTAAAAAATACAGTAATAATAACCATTAATAAAGTGTCACTCGTTGCTTCTACAAGCAATTCCCAATCAATTAAATCCCAAATGCTACTAAGTGTTGCAATAAACTCTGACATTAAAATAACTCCTCAAATGTAACACCTTCTCTAGCAAGGAAAGCTTTAAGATCTAAATATTTCTCTGCACCACAATCAACTGAAACAATAAGCTGACCAAACTGTACCCCAGTAATTGTGCCAATTGTTCCTTGTAGAATATTAACTTCAATGCCAAGCTCAAAAGCAATCTTAGCAAGTATAGGTCTTGCAGCATCTACGCCTTTATAAGTTAATAAAAGCACATAGCCTGAGAATTCATCTTTAAATGATTTCCAACTTTCTAAATCTAAACCAGATTCTGCTAGTAGTTTTTTAGTAGTTGGGTGTTTAGGATGTAAGAAAACATCTAAAACTTTACCACGCTCTGCAATCTCACCTGCTTCAACTACAGTAACTTCGTCACAAATCTCTCTAATTACATCCATTGAGTGAGTAATTAGTACAATAGTTAAGTTTAGTTTATCTCTTAACTCTTTTAACAGTTCAAGGATACTACTTGTTGTTTCTGGATCTAATGCTGAAGTTGCTTCATCACATAATAAGATTTTAGGATCATTTGCTAAAGCACGAGCAATACCAACACGTTGTTTTTGTCCACCTGATAATTGAGATGGATATTTATGAATATGCTCTTTTAAACCAACTAATTCTAGTAATTTCGTAGCTTTATCTACTAATAATGACTTATCAACACCAGCTATTTTTAAAGGAAAAATAACGTTGTCTAAAATTGTTTTAGAACTTAAAAGATTAAAGTGTTGGAATACCATTCCAATCTTTTGTCTTAATTTGTTAAGCTCTTTCGTACTTAATTTAGTGATGTCTTGACCATCAATTACAACTTCACCAGATGTAGGTCTTTCTAACAAGTTAATTAAACGAATTAGAGTTGATTTACCTGCCCCTGATCTCCCGATAATACCAAAAATCTGTCCTTGGCCAATTTGTAAATTTAAATTCTTTAGAGCATGAAAGCTTTGTCCTTTTTTTGGACCATAATAATATTTATTAATATTATTCAATTCAATCATAGCTTTGCTCTTTAACGTATCAACCATTAATCCTAGCCCCTAATTAAAATAGTATAAACCTTAAAAAAAATTATTTTTAATTTCTTAGTTAGGATAACATAATGAAAAAGGAATAATCAACATAAAAACGTATATTTTTATGTAAAAATTTAAATAAATACAAAATAAGACGTCTATTCTCAAAATACAGCAAGATTTTTGCATAAAAATAAGTCACTCTATTACTAGAGTGACCTATTTTTCGTTCGGACAATATATTATATCTTATTTACTATAATTACTTAATTGTGCGTAAATAAGTACCAGCTTTAAAAGTTGGTCTTGCAAAAGTAGACGTTTTAACACGCGCTGATTTCTTAATATCGCGTTGGAAAATACCTGAATTAGTATTACCTTTATAATATTTTGGTTTGAAAGAACCAAAACCACGAATAGCTACCATGCGACCTTCAGTTACTGAACTCGCAATTTCGCGTAATAGCGTGTTAATCATTAAATTTGCTTCGTCTTGAGATGGAGTATTACCTTTGAAATCTTCTTCAAGGGCTCTCACAATAATTGAAGCTAACTCTAAACGGCGCATTTTTAATTTTTCTCTAATGTTTTAGATTATTGATTTTGAGCTTGAGCTAAAGCGTCAGCAAAAGCTGTGTTTTTTAACTCTTCTTCTTGAGTTTCTTCAGCGCGTGGAGCTACTGATAAACTTAAAGCTGAGTTTTTACGATCAAAACCTAAAACATAAAGATTTAATTCGTCACCGTTATTAGCAGTTTCTAATTCGCTCGCGTTTACAAAACCGTCGAATTTGTCTTCAACTTTAACTTTTACTTTAGTGTCGTCTTTAGCAACAACTACCGCTTTAACAGCTTGGTCTTTGTTTAATGAAGATACAAATGCGCTTAACTCTTCTTCGTTTAATTGTTTAATACCTAAAGAGATACGCTCTTTGTCTGCGTCGATTTGTAATACAACTGCAGTTACTTCATCACCTTTTTTGTATTGACGAACTAATTCTTCGTTAGAACCGTTACCTAAATCAGAAACGTGAACTAAACCATCAATACCACCTTCTAAACCGATGAATACACCGAAGTCAGTGATTGATTTGATTTTACCAGTCACTTTTTGACCACGTGAGTAAGTTTCAGCGAATTTAGCCCAAGGGTTTTCTTTACATTGTTTGATACCTAAAGAAATACGACGACGAACTTCATCGATTTCTAAGATTTGTACTTGAACTTCTTCACCTAAAGAAACTACTTTAGAAGGGTGAACGTTTTTGTTAGTCCAATCCATTTCAGAAACGTGAACTAAACCTTCAACACCACCTAGGATTTCAACAAAACAACCGTACTCTGCTAAGTTAGTAACTTTACCAGTTAATTTGTCACCTACGCTGTATTTAGCAATTACTTCTTCCCAAGGATCTTGTTGTAATTGTTTTAGACCTAAAGAAACACGTACTTTTTCTTTATCGAATTTTAATACAACAACTTCAACTTGTTCACCTACAGATACAACTTCGCTTGGGTGTTTAACACGTTTCCATGACATATCAGTGATATGTAATAAACCGTCTACACCACCTAAATCAACGAATGCACCGTATTCAGTTAAGTTTTTAATTACACCTTTAACTACTTTACCTTCTTCTAAAGTTTCAATTAATGCTTCACGATCAGCATTATCTTCAGTTTCTAGTACAGCACGACGTGATACAACGATGTTGTTACGTTTTTGGTCTAATTTAATTACTTTGAATTCTAAGTCTTTACCTTCTAAGTTTGCACTTTCACGGCTTGGACGTAATTCAACTAATGAACCTGGTAAGAACGCGCGGATCATACCATCGATCTCAACTGTATAGCCGCCTTTAACTTTAGAAGAAACGTAACCAGTAATAGTTTCTTTGTTTTCGTAAATTTCGTGAAGATTTTTCCAAACTTGTAAAGTTTTAGCTTTTCTACGAGATAAAGAAACGTCACCTTGACCGTTTTCTAATGATTCAACAGCAACTTCAACAGTGTCACCAACTTTAACGTTTAGTTCACCGTTAGCTTCTTTGAACTCATCTTCAGAAATTTGAGCTTCTGATTTTAAGCCAGCATCAACGATAACAAAACCTTTTTGAATACCGATTACAGTACCTTCTACTACGTCACCTACTTTAGGTGTGTTAAGAACTTGCGCTTCAAATAGTTGAGCAAAATTTTCCATGGTTATAATAATATAAAAAAATAAATAAACATCCAACTTGATTCATTCAAGCAGGGGTTGAATAAATAAATGCAGCCTCATACTGCACGGTTAAAACAGTTTAATATTATACAATAAATTTTTCTAAAATGCTATTTTTTCTTAAAAATGAAAAGATTAATTTGCATTAAAAACTTTTGCTAAGTGTTTATCCATTTCAGCAAAAGTCTCTTCAATACCTAAATTGGAAGTATCGATAACAATAGCATCTTCAGCCGCTACTAAAGGAGCAACCTCTCTACTTTTATCTTGATAATCTCTAGCACGAAGTTGCTCTAAGATCTCATCAAAATCAGCTTCTACACCTCTTTCTACAAGTTCCTTAAAGCGTCTTTTTGCTTTTTCTTCCGGAGAAGCATCTAGATAAAACTTAATCTCTGCTTGAGGAAATACTACAGTTCCCATATCACGACCTTCAGCAACTAGACGTGAATTATCTAAAGCAAATTGCTGTTGGCGAGCTAGTAATGAAGCTCTTACCTCAGGAATTTTACTAATTAAAGAAGCTAAACCACCTGTTTCTTCAAGACGAATTTGACTAGTTACATCAACTTCATTTAAGTAAACTTTTAAAACCCCATCTTCATCTTTAAATTCTAATGGTAGATTTGTTAAAAGTTCTACTATCTTAACTAGCTTAACTGGGTCTTTAGGGTCTTGTTCTAAATTGTAGTCGAGATCTTTTAAATAGATTGCTGCACTACGGTAAATTGCTCCAGAGTCTAAGCGCACACAATTATATTTTTGTGCAATTAGCCCCGCCATAGTACCCTTACCTACTCCAGAAGTACCATCAATTGTAATTACAAACTTTTGCATAAAATTACCTTTACTTAACGTGAATTTTAGAAAACTCAGCAAAATATGTAGGGAAAGTTTTATTTACACATTTTGGATCTAGAATAGTTATCTCGCGTCCAAACTTATTTAAAGAAACTAGAGAAAAACACATAGCGACACGGTGATCATTATAGGTAAATATCTCTGCTTCTTTTATATCTTTAGGTGCAATAACTTCAAGATAATCATTTCCTTCAACAACTTCAACTCCTAATTTAGTCAGTTCAGTTGCCATAGCTGATAATCTATCAGTTTCTTTAACACGCCAATTGTAAACATCACGAATAATTGTTTTGCTAGCAGGAGGGCAGAATAAAGCAGCAATTGCAATACCCATAGCAGCATCTGGAATATGATTTAAATTTAAATCAACCGCTCTAAGTGGGTAACCTGTACTTGCTAATAACTCTTTATTTTGTTGCGCTCGAATGTACCCCTTACCGCTGGTGATAATAGCTCCCATTGCTTCTAATGCTTTAGCAAAGTCTTTGTCACCTTGAACAGAAGTCATATCTATCCCTCTTACTGTAACATCACCTCCGATAGCACCTGCTAAAAGGAAATAAGAAGCACTTGAAGCATCACCCTCAACTAGAACGTCTTCTTTAGCTACATAAGCTTGCGGTTTTACAATGAAACTTTTATAAGCGTCTACAATCTCTACATTTATGCCAAACTTTTGCATACAGTCTAACGTGATATCAATATAAGGCTTAGATACTAATTCCCCAATAATATTGATTTTTACTTCAGACCCAATTAATGGCGCAATCATCAAAATTGCTGTTAAAAATTGCGACGAAATATTACCCGCAACAGAAATTTCTAAATGTGAAGGATAAACTTTATCTTTCTTAGTGGTAATTTTTAACGGAGCATAGCCCTCATTTACCAAATACTCAATTTCGCAACCCACTTTTTTTAAAGCTTCGACTAAATCAAGTACAGGGCGCTCGTGCATACGATCTTCCCCATGAATGGTAAAAGTAGCATCTCCTTGATTAAAGGATAAAGCTGCTATTAATGGTCTAAAAGCCGTACCAGCATTACCCAAGTAAAGATCATACTCACCTTCTAAGGCAAACACACCACCGTTACCCTCTACCTGTGCTTGTTGTTTGTCATCAGATAAAGTGTACTTAATACCCAATTTTTTTAGAGCTTCTAACATCCAATGTACATCATCAGACTTTAGAAGATTATCAATTCTTGTCGTACCTTTAGCTAAGGATGCTAGTAAAAGAATTCTATTAGATAAGCTCTTAGAGCCTGGAATTGTTACTTCACCATGAGCAAAAGGAGAACTTTGTAAAACTAATTTTTCCATTTTTGAAAATCGGTCTGTATCAAAAAATACAGACCGCCTTAATAAAATTATTAATTTCTTGCTTGTTGGGTTTTTAAGCTACGCTTAGCTATTTCCCCTTGACTGATAAAGGTTTTATATTGTTCTTCCACAAAATACTGGGCGCGGATATGCAACAACATTTCAGGATTCATAGTAATCACTTCTTTATATGCTTCCCAAGCCTTATTTAAGTGTTTATTGAATCTCTTAATGTCTTTACCATTGTCAAAATAAAGCTTATCTTTTATTAACTCTCTTAGATATTTTCTAAGTTGCTCAACTTTCTCATAGAATGCAGGAGTAACTTCCTCTCTGAATTTAATCAGTTGCATTTGTTCATGAGCTAAGAGAGTCATTAGAACATTATTTCCGGTTATTACAGCGTCATCAATTAACTCAGCAAATGAAACAGTAATGTTGTCAAAACTACTTACAACAGCATCCGCCTTTTTAGCTAAGTAATATTCAATTAATTTGCTGTAAGATGATGAAGTCATTAAATTATTATTCTCCCCTTTAGAAAGATTGTACTTTTCAAATACAGCACTATCTAATTCTAAACGGTTAGCATAAGCCTTAGTTAGTAAAGCTTTAATAACTTTCAACTCTTCCGTATTATCTTCTAAGGAATCAAAAAGATTTTTTTCTTTTTGCTTTTCAGTCTGAACTGTTTTCTCTTCTAACTTTACTTTTTTAGTTGCAGAGTTATCAGTTCTATCTGGTTTTTGAGCTACTTCTTGTTCCTTAGGTTGCTCCTTAGGCTGTTCCTTAGGAGATTTAACTTCTGGAGCAACAGCTTTATTCTCAGTAACAACTGGAGAAGTTATCTCTGGTGCTACAGATTTAGCTGTCGTAGCTTTTTCTTTTTCTACTGCTGGAGAAGATTGTTTACCTGAGTTAGCTTGTTTCTGTTGTTTTTGCACTTGTGGCATGTTTAAACTATCAAGCTTAAGTGGCATATCAAGGTTAACAGCATTTCTTAACTCTTTACTAATAGGACTTTGTTTCATATTAGTTGAGTTTTCTAATACTTCTTTATTGTTACCTTTTAACTTGCCTGGTATTGCTCCAATTGGCACAGATTTAGAATTTTTCTGTGCGAGCTTCTTCTCAGCTTTAAGTAATTTTGCTCTTTGATCTTTTAAAGCTTTTTTAGCTATCTGGATTTCTTTATAGCTATATTTAAAGTTTACACAAGGCTGTGGCGCTTGGAAAACTAACGAACGTAAACTACCTGAAGATTTGTTTGAGACAGTTTCAGTTTTACTAAACTCTTTTCTCTCTTTTTGCGTAGTTACTGTTGAGTTTCCATTGATTAATTCGCCATCATAAACTTTTAGAATAGCATTTACTCTATTAGAAACTGGTAGAGTCGCAGAGATATCTCTAGATAAACTAATATTATCAACATCGCTAGCGATTACTTTAGAAAATTCTAGTGGCGTAAAGTTAATGCCGTCAGAACTTTCACTTAGGTAAATAGCTTCACCTAACTCATTGTAATCAGCTTCATCTAAACGTAAAACAACTCTGTTAACAACATCAGAACTCTTTCTGCGTTTCTCTTTCTTAGGAGCAGGCTCTTTTACAGTTGCAGGCTGTGCTGAAGTTGCTGTAACTTCTTCTTTAGTAACTTCTGCTGTAGAAACATTCTCTTTAGCTTCTTTTACTTCTTTGCTAGCTTCCTCTTTACGTTGAGCTTTTGCTTTAGAAGGTACTTCTTTATTAGCTTTCTCTTGAGCTTGGAGCTCTTCACGCTCTTTAGCTTCAACTTGAGCTTTCACCTCTGCAGGATTTATATCCCCGATAGCCTTATCAGCAACTTTCTTAGCTTTACGCTTGCGTTCTTTACCAGAAGCAAAGACTTCTTCAGTTACATAACCGTCATCAATAACTTTTGCCTTACTAGCTTTTTCAGCCTTAGAAGGTTTCTCAACCTCTTTTTCATCTGCGACAGATTTAACATCGGCTGCCTCAACAACTTTAGCTTTATTTTTCTCTTTTAACAGCTTACGTTGTTGACGTTTTGATAAAGGTTTTTCTTCAGTTGTACTTGCAGAATTTTCAGTTGTACTTGCTTCAACCGCTTGTTGCGCTTCTTGTTTTTTACTACGCTTTTTCTTGCGGCCTTCAGATCTTGTAACAACTTTTTCAACTTCAACTTTTTCAGCACGTTTAAATGTAAATAAACCGACAAGCCATTGTCTAAATCTACCTAGTAACGTTTTATCTCTTGCTTCTTTTTCTAAAGCTTCTTGAATAAAATCTGCTTTCTCTAAACGAGCTTCAAAAGTTTTTTCTACATAACTATCAGGAACTGATGACTGATTATGAGTTGAACCCTTGTCTTCTGCTTTATCTTTTAAATTCTGTTTACGTTGATTTAAACGATTAACTTCTTGATAGTGATCAACTAAGAAGTAACTTTCTCTATCTTTAACTTGATCTCCACGTCTTACACGATGAATCGTAAAGTGTGGGGTTTGCATATCAGCGTCAGGAACTACCACAACCTCAACATTGTTAGTAGCTTGAATTTTCATTAAATCTTCACGCTTCTCATTTAAAAGGTAAGCTGCAATTACATTTGGTACAACTACGTGAAGTTTAGCTAAGCGACCTGTACGTTTATTTAACTCTTCAACAATTTGACGCAGAATATGTAAGGTTAAAGATTCATTATCTCGAATGAAACCTGTACCATTACATCTAGGACATTGGTGATTATTTGATTCAGCAATCGATCCTCTAATACGTTGACGAGAAACCTCCATTAAACCGAATTTAGAAATACGGGAAGTTTGAATTCTCGCACGATCGTCTGCGGTAGCTTGACGCATTTTTTCCTCAACCTTTTTCTGGTTTGAGGAATGAGACATATCGATAAAGTCAATTACAATCAGACCACCTAAGTCACGAATTTTTAATTGTCTAGCTATTTCTTCAGCAGCCTCTAAGTTAGTATAGAGAGCCGTTGATTCAATATCACCACCTTGGGTAAATCTTGATGAGTTTACGTCTATCGCAGTTAAAGCTTCTGTTGTATCAATTACGATAGCACCGCCGCTCTTTAACTTAACAGTTCGCTCAAAAGCTGTATCAATTTGACGCTCAAGATCGTAAGCCGCAAATAAACCTATATTTTTATTTCTCTCTGGTTTATAAAGAGTTAAAGTAGGTTTAGATTTAGGTCTTACTAGTCTTAAATAATGATCTGCTTTTTCATAAGCTTCTTGACTATCTACTACGATTTCACCTACATCTTTAGTTAAATAGTCACGAATTACACGGATAATTGTTTCTGACTCATGATGTAAAATTCCAACTTCATCGTGTTCAGCAGCGTACTCCTGAATTTTCTCCCAGATGAAGTGAAGAATTTTTAAATCATATTTTAACTCTTCAGTTGAACAACCAACCCCTGCTGTACGTACAATTAAACCTTGTCCTTCAGGTACATTTAACTCTGCTAGTTTAGCGCGTAAATTGTCACGATCACTAGCACTTAAACGTCGAGAAATACCATCAACCTCTGGACTATTAGGCATTAGTACTAAGAAAGTTGAAGCAATTGCTATATAAGTAGTTAAAGCCGCTCCTTTATTACCACGTTCCTCACGTGCTACTTGAACAATCAACTTTTGCCCAACTTCTAAACGATCTTTTATCTCTGCTCCCTTACGAACAAAGTAAGACTCGTGTATATCTTTAAATGGTAAAAAGCCATCACGCCCCTCACCATAATCCACGAAACATGCTTCTAAAGAAGATTCAATACGAGAGATCTTGCCAATATAGATATTTGACTTCTTATTATCATTACGTCTTTGTTCAATATCTAAATCTAATAATTCTTTATCTTGGACAAGAGCAATTCGCACCTCTTCTTCTTGAGTAGCGTTAATTAGCATCTTCTTCATTTTTTCTTGAAGTAATCCTTAAATACGATTAAATTAACCTGTTAATACTCTCCTCTAACAACGAGATATCTCTATCTAATCCATTGGGAAAGTCAAGCATGATTTACTTCAAATACACTTTTGCTTTTTATGTTAAAAGCTTATTAAACAAAATACTTGTTATTCTCCTTTACTAACAGCTTTGATGTAAAAAAGCAATCATGAATTTTCTAATAAGCGATCTTTTGCTACTTGAGTCTTACGGCTTTCCTGCTCTTCACTAAGAGAAATCACTTATCACCTTCTATCTCTAAAAAAACGGTAGATATGCAAAATATCATTACTGTTATTTTTAAGAAGTGGTACGAAAATATTGAGTTTACCTTCACTTAAAGCTATATTTCCACAATCTAGTCTAATGAAGGATTATAAATAATCAAAAAATTTCATAGAGGAATAACTCCTTATTCATATGAACTCATTAACAAAAAGTTAATTTAATAACTACATTTACTCTTTTTTAATTAGATTATAAAAAAGAGTTTAAATAATTCTTGCGCTTCTAAAAGCGCCCCAAAATGAGCTAGCAACAAATTATCCAACCTAAAAATCAAAGAGTTAGTTAACCCAAAATCTAGTTAATAAATCTTTATTTTTTAGCAAGATTTTTTACTTTACTCGTTTTATATTTTACTCCAAAATCCTAAAAATTTCAAAAGATTATCTATTAAGTCTTAGCTTACTCTCTTGAAATTTTTCTCTTTTACTCTCTAGAAATTTTTCTATGCAAAACTAATCTAAAACTTTACTTTACCTTTAGGCAAAAACTTTGAATGATAATTCTAAGCTATTGTATATGACTAAATTTACTAACTTGTTTTATAGTTAGTAGTTACTCTATACTTTACTTATTTATTACTCAATTTTAGTTAATTTAGATAAAAAGTTTTCTAATTCATTGTCTAGAGAAATTTCTATAACTTCTCTTTCCCCAGTTTTTGCAGAGATAAAATTTAGTTTATAAGCATGTAAAAACATACGTTTTAAACCAACTTTTTTAATATACGAAGTAGCAATTAAATCTTGATACTTCTCATCACCTGCTAATGGCGCTAGAGCATGTAAAGCATGAACGCGAATTTGATGTGTTCTACCTGTTAATGGACTTGCTTCAACTAATGAGTATTTTTCTCCATTTTCGTCCTGATAAACTGCTAGGCGCTTGAATTTTGTCTGCGACTCTTTTCCTTGATCATCGACTTTTACAAATCTTTCTCCTAATTTTTCGTAACGGAGTAAAGGGGCATCTACTTGACTTTCTTGCCATATCCCAGGAACTAAACATAGATATGATTTAAAGATAGTTTTATTACGGAACTGATCTTGCAAAAATTTAAGCACGCTAGGTTTACGAGCAACCATTAATAAACCAGAAGTCTCTCTATCGATACGGTGAACTAGCTCTAATCTTTTTTCACGAGGAAATAACACTCTTAAAGCTTCAACAACTCCGTAATTTACTCCAGATCCACCATGAACAGCAATGCCTGCAGGCTTATTAATAATAAATAAACCTTCATCTTCATATACTATGCGATTTTTTAAATCCTGTACCGAATTGAGTTTGACTATATCTTTAAGCTCTGCTGTCTTATCTAAAGTATGAGTTAAGACTAAAGGAGGCATACGCACTACATCATTTAGTTTTAATTTATATTCTGGTTTAATTCTTCCTTTATTTACTCTTATCTCCCCCTTACGTAATAACTTGTAAAAAGTTGTTTTAGGGATATTAGGTAAGATGCTAATTAAAAAATTATCGATACGACGATCTTGTTCATCTTCATTAATAACCAACTCAACTACTTTAGTACGGTATTCTTGCCCTATTGCCACATCTGCTGGGGCTTTGAAATATTCTTGGTAAGTTGCAACACTTGCTTCTGAAATAGTTGCACCTTCTACTTTATTTCTCGCTAAATTGCTAGTTAAAGATTTGCCGTCTAATTTTAATTGGTTAGAAATGTTTTTAGTATTTACTTTTGGGGGAGTCTTTTTGCTTGCGAAAGTAGGAGATAAATTTTTAGATTTAATATTAGGTTTTTTAGTTTGCACAGAATTAGCACGATAATTTCTGTTTAACTGTTTTGTGTTCTTTTGTTTCATTTTTACTTTTAGTGTAATTTTTCTCCATGATTATATCAATAATTAAAAAAAGCTATCAACATAAGTCGATAGCTTCTTTATTTTAGTGATTTTCACGTGCGTGATTAATAGTGTAACGAGGTATTTCCACTACTAAATCTTCGTCTCCAACATAAGCCTGACAGCCTAAACGAGAATCTAACTCAAGCCCCCAAGCCTTATCTAGTTGATCCTCTTCTTCCATTGTTGGCTCTTCTAATGAATCAAAACCTTCACGGACAACAACGTGACATGTTGTACATGCACATGATTTTTCACAAGCATGCTCAATCTCAATACCATTACGTAAAGCCACGTCTAAAATTGATTCTCCTTTTTGAGCTTCAACGACTAATCCCTCAGGACATAAGTCAACATGAGGTAAAAAAGTAATTTTAGGCATTTTAAATTCCTTTACTAAACTTCGTTAATATCTTTACCTGTAAGAGCTTCTTTAATACTCTCAGTCATAATTCTTGCTGCAAACTCTCTCGTGCTAACTTCAACTTGTTGACTCCAAAAATCAATTTCATTTGCATATTCTTTTAATCTTTGTGCGTCATCGTTAGTTAAACTAGCAACATTTAAGTTTTCTAGTTTGTATTTCTGTAATAGAGTTAAGAGTCTATTTACATTTCTTTCAATGTTCTTAGCTTCTTTTTCCTCTAAGTAAGCATTACCATATCTTTGTACTTGTTGTACTACTGAGTTAACTAGTAGTTCTGCTTCTACTTGCGTCTCTGATAACTTACGTAATGCCATATCTAAAGAAGCAAACTCACTTGAGTCTTTAATCATTTTTAAAACTTCATCTTCGGTTAAACCGTAAGATAGTTTTACTTGTACTTCAGCACTTACGTTTGTGGTTAACTCATGTGCAGAAACATTTAGTAGACCATCAGCGTCTACTTGATAAGTAACTCTAATTTTTAATGCACCAGCTGCTTTTGGTGGTAAACCTTTAAGAGTAAAACGTGATAATGAACGGCAGTCTGCTGCCATATCACGCTCACCTTGTACTACGTGAAGTTTTAAACCAGTTTGCCCATCTTGTGCAGTTGTGAACTCTTGTGCTCGAGTAATAGGGATAACAGTGTTACGTGGAATGATTTTTTCTACTAATCCTCCGTAAACTTCTACCCCAAGTGATAAAGGTAATACATCTAATAGTAAGAAGTCATTATCCTTTTGGTTTCCGGCCAGAATGTCCGCTTGCATTGCAGCTCCAAGAGCTACCACTGTATCCGGATCAATACTGCATAATGGCTCACGACCAAAATAAGCACCTACTTTTTCTTTGACTAAAGGAACGCGAGTAGATCCACCTACGAGAATAACTTCCTCAACGTCATCTTTAGAAATTTGTGCATCTTTAATTACAGATTTACAAATTAATAAGGTTTCACGTACTAAGTCGTTAATTAAAGCATCAAATTCAGCTTTAGTGTAAGTTGAGCTTGTTAACTCTTTAGCTAGAGATTTCTTTAACTCTGCAAATTCTACAAAGTCATCAAGATTTACTTGCTCTTTAGAACTTAGAGCTTTCTTTACAGCAATAGCTAACTCTAATACTAAACGCTGACTTGACTTGTTAAGTTCAACTTCTGCTAAGCCCAATCTTGCTTCTAAATCTTTTACTAAAGCAGTATCAAAATCATCACCACCTAGATTTGTATTACCACCAGTAGCTAATACTTTAAATACCCCTTTCTCTATTTGTAGAATAGAAATATCAAACGTACCACCACCTAAGTCATACACCGCAACTAAGCCATCTTTATCAGTGCTAATTCCGTAAGCAATAGCAGCAGCTGTAGGCTCATTTAATAAACGTAAAACATTGATACCGGCTAACTTAGCAGCATCTTTAGTCGCCTGACGTTGAGTATCATCAAAGTAAGCTGGCACAGTAATTACTGCACCATGCAGATCTGTAGCTAAAGTTTTCTCTGCTTGAGTTTTTAATTTCTTAAGAATCAAGCTAGAGATTTCAATAACATTTTTTTCACCAGCCTGAGTTTTAAAAATTGGTAAATTATTTTCAGATCTTGTTAGATCATAAGGTAATTTATGCGCAACTTTTAAAGCTTCATCTAAAGATTTACCGATAAATCTTTTAACTGAAATTACTGTATTTTGTGGATCATTAGGAGCTATTGCTAAAGCTTCATAACCAACAATTGGCTCTTGTTCTTTACTAAAATGTACCACTGATGGGCAAAGAGGTCTGCCTTGCTCATCATTAATAATTTCTAAAGAGCCATTTTGAAAAACTCCAACTAGAGAGTTAGTTGTTCCCAGATCAATACCTACTGCTACTTTTCTTTGGTGTGGAGCAGCACTTTGTCCAGGTTCAGAAATAGTTAATAATGCCATATTGCTATTTTTAAATTAAATACTTATCTTCAACATTTTCAATTTCGCTAGAGAGTTTAGCAAGAAATTGTAAACGATATACTAATTTTTGTGCCAATCCCAAATCTTCTTTTGCAAAAGCTTCAACTAAGTTAGCTTTATTTTCTGTAAGTAAAGCTTTAGCTTGAGATTTTAATGCGTTAAACTTCTCTTCCGAAAAATTGTGAGAAAGTTTTTCTACCGCTTCACGCATTTGTAATTGCACAAAAAGGAATTGGTTATCTTGCTTGGCAACGGTTTCATCAAAATGAACCTGATCTTTCTTTAGATCAATCAAAGCTTGTGCACGTTTAACATCATTTTTTAAGATGTTATAAGCATCATTAATTTGCGTTGATTTTGTCATAAAAGCAATTCTTTTAGATTCTTCTTCATTTACCACTTTATCAGGATGGTAAACTTTCATTAACTCTAAGTATTTTGCTTCTAAAGCTTTATTATCAATTGTAAAGTCTTCTTCTAATGAAAAAATTGCAAATGGATTAAACATTAAAACTTTCTCCACAACCACATTCACTTTTACTGTTTGGATTTGTATATTTAAAGCCTTCGTTTAAACCTTCACGCACATAATCAAGTTCAGTTCCATCAAGATAAACTAAACTTTTCTTATCTACTACAATAGTTACTCCTTTTACGTCAAAAGTAACATCATCAACGTTTAACTCATCAACAAACTCTAGAACATAACTCATACCAGAACAACCTGAAGTTTTCACTCCAACTCTTAGACCTATACCTTTGCCACGGTTATCTAGAAAAGCTCTAACTCTTTGAGCTGCTACATCAGTTAATGTAATTGCCAT
Source organism: Psittacicella hinzii (assembly GCF_003585885.1). Classification (GTDB taxonomy): domain Bacteria; phylum Pseudomonadota; class Gammaproteobacteria; order Enterobacterales; family Psittacicellaceae; genus Psittacicella. Next base: position 11,638 of record NZ_NRHC01000019.1, on the reverse strand, counting down.
TTATTTGACCCTCTAAAGTTTTAGTTATTTTATATTGCTATTTTACCTTAAACTCTTAAATAGCAATATAAAATAACCCCAATCTCCAATTTTTAAAATGGAGATTGGGATAGTTATCAATTATTTGTTTTTGTTACGATAATCATTTACCGCTGCTTCAATTGCTTCTTCAGCTAATAAAGAGCAGTGAATTTTTACTGGTGGTAATTCTAATTCTTTAACGATAGCTTCGTTTTTAATTTCTAAAGCTTCATCTAAAGATTTACCTTTTACTAATTCAGTCATTAAAGAAGAAGAAGCAATTGCAGCACCACAACCATAAGTACGGAATTTTGCGTCTTCAATGATACCTTGATCATTTACTTTAATTTCTAATTTCATTACGTCACCACAAGCTGGTGCACCTACCATCCCCGTACCGATTTCTTTAGAATCGTCAGCGTCAAATGAACCTACATTACGTGGATTTTCATAGTGATCTAATAGTTTATTTGAATATGCCATGTTTTTATACCTTATTAAAATTTAGTGTGCAGTCCAAGTAATTGAATCTAATGAGATACCTTTTTTATAGAAATCCCATAGTGGAGATAAATCTCTTAATCTTTTCACTGCACTTTTTACTAAATCAATAGTGATATCAATTTCTTCTTCTGTTGTGAAACGACCTAAAGAAAAACGAATTGAAGAGTGAGCTAATTCGTCATTACGACCTAAAGCTCTTAAAACGTAAGATGGTTCTAATGAAGCAGAAGTACATGCAGAACCTGAAGATACAGCGATATCTTTTAAAGCCATCATTAATGACTCACCTTCGATATAGTTAAATGAAACATTTAAAATACCAGGTGCAGAATAATCGTATTTACCATTTAAGTAAATTTCTTCAATATCTTTTAGTCCATTCCATAAACGATCACGTAATGCACTAATTTTCTTCATTTCATCGTTTAGTTCTAGTTTTGCAATACGGTAAGCTTCACCTAAACCAACGATTTGGTGAGTTGGTAAAGTACCAGAACGTAAACCACGCTCGTGACCACCACCGTGGATTAAAGCTTCTAAACGAGCTCTTGGTCTACGACATACATATAAACCACCGATACCTTTAGGACCGTAAACTTTGTGACCAGAGAAAGACATTAAATCAACATTTAATTCTTTTACATCTACTGGAATTTTACCAACACCTTGAGTAGCGTCACAGTGGAAAACGATTTTTCTTTCACGACAAATCTTACCAATTTCAGCAACAGGTTGCAGTACACCAGTTTCGTTATTAACTAGCATAACTGAAACTAAAATTGTTTCAGGACGAATAGCATTAGTGAAATCTTCTAAACTAATAACTCCATTCTCATCTACATCTAGATAAGTAACTTCAAAGCCCTGACGCTCTAACTGTCTCATTGTATCTAAAACAGCTTTATGTTCAGTTTTTACTGTAATTAAATGATTACCTTTGCTTTTATAAAAAGCAGCTGTACCTTTAATTGCTAAGTTGTCAGATTCTGTCGCACCTGAAGTAAAAACAATTTCACGAGGGTCTGCGTTAATTAAATCTGCAATATCTTGACGAGCTTGGTCTACAGCTTTTTCGGCTTCCCAACCAAATTTATGAGATCTTGAAGCAGGGTTACCAAAATTACCATCAAGAGTTAAGCACTGCATCATTTTTTCAGCAACACGAGGATCCACTGGTGTTGTCGCTGAATAATCTAAATAAATAGAACGAGACATAAGTCTGTGTTTCTCCTAAAAGTTGTAATATCAATTATAGTATTTATCTATTGATATTTTTGTGTAAGCTAAAATTTTTTGAATATACCCAAATTTAGCTTGAGTTTAAAATCTATAAAAAAGTAAAAGGTTCTTATAATAACCACTTTATTTACTAAGTCATTATAGCATAATATAAAAGATCAAATTTTAGCTTTGCTTGATCTTTTTCTCGAAAAAATTAAAATTACCAATTCCTCTCTTATTATACCTTATTATTCAATACTTTACTAAAATAGAGATTTTATTATAAACCCACACAAATAATGCTTAAATTCGTTCCAAACCTTTAAAAAGATTGGCTAATAAAAAAGAAAAATATCAATAGTAAAAAGCTATTTATGCTTTTTTGATTCTCAAACTTTGAAGCATGCTTTAATAAAAAGTTAGAGCAAAAATCATTCCATTCACTAAGTATGTATGCCGATATTAGCCCCGAAAAAGCTACAGCTATGTAGCTACGTAACTATACTTAGTAAGCTATATATAAATTTATAAAAAAATAAAGTCCTTCATGCTTTACTTTAAGCATGAAGGACAAAAAGAAATTATTAGGTTATAAAGTTTTTACAAAACTTTATTTAATCATCATGTGGTAAGTTTACAATATGAATTCTTGAATGAGGCATATCTTTCGAGCGGTATTGTCTACCGGTTGCACCTACATTTTTACGTAGTTTTTGCTCTACTTGATAGTATTTTAAACGCTCAACCATTTCTTCATTAACAGCTTCGTCTGAAAGATGATCACGAATAATTGATCCAATAGTTGCTTGTTTCAAATATGCGGATATATTTTTAGTCAAGTCATTCCAGAGATTATGAGTAATACATCTTTCACCGCTTACACAATCACCATTACCAGAGCAACGCTTCAATTCTATTGTTTCATCCACTGCTGTGATGATATCCCAGACAGAGATGCTATCAATATCTTTTGAAAGAAAGTAACCGCCACCTGGACCACGCAAGCTATTTACTATCCCTCTTTTGCGTAATTTGGCAAACAATTGCTCAAGATACGAAATCGAAATTTGTTGTCTATCAGCAATCTCTTTTAAAACAATCGTGTTTTTGGATAAAAAACTGTATAATGCTAGATCAGCAACAGCCATTACCGCATAACGAGCTTTAGAAGTCAGCTTCATAAATTCAATACCTATCAAATATAGTTATTTATAGTAAGTTTTTATTCACTCGCTACTTAATTCTTGAGTGTTTAATAGCTAATTACTTAAGTAATAAGACAAGCCTATTTATCTATGATAAAGTAACTATAACTTTAATCCTAATTTGATATTAAGAAAGTCAATTTATTGCATCTTAAACTATTTAGTCTTATATAGTTAACTATTTAAGCTTCTATTATTTAAGAATCTTTAATGTTATAAAAAGTTAAATCTTAACTTAATACTTTATTTAAGATTAATTTATATTATGCCATATTCCCACACTAAAGTGTAAGCTTTTATAAAAATATTTTAAGAAATTTATATTCTTACAAATATCTTGTAGGTGATTTCAAATTTATCATATAGCACTAAAGAGAATAAAAATATAGTTCTTTTTATCCTCTTTAATGATTATATCAAAGTTTATCTATATTTTTTTGTTTTAACTCATGATTAACTTAGATCAATTTACCTTTATTTATATAAACACTACTCATCCAGGTAATTTAGGTTCTATAGCTAGGGCTACTAAAAATATGGGGATTAGCGACGTACGCTTAGTTGCTCCTCTAGCCAATGTTAATGATCCTCAGGCTGTTGCTAATGCTGCTGGAGCTAAAGACACTTTAGCAAGCATGCGTATTTTTTCAGACCTTGAGCAAGCGCTTGAAGATGTAAATGTTATCTTTGCTACCTCAGCTCGTCCACGTAATTTAAATCCTACGATCGTTACCCCAGAGGAGATAGTTACCAAAGCTATTGAATTTAATCAAAATTCTCCTCATAAGCTCAAAGTAGCAGTACTCTTTGGTACCGAACACAGTGGTTTAACTAATGAACAACTTAATTTAGCTAATTACCACATCATAATAAACGCTAATCCAGAGTATTCTTCTTTAAATCTAGCTATGGCTAGCTTACTTATTGCTTATAGTTTAAGAGTAAAAGTTTTAGAAACCAATAAAGATAATAAATTAGAGCAATCTCAAAACACTGCTCAAGAATTAGCAAGCCAAGCAGACTTTCACAATTACTTTACTCGCTTAGAAGAACATTACACGCAAAATGGTTTTATTAAGCATAGTAAAGTTATCCCTCGTTTACAACACATATATAAGAAAGCTCAATTAACTAAAAAAGAAATTGATCTTCTCCAAGGTATGTTGACCGCAGATATAAAACAGAAAAAGGAGTAGTGTATTAACTACTCCTTTTTCTGTTTCTTTCAAGGTTCAATTCTAAGGCTATCTTAACTAAGAGGCAAAAAGTATTCACTTCTCTTTTTTCTAGTGAAGTGTTAGCAATATTAACTAAATATGCTAGTCATCTAAATTGTACTTTTTGGCCATTACTTCTAATAGCTGCTCAACTTCAGCTTCATTCTCTGGTTGAGCTTCTAGAGAATACTCCCCTTCAGCCCAAGCACCTAAATCAATTAAGCGACATCTTTCACTACAAAATGGGCGATAAGGATTATCAAAACTATAGATTGTTTCTTTCTTACACTGTGGACAGTTTACTTTTATTTCTTCCATGATCTAATATAAACTTAAATATTTCTTTACTGTTGAGATATCTTATTAAGCAAATAGTTATTTAACTTAATTGCTAACTTCTCTAATTGCTGGGAGTCTACTTCAGCGCCGTTGTCAATTACATAAGTAGCTTTAGCTACTCTGTATTCGTCATCGGTTTGCGCTTTTATAATATTTCGCAATTTATCTTCAGTTAAAGTTGGATCACGTTGGAGAGCTCTAGCTATTCTAGTTTCTAGATCGCAAGTTACCACAACTACCTCATCACAAAGCTTGTCCCAACCTACCTCAAATAATAATGGAACATCCCAAAGTACATATTTTTTATTCTCTTTTTTAGCTTCTTCAAAGAGCTCTAAAGTTCTTAAATGAATATGTTTATGCGTAATCTTTTCAAGAAGTTCCTTATTTGCTTTCCCCTCTTTAGTGTTAGCAAAAACTAAATCTCTTAAGGCTTTACGATTTAAGATACGGATTTCACCTTGGTTATAAGGCATTAATATCCCTTCACCAAAAGCTTCTACTAATTCATCAAAGCATGGATGACCATCAGTTGCCACCTCACGGGAAACTTGATCTGCTTGAATGCAAAAACAATCTCCTAGCTTATAAACTAGGTTTGCAATTGTAGTTTTACCAGAAGCCATACCTCCAGTAATCCCAACAATAAAAATTTCTCTTTCCATAGGCGTTATATCAAGTAGTACTCTAACCTTCAAAATTATTTTACACTAAAGTTTTTATTTGCCCTGCAAAGACTGCTATAATAGTAACATTTACTTAAGAACAAGAAAAAACAAGTATAAAAGTGATATGAAATTAACGGTTAGAGTAACTGAGGCTGATCTAAAAGAGCTAGAGGAATTGAAAAAAGGTAATTACCTAGATATGATCAATTACCACTCTAGTAAACAGATCGCAGTTCAGTCAGTAAAAACAATAATTTACGAAGAAATCAGACGTAATCTTCGTGTTTGGATTCAAAATATCTTCTCTCCATTTGTTACCGCGTTTTTATATTTCCTAATTTTTGGTTATATTTTAGGTTCTAAAATTGGTGAACTAAATGGAGTACCTTATGTGAACTTCTTAGTTCCTGGATTCTTAGTTATGCCAGTAATGGGAGCTGCTTTTGGTAATGGTGTTTTTACTACCTTTATGCGTAAATACTTCAAAACCATGCAGTACATTCAATCAGCTCCTGTGAATGTACATTCTTTTATCATTGGCATTACTGTATCTGGGGTATTACGTGGTATCGTGATCGCCTTTCTAATTTGGGTAGCTAGTGTAATTTTTACAGGTAGCTTCTATATTTATGACCCTATTATGGCGGTAGTGATTTTAGTTTTAGTTTGTACTATTTTTAGTTTAGCCGGCATGATCAATGCGGTATATGCTAATACTTTTGAACAAATTAACTTTATCCCTACTTTTATCTTAACACCACTTACTTACCTATCTGGTATATTCTTTGATGTAAAGACTTTACCTAGCTTTTTCGCTAATCTAAGTCTATTTAATCCAATTGCTTACGTTGTTAGCTCTTTTAGATACACCTTCTTAGGTACTCCTGAAGCTAATCTACTAGGCAGTGTTGTTTTCTTTATGGCAATTATTATTGCTTTATACATTTATGTAGTAATCTTACTACGTAAGAAACTAAATCTAGTATAAAGATCTTAGGCACAGAGTTTTCACTCTGTGCCTTTTCTCAACTGCTTAATCTGCAATTAAATCATTGTTTAGTTGAGGATCATTTTGACTTTGATCAAGTAAAAACTCTGCATTCTTAATAGCTTCTGTTGAAAGATCTTCATGCCCAATTAAACTTGCTAAAGCATTAATACGTCCTTCACGATCAAGCAATCTCATTTGCGTATTTACTTGATTACCTTCATTCCATTTCTCTACTTGGAAATGGTTATTAGCGTAAGCAGCAACTTGCGCTAAATGGGTAACACTTAAAACTTGAATACGTTTGGCTAATTGACGAATAATTCTTCCAACTACTGTTGCTGTTTTTCCGGAGATCCCCACATCAACTTCGTCAAAAATTAACGTACCATTGTCTAAATGGCTGGCTGTCAATAATTGAATAGCTAAAGCAATACGTGATAACTCTCCACCTGAAGCTACTTTATGCAATTCTTGCGCTTGTTGCCCTAAATTTGAATTAAGCATAAACTTAACTTGATCAGAACCATTATCAGAAATATGATTTGGATCATAGATAACATCAATATAAAATTGAGCATCTTTTAAATTTAGATCCTTCATTATCTCTTCAACTTTGGTACTTAATTTAACAGCTCCCTCACGACGAACATCACTCAACTGTTTAGCTTTTTGTGCATACTCAAGACGAGCTTGCTCGACTTTCCCTTCTAATTCACTTTCATCCCCCATGCTTGATCTAAGTGAACTCAGTTGGTTAGCAATATTTTTATAGTAGTCAAAAAGTTGCTCTGGCAAAATGTTATTTTTCTTTGCCATATTGTTATATGCTTGCATTCTCTTTTCAACTCTATCCATATCTTCTTGAGCAAATTCTGCAATCATTAACCCTTGAGCTTCTGTTATTGACTCTTGAATATTGATTAAAGCCTCATCTAGCATTGAAGCTAAATTTTGATAATTTTGGTCGTAAGATAAAAGGCGGTGAGTACTATTTGCCGCTCGTGACAATAAGTTATTTACATTATGAGCTCCATCGGACAGAAGATCAATTATCTGTTGATTTAACTCACGAATATGCACTTGATTAGAAAGAATTTTATATTCCTTTTCTAATTCCTCATACTCTCCTTTTACTAAATTAAGTTCTTTTAATTCATTGAATTTATACTCAAGTAAAAGTTTTGTCGTTTGATAATTTTCTCTTTGATCAATAAAGTTTTTATACTCTTTAAGAAGTTGTTGATAGTTATCATAACTAGCTTTTACTTCTTGCAATAATTCTTTATTGTTAACAAAACGATCTAATAGGACTAATTGATAGCTTGTCTTTAACAACAGCTGAGGAGCATGTTGCCCATGTAAATGCACTAAATATTGTGTCAACTCTTTTAAAAAAGAAATTGATACAGGATGTTCATTTATATAAGCTTTTGAAGGACCATTTATATTGATTAAACGACGTATTATTACTTCAGTAGGTTGCTCTTCATCTAGTAATGATTTTTCTTCAAGCCAAGCGTAAGCAATTGATCGCTCATCAATTGAAAAGCTTGCACTAACCTGTGCTTGATTACAACCATTGCGGATCATACCTATATCTGAACGATATCCCATACAAAGACTTAAGGCATCTATAGCAATAGATTTACCTGCGCCAGTCTCACCGGTAATAACCGTCATTCCACTATTTAAATCTATATTTAATTGCTTAATAATAGCAAAGTTATTTATATTTAAACCTGTTAACATAATTATTTAATCTAAAATAAACGTTTAGACCAATTTAATTTCTTCGCCAAAATACTATAATAGTTATAGTCATTAAAATGTACCATTTTTACGCTAAAATCAGTTGATTTTATTGAAATATGGCTAGTCGCAGTTGAAGCGTGAGTTAAAGCTCCATCACAATAAATGTCAAACGTTTCTGCGGTTACATCTTTTTTAAATAAAATATCAATTTCAGAAGTAGCAGGAATAACCACTGGTCTTGAAGTTAAGGTATGAGCATTCATTGGAGTTAGAATTACTGCATGTAGGAGAGGGTGAACTATCGGTCCTCCAGTTGATAGATTGTAAGCCGTAGATCCCGTTGGAGTAGAAACAATTAAACCATCCCCTCGCATACCAAAAGCAAACTTTTTATCCACATATACTTCTACTTCTAGTATTCTATTATCACGACTACCAAGAAGAGCAATTTCATTAAAGATATTTACTTTCTCTTCAATTTTATGATCAACCTCATCAAAAAAAGATACTTCTAGGGTGTTTCTTTCTTCAATATAATAATTTTCAGGAGATAATAAACGCTCTAAACTAAGCGAAGTATCTTGTGGGTCTATATCAGTTAAAAAACCTAAATTACCCTTATTTACTCCAATTAGAGGAATATTATGCGGAGCAAAGCGCAGAGCCGCTCTAATCATGTTACCGTCCCCTCCGACACAGATAACTAAATCTGCTCTTTGGTTGATAACCTCATCCGCAACAAAAGCAACTTCTTCTATCTCGGGTAATTGTTTTTTTAAACCTTGTTCAATTAAAACAACTTTACCTTTTTCTTTCAAAAAATTATAAATTTGTTTATGCGTAATTAAGCTATTAGGGTTTCTTGGTTCTCCCACAATAGCAAATACATTAAAAATGTTCTCTTGCATCAATTTAAACTCGTAAATGAGAGTAATTACTTATCTTTTGCTCTTATAATTATACATATATTTATTCTTAAACTCTTGGATATAACCACATGCTTAAATTGAAATATTTGGTCTACTTATTAGTTTTTGCAGTGATTTGCTGGCAAACCTATGTACATTTAGACCTATCTACCGATAAACGTCATTACAACCCGCTAGATAAATTGACCAGCATGCGTAAATTTACCCTTGCTAAAACCTTAAGTGAGGAAAAGGCAATAATTAGTGAAGAAAAATATCCTAGATTACTTAATTACCATGAAAATAATCACTTAATTACTTTAGGTCATGTTGATTATTTAAAAAATATTTGGTTAGATCTACAACTTACCAAGGACAATAACATTATTATCGTCCCGCAAGTTGATCTTAAAAAATTAAGTAATATTACTCTGCTTTATCCAGAAGTTGAGCAACAAGATGGTGATATTAATTTAAGTTCATTAACTTGGAAACAGTTACAACAAGTAGAGTTTTATCAGGACGGTTATACTTGGTTAACTCTAGAACAATATATTCAAGCTTCTAAGGATTTAAATATTACCTTATGGCTAAATCTTACTAATGCTAGTAAATTTTACTTACAAGAAAATCGTGATTTTGCTTCTCTAGTTTACCAAACGGTAAAAAATGAACAGATAGCTCCAGAAAGAGTTAATTTTATCTCTAACTCTCTATTAATACTTTCGCATCTAAGTAGAGATTTTATACGTGTCGATAAACTAGCTTACAATTTAGCATTTTACATAACCCCAGGGTTAGATATCCCTAAGGAGCAACCTGATGTAAACTTAGGATACACTTCATTTGTTCCGGTTGCTAACAAAGTTATCCTTGATGAATCCTATGCTATTGCCGAAATTAATGGTGATTATAAACTCATTAATGATTGGTATACCCAGTTACTTTTTGCAAGTAAGAAACCTATATACCTCTACGCTGATTCTTTAAAAAATAGCCACCAATTATTTCTCAATTATAATTTAATTCTTTCTAGTAAATTTAAAGGTATAATAAGCCAGTTTAATGCACAAGATTTACATTTTGCACGTTAAAGAAATACTTACTTTTATTATGGGAATTTGTTGACTAATTAATTTAATAAAATTACGTTTTTTCAAATACTTAGCTCAGCATTTAAGAAAAGTAAAGTCTATAATTTATTTTTTATTACTAGGAAAGTTTTAAAATATATACTTATCTTACTTAGGGGTTTAACTAATTTATTGCTAAGCTAAAAATACTTAGTAACAAATTATAGAGATAGCTGTGAATATGGAAGTACAAGACATTATTACCTTATCTGACAAAGCAGCAAAACGAGTTTCTAATCTAATCGAAGCGGAAAATGTAAAATATAGACTTCGTATTTATATTACTGGTGGCGGTTGTAGTGGATTTACCTATGGTTTTACTTTTGATGAAAAAGAAAACGAGGGAGATTTAATTGTCCACAACAATACAGCTAACGTGGATTTAATCGTTGATCCTATTAGCCTACAATACTTAATTGGTTCAGTTATTGACTATGAAGAAGGACTAATGGGAAATCGCTTTGTTGTAAACAATCCATCAGCAACTAATGTTTGTGGCTGTGGATCTTCTTTCTCAATTTAATAGAATTTTAAAAAGCCACTACCTAACCAGTAGTGGCTTTTTTTATAAAAAAATTTACGAAGTTCTTGACAACTTATAATTTTTTGTTTAAATTATAAGGCATATTTACTATTTTATACTTTATCAGTTCAAACGGAGAATTTCCTTTTAATTTCCGCTTGAACCTATTGATTTGGCTTAAAAATAATAACAAAGTCGCTTTTGTTATTATCTTATGAGGTTTATATGAATCGTATTCTTTTTAGTGGTCTGATGCTAATGGCCTTCTACTTTGGTGCGGGGAACCTAATTTTTGCTCCTCTAGTAGGTTTAGAATCAGGTAGTAACGTATTTCCTGCTCTTTCAGGTTTCACGTTATCAGCTGTAGTTATTCCTTTCCTGACCTTAGTAGCAATCACTTACACAGGTGACTCTGGTCTTTCTTTCTATGGTCGTGTAGGTAAATACTTTGGTTATGCGCTAACAATTTTACTTGTTATCTCACTAGGACCTTTATTTGCTATCCCAAGGGTTGCAAACGTATCCTATGATCTTGGTATCCAACCTCTATTAACTGATTATTTATCACAAGTACTACCAATTAGTTCATCTTTTGGTCTAGTTTACATTACTTTATTCTTCTTAATCAGTTATACTCTAGCACTTTATGGTGATCACTTAGTTGATTCTATCGGTAAGTTCTTATCTCCAGCACTAATTATCTTCATCGTTGTTTTAGTAATTACTTTCTTAGCTAACACAACTGATGAAACTGTAAAAGTTCCTACAGAAGCATATCAGAGCGGAGCTTTTGCTAAAGGTGCTATTGATGGATATGGTACTTTAGATGCTCTTGCTTCAGTTATCTTTGGTGGTTTAATCCTTTCTACTCTAAGACCATCAGAAGATACACCAATCAAAGAAGTTCGTAAGAGCGTAGTTCAAGCTGGTTTCATTGCTTGTTTCTTATTAGGTGTTATCTACTTTGGTTTAGGTTATTTAGGTAACTATGCAAGTGGTGGTGATCTAAAAACTGGTGCAGAGATCTTAATCCATGCTTCTACTGTTGCATTTGGTAAAGCTGGTATTTATGTATTTGCTATCATTGTATTCCTAGCTTGTTTAACAACAGCTATCGGTTTATTAAAAACAATCGCTAACGGAGAATGTAAAAAAT
>NZ_NRHC01000018.1 GCF_003585885.1 Psittacicella hinzii | reverse complement strand
GTTCTTTAACAATTTAACAGACAATCTGTGTGGGCATTTAACTAGCTCGAAAGAAATACATTATTTAGTACTCATAAGAACTAAATAAAACTAAATATTCTACTTTAGAATATATTCCTATCGACTAGTTATAATGACCTGATTAATTCATTAAGTAAGTTTATTTAATAGTTTTTTGGTTGTAGAAACCTTAGTTTTATTACTATTAGATAAATGATTATTTAATTTAATTAAATAAGATTAGATCAGTAGTTTTAACGAGTTTATAGATCAATATATTTATATATCTTCAATTGAAGAGTTTGATCATGGCTCAGATTGAACGCTGGCGGCAGGCTTAACACATGCAAGTCGAACGGTAACAGGAGAGAGCTTGCTCTCTTGCTGACGAGTGGCGGACGGGTGAGTAATGCTTGGGAATCTGCCTATAGATGGGGGATAACCATTGGAAACGATGGCTAATACCGCGTAATATCGAGAGATTATAGAGTGCATTTTGTACTTGTCTATAGATGAGCCCAAGTGAGATTAGCTAGTTGGTGAGGTAATGGCTCACCAAGGCGACGATCTCTAGCTGGTTTGAGAGAATGACCAGCCACACTGGAACTGAGACACGGTCCAGACTTCTACGGAAGGCAGCAGTGGGGAATATTGGACAATGGGGGCAACCCTGATCCAGCCATGCCGCGTGTATGAAGAAGGCCTTAGGGTTGTAAAGTACTTTCGGTAATGAGGAAGGTAATTATTGAAGGATAGTTGCTTGACGTTAGTTACAGAAGAAGCACCGGCTAACTCCGTGCCAGCAGCCGCGGTAATACGGAGGGTGCGAGCGTTAATCGGAATTACTGGGCGTAAAGGGCACGCAGGCGGATTGGCAAGTTAGATGTGAAAGCCCCGAGCTTAACTTGGGAATTGCATTTAAAACTACTAATCTAGAGTTGTTTAGGGAGGGGTAGAATTTCTCGTGTAACAGTGAAATGTGTAGAGATGAGAAGGAATACCGAAGGCGAAGGCAGCCCCTTGGGAACAAACTGACGCTCATGTGCGAAAGCGTGGGGAGCAAACAGGATTAGATACCCTGGTAGTCCACGCCGTAAACGATCTCGATTTGGAGGCTGGAGCTTTATGTTTTGGCTTTCGTAGCTAACGCGTTAAATCGAGCGCCTGGGGAGTACGGCCGCAAGGTTAAAACTCAAATGAATTGACGGGGGCCCGCACAAGCGGTGGAGCATGTGGTTTAATTCGACGCAACGCGTAGAACCTTACCTACTCTTGACATCTAGAGAATCCTTGAGAGATCGAGGAGTGCCTTCGGGAACTCTAAGACAGGTGCTGCATGGCTGTCGTCAGCTCGTGTTGTGAAATGTTGGGTTAAGTCTCGCAACGAGCGCAACCCCCATCTTTAGTTGCTACATTAAGTTGAGAACTCTAAAGAGACTGCCGGTGATAAGCCGGAGGAAGGTGGGGATGACGTCAAGTCATCATGGCCCTTATGAGTAGGGCTACACACGTGCTACAATGGTTTATACAGAGGGTTGCCAGACGGCGACGTTGAGCTAATCCCTTAAAGTAAATCTAAGTCCGGATTGTAGTCTGCAACTCGACTACATGAAGTCGGAATCGCTAGTAATCGCAAATCAGAATGTTGCGGTGAATACGTTCCCGGGCCTTGTACACACCGCCCGTCAAACCATGGGAGTGGTTTGTACCAGAAGTAGATAGCTTAACCTTCGGGAGGGCGTTTACCACGGTATGAATCGCGACTGGGGTTAAGTCGTAACAAGGTAACCGTAGGGGAACCTGCGGTTGGATTACCTCCTTATAATAGTACTAGATGTATTATTG
>NZ_NRHC01000017.1 GCF_003585885.1 Psittacicella hinzii | reverse complement strand
GTCTACAGAAAGTATTAAATCTGTCGACCATTTGGGGGTAACCTCACACTTTCCTAAGATCAATAAAAATTCGTAAAATGAAATATCTATTAACAAATAAATCATTACATTATTAAATAATGTATTTACATTATACATCTATTTAATTATTAGTTGTAGAAATTAGTGACAAAAATTAAATTCTATAAAAAAATCAATCATTTACATTTTACATGTGTATAGTAATCATAACAAGTTCGAAGAAATTGTTAGAAATCTCTAACATAAATTTAACAGTTAGAACTAAATATAATAAATTTTTTGATCACTTTTATTAGGTCAACTATAAAAATATAACCCCACAAATAAAAAGTCGTTCTTCCCAAACAAAAATACCCCCTCTAACAAAGATCTCCCACCCCAAACAAAAAAATTAACCACAAAAAAATTAACCAAGAAGAAACTTCTTGGTTAACTAAGTGCTGTTTTTATAATTATTAAAAGTCCAGTATCTAACTTAAATCCTTATAGCTAGATTAAAACCTAAGTCAAACACTAAACTATATAAATAGGCTTTACTTATAAAATGTTATTCTTAACTTTGCACTCTCTCAATAATACCTCATCGAGGTAAACCTTGGAATCTTAAAATCTTGTAAACTTGCAAATCTTGCAAATCTTAAAATCTTGTAAACTTGCAAATCTTAAAATCTTAAAATCTTGTAAACTTGCAAATCTTGCAAACCTTGAAATCTTTAAGGTATTGCGGAGAATGCAGCCAAACACTTAGACTTCTATTCAGCCACAAATGGATCTTTACTTACAAACTGATTGTTTTCTTTCTTAGTAGGTAAAATAGCTAGGGCTATACGGAAATTTAAATAAACCACGCAAGCAATAATACCTAAAAAACCTACAGCACTAAAGAACTCTGATACTACCAGTAAGGTCATTACTACTAAGAACAACCAATACACTACTCCAGACTGTCCAAGGTCATGTAGTCTACGAATACTTGCTGACATGTAAGCAAAGAAATTTACCACTACTACTGCCACTAAAACAAGAATTGAGTAACTAATTAGCGCATTAGCTCCAGAGCTTAACTGCCCTTGATCATAAGCACTATAAACATCTTCTTGCGTAAAAGCTGGTATGAGGAAATAAAAGTAAGCAGCAAACGCTAGTAGGATTCCTAAATTGTAGAAAAACCAAACGACAAAAGATCTACGATTTTCACTACCTGAGAAGTTAAAGATATGACGATAGTGAAGTAAAATTGTTTTACAAAGAGAAAGTTTGTTTGTCATATAAGAATGGATGAAAGTAGAAATGTAACTATGCTTTTAACTAACACTATCTTTTAATCTAAGACGTATTTTTTAAAGCACTATCTACCAAGTATAGCATACTCAAAAATTAAACTTAAAATTTGTTGATAAAACTGGACAAAGTTCGAATTTAGGTATTTACTATCATACCTTACCATTGGTTGCTCTACCATTGATTAGGTACTAGACTATGAGCTATTTCTACCATTGGTTACTAGGCACTAGACTAGGGACTATTTCTACCGTTGGTTACTAGACACAAGACTATGAGTTATTTTTCTACTATTAGCTATTCGAATACCGAGAAAGTTAATGTAATTGTAATTACTGTTTCTTGCTAGGTGCGTGCTAGGCTATTACTCTTACTTTAGAAGCATAAAACACGCATAAATTGTGATGATTTTTGCTTTTCGAAAAAGCCCCTAGCACAAAAGTGCTAGGGGGGAACATCATCATGTCACACCGGATATCTTAGTTTTTGGTTGTGCGACTAATGTGATCTTTTTAACGATAAGTTAAAGTACTTTATATATAAAAATATATCCCTTTATAACTTATGAGTATCGTTTCTTATTCTTAACTTTATTACCTGCAATAACAAGAATAATTAATTTAAATTAATTATTCTCATTTCTTGTATATGTGTATAGAATATCACGTATTTTTATCTTGAGATAATGAATTTGTACATTTTTTTACAAAAATGGTAATTTGACCACTTTTTGTAACTTTTTAAGTACTTTTTTGCAAAGTTTTGATCTTTTCTTGATCCATTTTAGATTGAGACCACTCATTCCAAACTTTGAGCTTCGCTCTACAAGTTGTCCTTGCTATGGCTAGTTATGCCAAGTTGTGGCGATTCACAATTCAAACCTTAAGATTCAAAACTTAAAATTCAAACCTTAAATTATTCTTTGTCATCCATTGTAAAAACTTCAGTTACATAATCCGGACGAACTAAAAATGGATTAGCCGTACGGTAAGGGTTATCTTCTTCTTTACTTTGCGCTACTACCAGAACTAAAGTAAATAGTAAACTCAGCGATGCTGAGATAATTACGTAAACTGGAGCTCCTCTTCCAAAAGCTGTTATTGCAAAAGAAACAAACAGCATAATCAGATATAGCACTCCAGAAAAGCCCATATCATGTAAACGACGTACATATGAACTAAAAGTCGTTAGAACAAGAGCTATTAACCAAGCTGCAACAATCATTCCCATCACCGCAGTCATAATCAGTGAGTAAACATTGTTACCCATTAATTCGCGCATGTGTAAAGTAATGATCACTAATCCAGAAAGGAATAATTCTTGAATAACTAACCCCACAAGGTAATATAGAAAAGATCTACGTGACTGATGACCGTTAAAGTTAAAGATGTTTTGGTAACTTAAAACTAAAGTCTTAAATAGCTTGGCTTCTTCCATCCTGCCCCCTAGTTATTGTGTACAGCCTTATACTACTATTGCTTAGTGCTTTGTATCTTGCCTTAATGCAACTTGTAACTCAAATTGTAGCTAGAACTACTGCTAGAACTACTGACTGGCAGTTATTCCTCAAGTTTTTATTCTTTGATCGATTAGTTCATTCCAGGATTATTAGCTTCTTAGATTCTTAGATTCTTAGTTTCTTCGATTCTTTGCTTATCAATTCTGCAATTCTGCAATTCTGCAATTCTGCAATTCTATGCTTTTTTGATTCTTCGATTCTTTGCTTCTATCCTTGCACTATAATCTGACCACTGTTAGCAAGGAAGAAGTCCTCTATATTAGCTAGCGAGAAATAAATCCTCTATTAGCTAGAATAGTTAAAAAGAAATCTACAGTTAACTAGAATTGAAATCTGCTGTTAGCGAGAAAAATATTTTGATCTCTAGAATAAAAATCTGCTGTTAACCAAAAGAAAATCCCTAATTAGCTAGAAAGAACAAAAAATTAGCCTCTAAACTTGAGATAGTCTTAAACTTAGTTACAATTGTTACAGTTACAACTCTGTATGTTTTAAACAACTAAATAAAAAGTTGGATTTATATTTTTATAATGTTTACTATAACTAATTTTTAACTTTTTTGTTACTTCTTTTTTACTAAATAGCTAGAAAATTAAAGAAATTCTATGAGATTTTAATCGAATCTACTTATTTTAGTGGGGAAATTAACTTTGACCAGTATGTTTAAAGGGGAAGGTAATTTTAGGAAAAAATTAAGAAGAATTTTATCCAAATGTAGGGGTAATTGTAAAAATTAGAGGGGAAGGAAAGAAAGTTAGGAAGGGCGAAATATTTAACGTGAAAATTTAAGCGTGACCAAAATTAGTGAAACTATCAGCTTGTAGTAATTAATGACGCAATCAATTTGTAGTAATTAATGACGCAATCAATTTGTAGAAATTAGTGACACAATCA
>NZ_NRHC01000162.1 GCF_003585885.1 Psittacicella hinzii | reverse complement strand
CTAGGGAGTTTTTTTTATACTTTACGTATACTTATTCTTGGTACGTTATAAACAGTTTCCTGTCCATCAGATTCTTTAAGAACAAGATGTCCTTGCTGATTTATTTCTTTAAAGGTAGCTGTACGCACACGTTCTCTTTCAATAATAGAAACGTCATCCCCCTCTTTGAAGAAATTATTTTTTGAATAATAAGAGTAGTCATAATAATGACGTTGTTCAGAGTTTTTTCTGATTGTCTTGTACACAGCTTTACTCATTTGTTGTAGATAAGCAGCCATCTCATTTAGAGAAAGGGTTTCAGAAAGAACAGGGCTAATTAGAGTATTAATTGGTTGGTCATAATAATCATTAACCCAATCCGGTTGTGAAAGGAAGTTGATACCAAAGCCTACAATGAAATGATTACCTTTTTGAGAAATTAATATTCCTGCACATTTTTTATTGTCTAGATAGATATCATTTGGCCATTTAATTTCAAGTAGCAATTTATTATGCCAGTTCCATGGTCTCATTCTAAGAAGAAATTGATTAATTTCATAGTGAATGCAGTTAGCCACATGAAGGGAGAAAGTATTGGCTAACTCCGGATTAATATCTTTATTTGAGATTACTGCGGAGCAGGTTAAATCTGCAAAAGGCATTGAAATCCAAGGTTTATAACTACGACCAATTCCACGATACTGATAGAATGAAATAATAATTAAATTAAGACCTTGATCTAAGTCTTCTAAACAAGTTTCTGCGTATAAGTTAGTTGAACTTAAAGCAAAAAATTGGATTAGTAAGGTGTTTTTAGCAACTATATCAACAGTCTGATTTAATTGCTCTAGGTAGGAGATTTCTTTGGCTCCTAAAACTACCTTATTGGTGTAAATTCGATCTTTAACGTAAATAAAAGGGGCTTGTTTTAATAATAAGTTGTTTTCCTGCTCATTGAGGGTTGTGAAATTATGAGCACGATCTTCTGATTTTTCTAATCTTTTGGCAAAATCTTGCTTTTTGTTGAGGATTTGTTTAGTTACTGCAAAGTCTTGTTCAATAACAACACAATATTCCTCGAAATATTTAAGGAACATTTCGTGCTTACAAAAATCTAATAACAAAATTTGCCCATCGATTTCATCAGGAATTTCCGGATCTTCGCTTAGTACAAAGGAAGAGTTTAATTTCTGAATATAATCATTTACCTTTGTTCTTTGGCTTAAAAGTTCTTCTATGGTTTTATTGACTAGATCATTGAAGTTTTTAAACTTAGATTTATTAAAACTATATTTTGCTAAAGTTAAATATAGTTCATTTAGGAGGAATTTCTCTAGATATATATTTAGAATTTTGTTATTTTTGAATCGATTAATTATATTGGCCATATTTTAAGAAAGCTTCAGTGTAACTGAAGCTTAGAGTAAAGTTTTTAGATAAAGGTTTGCATCAACCTCTCCAGAACTAGCAATAAAACGAATTTCAGGAGTTAAGGTGATACCAAATTTTTCAAATACAGTTTTTTGAACTAGAGAAGCTAAGTTAGCTATATCATTCCCTGTAGCTTCATCCATGTTCCCTAAAACTAAAGAGTGTTTGAGTGAAACTTGTGCACGATTAAAGGTAGTCCCTTTTAATCCAGAGTTTTCAATTAACCAAGCTGCACTTAATTTTACCAAATTGTTATCTAATATTATACCAGTAATATCAAACTTTTCTTTTAGATCATTGTATTTTTCAAAAGATACCACAGGATTTAAAAAGAAGCTTCCCCCATTACCAAATTCATTGTAGTCTGGCAATTTGCTTTTACGAGTGCTAACTACAAGGTTTAGTATTTCTTGTGGTGTTACACTAAGAGGATCTAGGCTATTGAGAGGAGCGTATGTTAAAACTGGTTTATATAATCTTGGTATTTTTAGAGTAACAGAAACAACAAAGTAATTATTACGGTATTTAGGTGATTTTAAAATTGAATTGCGGTATGAGAAATCGAGCTGATCATGCGTTAATTCCTCATAAGAGCTATTTTCTAAATTTAGTAAAGTTACTTTGTCTACAAATTGTTCAAACTCAACCCCATAGGCTCCAATATTACCAATGGCTGCGGTTCCTACAGAGCTAGGAATTGAAGCTAGGTTTTCTAAACCATATACTTTAAAACGATGGCAATAAGCTATTAGCTCATCAATTGTAACGCCAGAATTTACTTTTAAAAGATATTCGCTAGAATTACAAGTTAAAGTAATGCCTTTGTACTGATTGATGATAATTTCACCATCAAAATCTTCAACAAAGAGAGTGTTACTACCTTGCCCCAGAATAATTAGGTTTTGCTTATTTTCTTTAGCATATTGGTATGCTTCAAGAAATTGATTTGGCCAGCTTGCTGTTGTTATACGCTTTGCTGTAATAGGAATTCGGAAAGTAGTTAAATTTCGATTGTAATCTGTCATTGTTATTTAGTTCGTAAAAATTACGAAATACATTATAACACTCAAATGAAACTAATTATTATTTAGATTAAAAAATAGTTTTATTTTGAGCAAAATATAGTAAAATAAACCGATGTTTTACGAGTAATTATTTTGCTTTCTCATTTTTATGTTTACAAGCAAAATTGCATAAAATAGCTTGATACAATGTTACACGAATGAGAGTAACAAAGAAAATAATGAAAACAAATAATTTAATCAAACAAATAAAGAGAAAACAAAAT
>NZ_NRHC01000161.1 GCF_003585885.1 Psittacicella hinzii | reverse complement strand
TTTTGTCCAAAGACAATACCTGCTGGGTTAACAATAAATACTTGACCGTTTGATTGTAATTGACCAAGGATTTGTGAAACTTGTCCACCAAGCACACGGTTTAATACCGCTGTGTTTGAGTTTTGTTGTAAAAATTTAACGATCTCGTCATTCTTGATGTTAAATTTTTCCCAGTTAATAATGGTGTTTGGATCAGTTTTATATGTAGTTACTAATCCTTCAGTAATTTGTTGTACATTACCGTGTACAACTTTTAAACCTTCACGACTTAGGTCAGCTTGTACACCAGTTGAAAAAGCTAAAGAACCTAAGGTAAGAATGGAAGAAGTTGTGAGAATGGAACAATTTCTAAGGAACTTAGAAAGTTTACTTGTTGAAGCTGCTTCTTTGGACGCAGTATTCGCAGATTTTCCTGTAACAGCGTTAGTCGCCAACTCAGAAACCGCTGTTAAAGCTGCAGCTTTTTTATTGAACTTTAATTTATAGATATTATTCATTTTGCTACATATAAATTATTAGAACTTAAAGTTCTATTCATGCCAATGATATAAATATTTATTACAACTAGCTTCCGATAAAAGTAAGATCTGCCATATCTAATTTTTATCTTTGCCTAAAGCGCCCTTTTTGGTAAAAGAGCTAGAGCTTTGAGTTGTTTGGGGCTAAGTTGTGAATAAATATTTTTGAAAGTAGTTTTGGAAGAGTTTTCCGTGAGAAATGAAAAGTATAAGCTTAATTTAATCTGTACCAAGTTGCCAAAAAGATGCAAAGCTAGTTAGTTGAAAGGAAAAATGTGGTTAATTTGGTAGTTTTACTAGGCATTTGCAGAAATAAAGGTAGATTAAAAGCAAAATATTAAGCTTATGAGAAATAAACATATACCGTGTATTTTATTATACGTTAACCCTGCCGAATGTTAAGATATTTGAATTTTTGTTTAAAAAGATTACTTTTTTCTAAGATGCTTTTATGCTTAATAATCAACGATTTAGTCATGGGGGGGGGTAGCGTAGCTTTTTAAAAACTTTCGTAATAACCAAGTAAAAAAGTATGTTATTGGTCAAAAATAATTTCATAATTCTAGCTATGCTCTTAAAAATTAAAGTAGCTAAAAATTAATTACTTAATTCAACTTAATAACTTTTAACAGTAGAGATTTTGATAGGTTTTACCTAGGAATTACCTAGGCTTTTTGGCTATATTCCGCTAAGAATTTTTAAATTTTGGCAAGTTTAGAAGTGGGAAAAATTGGTAAAGGTTAGGTGGCAAAGTATCAAATTTTAAAATCAGAACTTAGAGGGGAAAAAGTAGATATGTAAAATAATATTAGGGGTAGTTCAAGCTAGTAAATTTTTAGTTTAACAGGCAGCAAGAAAGTAGAGAAGCTAAGAGACGAATAAGAATTTAAACCATTGAAGAAAACTGTTGGAAGAAAGTAGCGTTGACATTTGGGAGAACAGCTCAAGTTAAGTAAATTAAAAGTATTTACCAAGACGGTTTTTCTTTAACTTATTTTTCCTTGATAACTTTGTTGAACTACTTGCGTAAACTTTTTTAGAAATATCGGCAGTTCAATGTTAAGATATAGCAACTTAAAGACAATTTAGACATTGGTGAGCTTTAAATGAGAAAATTAATTTACTTTTTATCGATTATTGTAACAGCAGGGATTGCTTGGTTTGGTACCGAGGGGTCAGTTAGCAAAGCTAACTCTTCTAGTCCAGTAAGAATTAGCACTATCTCACAACTCCCTTTAAGTGAAAGTTCTAGCGTTATTTCTGCTTCGAGTGTAGATAATTTAAGATTAACTTCTTGTCAGGTTTCAAGTGTATACGATGGAGACACTTTTCATTGTCGAGTAGGTAACCAAACGATTAAAGTTCGTTTACTAGGCATAGATGCTCCTGAAGTTAAACAAACTTATGGACAAGAATCTGCTAGCTTCTTACGTAGTTTAGTTGTAGGTAAAACTATTAAATTATTCACTACGGGTACTGACAGATATAAACGTTATTTAGGAAATGCTTTCTTGCCTCAAGGTAATGGTTATTTAAACGTAAACCAGTACCTGCTGGAAAAAGGTCAGGTTTGGTTCTACCGCTACAGCAATAAGAATACAGAGCTGTATACTGTGTATGGGCGTGTAGAAAGTAAAGCACGTAATGGTAAAGTAGGATTATGGAATCCTAGTCTTTACTCTAATGGTAGACCAGTTGAACCAAAAACATGGCGCGATAGTAGTAAAAGATAAAAATAAAACTCTCTAG
>NZ_NRHC01000160.1 GCF_003585885.1 Psittacicella hinzii | reverse complement strand
TCGGGAATCCCTATTTAAAGATACTGATACTAAAATTAACTTGAGAAACTGAGGTTTATTAACCTATAATCAGGTTAGGACTTTAACTAGCTACAAAGTTAACGTTAGGTTTACCCTAACGAAATTATCCTAACTCCATTAGTTTGAAGCAATGAAGTAACGAGGCAATCATAAGAGATATCTTAAGATTAACTTCAGCTCGAATTTACTTTCAAATGTATTTTGAGTTCATTGCTCAAATGTATTTGGGTTTATTTTTCTCAAACCCCAAACTTATCTCTCAAGTTAACATCTACAGAATTCAATAAAAATAACAAGAGGAACTATTCAATGGCTACTAAGATGAAAAAATCTCTTACTTTAACTGCCCTTGCAGTGCTGACTATGTCAACTTTTGTAGGTAGCAGTTTTGCAGACACAGCGAGCAATAGCTCACAAGCAAACAGCCAAGCAAGTGCACAAGCAAGCAAAGCAACAAATACAACTAAATCAAGTACAACTCCAGCAACAGCTTCAACTTTTACTGGAAACTTTGATTTAAAATTTGATCCAAATGCAAACTACACTTTAAAAGCTGTTAAAGTAGGTCCACGTGTAATTTTAGTACGTGCATACGAGAATGTAGTATATGTTGCGCACCCGCAAGATACTACTTATCAATCAATGAATATCTATATCCCTGAAGCTTACTTCTCAGGTGAAACTGTAAATGGTTACACTATAGATACAGCTCCAATCTTCTTCCCTAACGCAATTGGTGGTTACATGCCAGCAACTGCGATGAAAGTTGAAGGTAAAACTGTTGATCCAAGTAAAAAAGACGAGTTAAAACGTCAAGGTCCAAGACCTCAAGCACCACAAATGTTACAGGTGCAAGGTGCGAACCAAGATAATGTAGCTCCAGCAGATGGTCAGCAACCTCCTGCTCCACCAGCAGACGGTCAACAACCACCAGCTCCACCGGCAGACGGTCAACAACCACCAGCACCACCAGCAGATGGTCAACAGCCACCAGCACCTCCAGCTGACGGTCAACAGCCACCAGCACCGCCAGCAGATGGTCAACAACCACCGGCTCCTAAAGCAGACGGTCAGCAACCACCTATGCCACCAGCAGATGCACAACAACCTGGTAAACAAGGTAAAGATGGCAAAGACGGTAAAGCTCAAGGTCAAAGACCAGAAGATGGTAAAGGTCCTCGTCACCCACATGGTCAAATGAGAGGTAAAGCTCCAGGTCAAGGACAAGCTCAAGGACAACAACAAGATCGTAATGCAGCACTTTACGCTGCGTTAGAAAAAGGTATGATCGTGGTATCTCCAGGTGCTCGTGGTCGTACACTAGAAGCACAAGATGGTAGCTACTATGGTAAAGCTCCTGCTGCAATCGTAGATTTAAAAGCAGCGGTACGTTACTTACACGCTAACGACAAAGCTATGCCTGGTGATGCAAATAAAATCATCGCAAACGGTACTTCAGCTGGTGCTGCTTTAAGTACTTTACTAGGGGCAACAGGTAACCAAGCTGACTACGAACCTTACTTAAAACAACTAGGTGCTGCTCAAGCTTCAGATGCAATCTTTGCGGTAAGTGCTTATGCACCAATTACTAACCTAGATCACGCTGATATGGCGTATGAGTGGTTATTTAACGGTGTAAATGATTACAAAAAAATCTCTGCTAGTCAGTTAGATTACAATGTACAACGTACTTACACTGAAGGTAAATTAACTGCAGAACAACAAAAAGTATCTGCTGATTTAAAAGCTGAGTTCCCAGCTTACTTAAATAGCCTTGGCTTTAAAGATGAAAATGGTAACGTGCTAACGTTAGATTCTGATGGTAATGGCAGCTTTAAACAATACGTTGCGAACAAACTAAAAGAATCTGCACAACAAGCATACAATGCACGTCCACAAGCAGTATTTGCTGGTGACTACCCTTGGTTAACTCTCAAAGGTGGTAAAGTAACAAATGTTGATCTAGACAAATATGCACAGTGGGTTAAACGTATGAAAACTCCACCAGCATTTGACGGTTTAGCATTAGAGAACGGGGAAAATAACCTATTTGGTAATGCAACAACAAATAATCAACACTTTACCCAGTACGGTTTAAAACACTCAACTGTAACTGGTACTATGGCTGATCCACAAGTGATCAAAATGATGAATCCAATGAACTACCTAGATTCTTCAAATAAACCAGGTGTTGCTGAATACTGGAGAATTCGTCAAGGTAGTATCGATACAGATACATCATTAGCTGTACCTGCAATGCTAGCTTTACAACTAGAAAACAAAGGTTACGATGTTAACTTCCAATTAGCTTGGAACAAACCACACTCTGGTGATTATGATTTACCACAATTATTCGCGTGGATTGAAAACATCACTAAACCTGTAGAGTTACAAAAAGCTCCAGCAAAACCAGAGCCTCGTCAGCAACAAAAACCTGCACCAAAAGGTGACAAAGGTGCTCCTGCACAAGGAACACAGGCTCCAGCTGCTCAACCAACAGCACCAACTGCTCCAGCGCAAGCTGAACCAGCACAAGGTAACTAAGAGCGATCTTTAATTAGTTTTAGATTAGCTGGACAGTTGAATAGCTGAATAGAGACAAGCTGTTGAATTGCTGAATAAAGGCAAGCAGTTGAACTGTAGCACAAAGACAAACAGCTGAATTGCTGTAAAAGACAAAAAGCAAAGGATCCTAAGAGTTTATCTTGGGATCCTTTGCTTTTGTTCGTTTTATTCTTTTAGGTTCATTTTGTCCTTTTAGGTTCGTTTTGTTTTTTTGAGTTGGTTTGTTATAGGGATTCCCGAAAATCATTGAGGACAACCTAGTTGGCTGTAAAAATTTTTATTAAAAATTAAAGTTAAATTA
>NZ_NRHC01000016.1 GCF_003585885.1 Psittacicella hinzii | reverse complement strand
AGAAGGGCAGTCTGCCCTGCTAGAAATCGACGTAACCTAATGTTATTTAGTAATTTATTTAGGAGAAAATGATCAATTTCGGGAATCCCTATTTCATAAACTTTCTTGTAACAATCTTAATGAAACATAAGTCCAGTATTTACATCAATATTGGACTTTTAAAGTATTAATATTTAAATGTCTGATAATAGTTTATACTTTTACAAAACATTCGCTTCTTTTTTAGAGTTTATAGATTTAGATCTTAGTTCTTCTACCCCTGACTCTCTTTTAAAAGAAGTTTTTACTTTACATAAATATTCGCAAAACAAAACTCCAATTTTACAAAACTCTATCGTAGTAGCTAGAGACCAAGACAATGTGATTGGAAAAGAAGGCACTATCTATTGGAATTTACCAAAAGATATGCAAAACTTTAAGCAAGACACTCTTCACTCAATCGCAATCATGGGAAGAGTAACTTTCATGTCTCTACCTAAAATAAAAGGTTTTATTAAGCCTTTGGTTAAAAGATTTAACGTTGTTATTAGTAGATACCCAGAACTATACTATGACAACAGACTAGAAAACGTTCAATTTTGTAACAACTTATTGTTTGTTAAAAGTTTAAACCAAGCTCATATTTTTGCGATACTACTATCACTAAGTGATGATCGTTTAAATGACGTATTTGACAGACTGGTTGATTTAAAATTTAATTTTGATCCACAAGCCTTTAAAGACCTTCTGAAGACTATAAAATCCTCTTTAGAATTAAAAGAAAATTTTATAACAACAATCGGTGGAGCTGAAATATACAAGTTATCTCTGGATAAAGATAAAACTTTAATCCCAGTTACCGATATTCTGTTAACCGAAGTCAATTTCATGACTAAACCTTCACCTGATTCTAAGTACTTTACTTACTCTTTAGAAGATTATTATGAAGTTTTAGAAGACCGTTTTCTTTTTAATGGTCAAAATGAACCTAACTTTGCTCTTTGTATAAAAAGACATCTCAAATTAAAAATCTAATAAAAAGGGAAGTGTATACTTCCTTTTTTTAGTCTCAATATTGAAGAATTTTCCTAGAGACTAGGGTATAATATAACTTAATTTTTTCACGCAAATCATTAAGTAACTATCAATACTACCTATATTTTTATAGGGCAACGAATTAAGTAGAAGAATTCTCTCCTCCTTAATTCGTTGTAGCCATTGATAGTTACGTAAATAAAATAGGTTACAAAGTAATGTTAAATACATACGTAAAACAAGTTCAATATGGTAAGCATACTCTTACTTTAGAAACTGGTTCATTTGCGCGTCAAGCAACTGGAGCAGTTTTAGCAACTATGGATGATACTTCAGTATTAGTTACTGTTGTTGCAAAATCTAAAGTAAATGAAGGACAAGACTTTTTCCCTTTAACAGTTAACTATATTGAAAAACAATATGCAGCAGGAAAAATTCCTGGTGGTTTCTTAAAACGTGAAGGCAGACCTTCAGAAAATGAAACTTTAGTAGCACGCTTAATTGACCGTCCAATTAGACCTTTATTCCCAGAAGGTTTCTTCAATGACGTACAAGTTGTTGCTCAAGTAGTATCTTCGAATAGTGAAGTACCTGCAGATATCGTTGCTATGATCGGTTCATCAGCTGCTTTAGCTCTTGCTGGTATCCCTTTTAACGGTCCTATCGGAGCAGCTCGTGTTGGTTTTATTAACGGTCAATACGTTCTAAACCCAACTACTTCTGAGATGAAAGAATCTCAACTTGACTTAGTAGTAGCTGGTACTGAAAGCGCTGTGTTAATGGTTGAATCAGAAGCTAAAATCCTAACTGAAGAGCAAATGTTAGGCGCAGTAGTTTTTGGTCATGAACAACAACAAGTTGTTATTAATGCTATTAAAGAATTTGCGCAAGAATATGGCAAAGAAAAATGGGATTGGCAAGCTCCTGCTAAAAATGAAGAACTAGTTGCAAAATTAGAATCATTAGCTAAAAGCGATATTGAACAAGCTTATACCATTGTTGAAAAACAAGTTCGCTACAATAAAATCGACGAGATTAAAGAAAAAGTTTTAACAACTTTAAAAGAAGAACTAGCTGAAGGTGAAGAATTAAATGAAACTGAAATTCTAAACCTTTTACATGAAATTGAATACCACGTTGTAAGAAAAAATATCTTAGACGGTAAACCACGAATTGATGGTAGAGATTTCACAACTGTTCGTCAGCTAGACATCAAAGTTGGCGTTTTAGCTAGAACACACGGTTCAGCTATCTTTACTCGCGGTGAAACTCAATCTTTAGGGGTAGTTACTTTAGGTACAAAACGTGATGCTCAACTTATTGAAGACCTAACTGGTTCTTTTGATGATCACTTCTTATTCCACTACAACTTCCCTCCGTTCTCAGTTGGTGAAACAGGAATGATTGGGTCTCCTAAACGTAGAGAGATCGGTCACGGTCGACTAGCAAAACGTGGCGTTTTAGCTGTGTTACCAAGCCATGAAGAATTCCCATACACAGTACGTGTAGTATCTGAAATTACAGAATCAAATGGTTCTTCATCAATGGCTTCAGTATGTTCTGCTTCTCTATCATTAATGGATGCAGGTGTACCTTTAAAAGCTCCTGTTGCTGGTATTGCTATGGGATTAGTTAAAGAAGGTGATCGTTTCCAAGTTCTTTCAGATATCTTAGGTGACGAAGACCACTTAGGTGACATGGATTTCAAAGTAGCAGGTACTGATAACGGTATTACTGCTCTACAAATGGACATCAAAATTGAAGGTATCACTAAAGAGATTATGGAAATTGCTTTAGGTCAAGCTAAACAAGCAAGATTACATATCCTTGGACAAATGAAAGAAGTTATTAGTTCTCCACGCAGTGATATTAGCCAATATGCTCCAAGATTAACCACTATCGTTATTAACAAAGACAAGATTAAAGACGTTATTGGTAAATCTGGTGTTACTATTCGTGCAATTATTGAACAAACTGGTGCTGAGATTGATATTAATGACGATGGTGTTGTTACTATTGCTTCTCCAGATCGTGCGCGTTCAGATCTAGCTGTTAAAATCATTAACGGTATCGTTGCTGATGTTGAAGCTAATAAAGTATATATGGGTAAAGTTACTCGTATCATTGATTGTGGTGCTATAGTTTCTATCCTAAATGGTAAAGAAGGTCTATTACATATTTCAGAAATTTCTAAAGAGCGTTTAAAACACCCTTCTGATGCTTTAAGTGAAGGTCAAGAAGTTAAAGTTTTAGTTACTGATGTAGATGAAAAATCAGGTAAATTCAAACTTTCTTTAAAACGTGCAGTAGATCTAGAAGTATCTGAATAAGTAAGCTTTACAAATATAAGTTTTCATTTGCTGTACTAATTTATTATTTATGTACAGATATTAAGAGCGGGATATTGTGACAATTAGTCATGATATCCCGCTCTTTTTTTCAGAAAGCACCAAAATATCCCAAAATAAAATAATAATTTT
This sequence comes from Psittacicella hinzii, assembly GCF_003585885.1. Classification (GTDB taxonomy): domain Bacteria; phylum Pseudomonadota; class Gammaproteobacteria; order Enterobacterales; family Psittacicellaceae; genus Psittacicella. Next base: position 116,212 of record NZ_NRHC01000016.1, on the reverse strand, counting down.
TAGTAAAATATGTATTTATTACTAACAATTTTTTTGAAGCAAAAGCTTCAAATGGGGTAGTAGCAAAAGGAAATTGCTACATATAAATAAACTCTCCAATAATAAGATTTGTGTTTACTACTCTTTATAACACATAAACTTTATGTTTGGTTGTACTCTTTATTAGAAATGCTTAATAAGGCATATAGACGTTTTATAATTGGGTATAGTCCGACCGAACATGTATGGGGATCAATTTTTTAATTGGTAAAACATGACAGAAAACAAAATCTCTAGTAGTATTAATGAAGTTAGTTTCGAAGAACTAGGATTACCTACTGCAATCGTTTCAGCAGTACACGATTTAGGCTTTAACTACGCAACTCCAATCCAAACTCAAGCCATCCCTTATCTACTTGAAGGAAGAGATATTCTAGGTCTTGCACAGACAGGGTCAGGAAAAACTGCTTCTTTTATGCTTCCTCTTTTATCAAATCTTGATACATCATTAAAAGCGGTTCAAATTTTAGTTTTAACACCTACTCGTGAACTTGCAAACCAAGTTACACAAGCTACAATTGACTTTGCTAAATATATTCCAAGAGTTAAACCTTTAGCTATCTATGGTGGTCAATCTTATGGTTTACAGATTAAACACCTAAAAGCTGGTGCTCAAGTTGTTATTGCAACACCGGGAAGACTAGTAGATCACATTAGTCGTGGTACTATTGATTTAACACAAATTAAAGCAGTAGTGCTTGATGAAGCTGATGAAATGCTTAGTATGGGTTTTGCTGATGCTTTAGAAACAATCCTATCTCAAGTTCCTGAAACAGCGCAGACTGCTCTATTTAGTGCAACAATGCCTAAAACTATTGAATCTATTACTAAGAAGCACTTAAAGGATCCTGCTGAAGTAAAAATTCATAAAGTAAAAGGCAATGAACCTAAAATCGAACAATTCTATTGGTTACAATACCAATACTCTAGAGATCAGGCTCTAATTCGTTTCCTTGAAGTTGAAGAGTATGATGCGGCTATTATCTTTGTTAAAACTAAACAAGGATGTAATGAGGTTTGTGAATTCCTTCTAAAAAATAATGTTGCTGCAGCGTGTCTACACGGAGATATGAGCCAAGAAGTACGTGAATCAACTTTAAATGGCTTACGCAATGAAAGTATTAACGTACTAGTTGCAACAGATGTGGCTGCTCGTGGTTTAGATATTGATCGTATCGACTTAGTAATCAACTACGAATTACCTAGCGAAAAAGAAAACTATGTTCACCGTGTGGGTAGAACTGGACGTGCTGGTCGTGAAGGTCGCTCTATTACTTTCGTAGGTGAGCGTGAAAGAGCTAATCTATTTGCAATTGAAAAAACCTCTAATAAAGAATTAAAAGAGATTAAAGCTCCTAACAACCAAGAACTTGAACAATTTAGACGTAACAAGTTCAAAAAAGAATTAGAGTCAAAAATTAATGATGCAAATTTAGATAACTACATTCAGTTAATTGATGAACTAATCCCTACAGATTTTGAACCAAATCAAGTTTTAGCTGCTTTACTGAATCTTGCTACTAAAGAACGTCGTCTTGTATTACCTAAAGATAAACCTATTCGTAATAAATTTACGTACGATAGAGAGTATTTCTCACGTGCAAAAACTTATGTACGTAATGGTAGATACGAAAACAATGATCGTCGCTCAACTGGATCAAACCAAGATCAATATATGATTAATCTTGGTCGTAACGACAATTTCAAAGTACAAGATATTATTAAGTTAATTAATAAACACAGCAGTCGCGTTAATATTGGTAATATCCGCATTAACCGTGATAACACTATTATTGAGCTACCTAAAAACTTTGATAGAAAAGCAATTGCTGCTATTTCTAATGAAACTTATGCTAATAAAATTATCACTATGCGACGCTTAGAGCGCCAAAATAACTTTGGTCGCAGACAATACGATAATAATTACGAAAACCGTAATAACTCAAGAAGAGACTTTAATGGTCAGAGAAAAGAATTTTACGGTCAAAGACGTAATTACAATGAGCAAAGAAATGATTTTAATAATAGAAAATCATTTAACAACTCATCAAGAACAAAAAGAGAGTTTTAATTAAAAGTAGAGAGGATCACTCCTCTCTACTTTTTTATTACTTAATAAATAGCTATATCCCAATTAGCAAAACCAATAAATACAAAAATATTTTAAGAATTTACATCTAAACCTCTTTAAATATAAAAATAAGAGGGTATAATATATTACGAGAAAAAACAAAAATACTTTATCAAGTAGCGTTTGAGGATAAATTGCGAAGAAGAAATTTTGCGAATAATTTGAAAAATTTTCTATTATTCACGGCTAAAATGAAAAAATTTTCTAAAAGATTAAATTTATTTCATATTTTCTCTTGAAAATTTAAAATCTCGCGCTATAATTTAAGAGTAAAAAATTAAATAAAAAATAAAAATAAGGAAGTAATATATGTCAAAAATTATTGGTATTGACTTAGGTACTACAAACTCTTGTGTTGCTATCATGGATGGTAACAACTTAAAAGTAATTGAGAATACTGAAGGTCACCGTACAACTCCTTCTATCGTAGCTTACACTAAAAATGGTGAAGTATTAGTTGGTCAAGCAGCTAAACGTCAAGCTGTAACTAACCCTAAAAATACATTATTTGGTATCAAACGTCTAATCGGTCGTCGTTATGAAGACGCTGAAGTGCAAAAAGATATCAAAATTATGCCTTTTGATATTATCCGTGCTGACAATGGTGATGCTTGGGTAATGGCTTTAGAACAGAAAAAAGCACCTCAACAAATTTCAGCTGAAGTTCTTAAAAAAATGAAAGAAGCTGCTGAAAACTACTTAGGTGAAAAAGTTACTGAAGCAGTAATTACAGTTCCAGCTTACTTCAACGACGCACAACGTAAAGCTACTAAAGATGCTGGTGAAATCGCTGGTTTAAACGTTCAACGTATCATCAACGAGCCTACAGCTGCTGCAATGGCATTCGGCTTAGATAAAGTAGAAGGTACTTCTAACGTATTAGTTTACGACTTAGGTGGTGGTACATTCGACGTATCTGTTATCGAAATCGACTCTACAGACGGTAACAAAACTATCGAAGTGTTAGCTACAAACGGTAATACACACTTAGGTGGTGAAGACTTTGATAACTTAGTTATTAACTACATCTTATCTGAGTTCAAAAAAGACAACGGCAACATTGATCTATCTAAAGATCCAGTTGCAATGCAACGTGTTAAAGAAGCTGCTGAAAAAGCTAAAATTGAGTTATCATCAACTAACTCATCTGAAATCAATTTACCATTCATTACTATGGACATGACAACTCAAGCTCCTGTTCACTTAGTAACAACTTTAACTCGTGCTAAATTAGAAAGCTTAGTAGAAGATTTAGTTAACTCTACATTCAAACCAGTTGAGCAAGCTTTAAAAGATTCAGGTTTATCTAAATCAGAAATCAACGACGTTTTACTAGTAGGTGGTCAAACACGTATGCCTCTAGTACAACAAAAAGTTAAAGAATTCTTTGATGGTAAAGAGCCACGTAAAGATATTAACCCTGATGAAGCTGTAGCTTTAGGTGCTGCTGTACAAGGTGCGGTATTAAGTAAAAACGATAATGTTAAAGATCTATTATTATTAGATGTAACTCCATTATCTCTTGGTATTGCAACAATGAATGACGTATTCTCTGTTCTAATTGAAAAGAATACATTAATTCCAAACAAAAAATCTCAAGTTTACTCAACTGCAGAAGATAACCAACCAGCAGTACAAATCGAAGTTTACCAAGGTGAACGTTCACGTGCTTCAGACAACAAACTATTAGGTAAATTTAACCTAGAAGGTATCCGTCCAGCTCCACGTGGTGTTCCACAAATCGAAGTTACTTTTGATATCGATGCTAACGGTATTATTAAAGTATCTGCTAAAGATAAAGACACTGGTAAAGAACAAAACATTACGATCAAATCTGACTCTGGTTTAAGTCAAGAAGAAATCGAGCAAATGAAACGTGACGCTGAATTAAACAAAGCTAAAGATGCAGAGTTTAAAGAATTAGCAGAAGCTAAAAACTTAGGTGACCAAATCGCTTCACAAGCTCGTAAATTATTTGAAAAAGTAGGTGATTCATTATCTTCAACTGATAAAGAAGAAATTCAAAGCGCTATTGAAGGTGTTGAAGCAGCTGTTAAAGGTAATGATAAACAAGAAATTGAAAATGCAGTTTCACGTTTAGACAAAGGCTTCAAACTATTACAAGAAGCAGCTGCTAGAGAAGACAACAATAACGATTCAAACGATTTTGTTGACGCTCAAGCTAAAAAATAATCACTAACTTATAAATAATTATTTAGGAAGCCCATGTTAGTATGGGCTTTCTCTTTTGTTATAAAAAATCTTATGAGCACATATTACGATATCCTTGGTATTAACAAATCTGCTAGTGATAGAGATATAAAGAAAGCTTACAGAAAACTTTCATTACAATACCATCCAGATAAAAACTCATCAGAAGAAGCTGCAGAGAAATTCAAAGAAATTAACGCAGCTTATGAAGTACTAAGTAATCCTGAAAAACGTGAATTGTACGATAGTTTAGGACACGAAAATTACATTCGCAGCAATGGACAAGGATTTGGTGGTTCTGGCTTTGGCGGTGAAGGATTTGGTGGCTTTGGTGGTTTTGAAGATATCTTCTCCACTTTCTTCAATGCTGGTGGCGCTAATGCAAATCAAAAATCTCCAGTTAGAGAAGGTAGCGATATCGCTGTAGATATTCAAGTTTCTCTTGAAGATATTCACTTTGGTAAATCCATCGATATTACCTACTATCGTGAAAAGAACTGTAGCACATGTAAAGGTACAGGTTCTAAAGATGGAACACAAGCACCTGCTTGTAAAAAATGTCATGGTTCAGGTACTGTACAGAACTTTATCTTTGTGCAAACATGTCCAGACTGTCGTGGCACAGGTCGTGATTTAAGCAATAGATGTGAAGTTTGTCATGGAAATGGTACTGTTCAAGAAAAAGAAACTATTTCATACGACATTAAGAACATCAATCCACAAAGTACATTAAGATTCAAAGGTTTAGGTAATGAAGCTGGGGCTGGATCTATCCCAGGTAATTTATTCGTACATATCCATGCTAAACCTCACGAAGTATTTGATTACGATCCAAGAAACTCTAACTTAGTGCTTCGCTATCCGATAGACTTTATTTCAGCTACGTTAGGTAAAAAGATCTCTGTTCCTACTTTAGATGGAATTGAAGAGGTTTTAATCCCAGCAGGTGCTGAAAATGGTCAACAAATACTCCTTAAACAAAAAGGTTTAAATGTTCAGCGTGGTAGAAGTGACTTAGTTGTTATTCTTGAAGTGAAAAGCTTAAAACATTTAACTAAAGCACAGAAAGAACAATTAGACAAGCTTCTTGATACTGTAGATCCTACTTCACAGTTAGATGCTGAAAAAGGTAGAAACAATAAACCTTCGGCTGTTAAATTAAGTAAAATTAATAGCTATATTAATCAGAAAAAATAATAAAAAAGTCTAGTAAATGCAAGTTAAGCCTTGCATTTACTACTTTTTTCTTATATAATGAGAAACAGATTTTAGTTTTTTATAAATTGCTTTTAAAGCAAATACAGATTAATAACAATGTATACTCTTTTATTAGTATTATATGTAGTCGTTGCAGTATTTATCATTGTTTTAATTATGTTGCAGCAAGGTAAAGGTGCTGACGCTGGTGCTTTAGGTGGTACTGGTGCCTCTAACACAGTGTTTGGTTCATCAGGTTCTGCAACTTTTTTAAGCCGTTTAACTGCTATTTTTGCGACTATTTTTATGTTAGTAGCGTTAGTTATTGCTAACATAACTACACATCGAGATTCACAAAGTGATGATCTTTTAAAACAAATTAGTGATACTCCAACTCAAACAGCTCCAGTATCTCCATCACTTCCAACTTCTGTTCCTTCGGAAAATCCGGCAACGCCAAGTAATTCCGATAACAAATAATAAGTTTTAAGCAGGTATGGTGGAATTGGTAGACACGCTATCTTGAGGGGGTAGTGCACATCGTGCGTGTGAGTTCAAGTCTCACTATCTGCACCAATATAAAATAAGCTCTTGTATTAATTTACAAGAGCTTTATTTTTATTCTATAATTTTAAGTTTAACTGCAAAGTATGAAGTGATTGGTAAAATAATACTACCAACTACGAGTAAAGCAATACTTGCGTAATAAGTATCTGTAATATCATATAGCCAACCAAAAAGTAATAAGTATATAGATGTTACTATAAAACCTACACTATTGACTATAGAAGACAGTTTAGAGGTGCCTGCAGAAGTATTTAGTTTTAAAGATAATAATAAAAGCAATACCGCTAAGATAAAACCTGCTAACGCTCCAAAAATTGCAAAAATAACAATTAACAGATAATAATTAGTAACAAATAACATGCTAATTGTTGTAGCAGAGAAAATAGCAGAACTGATAAAGAAAATGACAGCTAGCTTTTCTTTATATTTCATTACTACTATAGGCGTAATCAGAGAAAATACTAGAGCAAGTAACTGAAATAAGTTAACTAAAAAACTAAATTGCGCGTTCGTAATAGCTTCTCCTATATAAGACTTAAACCAACTTATCGCAAAATAAAAATTAAAACTTTCTAAACCAAAGGTTATTGCTATACACCAAGGAGCTAGTTGTCTCCACATAGAAACCTTTACTGGAGCACTAGTTGATAAATCAATATTTTCTCTTGATTGTCTAATTACTTTCATTCCCCCAGCTGTAAACTTTAAACTAGGTAAATAAACGATTATTATAGCTATAGTGACAATCAACCATAGAGAACCAACAGCTTGCCAAGAATAACCTAATTCAATCATTAACAACGCTGAAAAGGTACCAAGTAATGAAGAAACTGATAGGTTTGCTCCATTAATTGCATTTAGCAAGCCCAGTTGCTTTCGAAAGAAACCGTTAATAAATGCAGGATAAAGCACGCTTATTATCGTAATACCTAGAGATAATATTATTGTCCCTAAATATATACTGTAAACTCCAGGAGTGATGTAAGAGCTTAAATAATCTCTTATTACAATCCCTAAGGCTATAGCAAACATTCCATATAAAATAGCTAGAACAAAACCAATTTTTTGGTCAATCTTTACTACTAGTAGAGCAAAAAATGCCATTACAAAAGTTGGTAAGCTCAAGATAATTCCTTGTTGCGTTTTGCTTAGTCCCATTTCATTAGCAACTATATCTATAATTGGAGACAACTCTGTAAAAGGAGCACGGCTAATTAGTGTTACTAAACAGAGAGCGATAGCTGTATAGTAAAATGCAAATTTTGATTGGAAATTCATAATAAATTCAAAGATTTAAAAAAAGATTATTTACCCCGAAAGTAAATAATCTTTTTTGTTTAATTAACGTTTTGCTAAATATTTTAAAGGATCTACAGTATTACCATTCACACGTACTTGATAGAATAGCATTGTCGTACCTTTACCACAAGTATTACCCATTAAAGCAATAACATCACCTTTTTTAACTGTTTGGTTAGCTTTAACTTTATTACTTGAGTTACAAGCGTAAACTGTTAGCATACTGTTATTATGGTTGATAATAACAGTGTTACCGTATTTATTATAAACCCCTTCATAAATTACATGACCATCTTGCGAAGCGTAGATCTTATCGCCGATTGTACCAGCAATATGAATTGAGTGGTCACTACCATCTTTATTTGAGTAAGTTTGAATCACACGCCCATTAGCTGGCCACATTAGAGCATTAGAACCTGTTGCTTGTCCTTGAGCTTGTACTGTTTGCGCCGCTTGTGTTTGGCTTGTTGTAGTTTGTTGTGGTTGTGAAGTTACTGTGGTATTAGTTGTACTTGCTGTTACTGGTTGAGTTGCTTGAGTAGCCTGCTGTTGTACTTTTTGCGCTTGTTGTTGCGCTTGTTGTTGTGCAGATGATGTAGTGGTTTGTACTGCTTGTTTACTTGCATTAACTGTTGTAGCTACTGGAGCAGTAACTTGTTGCTGCACTGAAGCACCGTTACAAGCATTTGGATTTAGCACTAAAACAGTACCTGGAGTTAGTACACTATTTAAAGATAAATTATTAATTCTTGCTACTTCTTTGTCAGATGTACCTGAAATATAACCTAGTAAAAATAGCGTATCACTTTGTTGTACTACGTAATTTTTAGCAGTGTAAGAACCCTTTTGAATACGACTATAGATAGGTTTATTGTCAGCATCGCGAGGAATTACAAATGGTTGCGTAGCTTCACAAGCTTGTAAGCTAGCACTGTTAGTTACAGTATTTACATTATTAGCTACTGTATTTACATTTGAAGATACAGTATTACTTGCATTATCATTTACATAAACAGAGCTATTCTCTTCTGCTGGATTAACACTAAAGCTTGGATTAATGCTTGAAGTATTGGTATTTTGTACAGGAGTGCTTGTTGTTTGTTGTTGTGTTGTTCCAGCATACTGACCAGTACCTGAAATATTATAAATAGGTGCATTATTATTTGGTGCTGAGCATGCTGCTAATAATGAAACTACTAAAGTAGTTAAAGATAGTTTTAAAACCTTTGGGGTCATTATAATTCCTCTAGTTTACTTGAGTAATAGATATAAAACTAAGCCTAAAATAGATAAAATTAATATTATCCAACTTGATTTATTAATAATATTTTCAATTTGTTTACTATATTTTTGTCCAAAATAAGCAAAAAGGTAAGATACAATTAAGAATCTTATTAAGCGAGATATAAAGCTTAAAACAAAGAAAATTACAAAATTGTAACCAAAAAAGCCAAAAGCAATTGAAAAAATCTTAAACGGTAGTGGTGTAAAACCAACTAAAACTACAGATAAAATTCCATAATCTTCAAGAAAGTTCTTTATTTGAATAAAAGTTGCGCTTTGATCTAAATTTTCAGCACTAACTTCACTACCTGAGATTAATGAAAAAATATAAGCTGCGACATCATGAAAATAATAACCTAATGCATAGCCAACACACCCACCAAGTAAAGAATAAAAAGCCGCATAAAATGCTAACCTAAAAGCTTGATGTGGCTTTTGCATAGCAATAGGTCCTAAAAGAACATCTATTGGTATAGGTAAAATAATCGCTTCTAGAAAACTATACACACATAAAAAAGTATTTGCGTTTTTATGACCAGCATAGTAAGTCAAACGATTATAAAACCTTTGCATTATTTTCATTAATTACTTTCCTTTTGAATAAGAACAACAGCTTCTACCGCTATACCTTCTTTTCTTCCAGTAAAGCCTAATTTTTCACTTGTAGTTGCTTTAACAGAAACATTTTCAACTTCTGTTTCTAAAACTTTAGCAATGCTTAAGCGCATTTGCTCAATATATGGCAAAAACTTTGGAGCTTGAGCAATAATAGTACTATCTAAATTAACAAGCTTATATCCTTTATCTTTAATTAGATCATAAGTCTTTTTTAATAAGATTTTACTATCAATTTTATGATAATCCATTGAGGTATCAGGAAAATGTTTACCTATATCTCCTAAAGCTAAAGCTCCTAGCAGAGCGTCACAAATGGCATGTAAAAGTACATCCCCATCACTGTGAGCTAAAAAATCATGTTGGTGTGGGATGCTAACTCCACCCATTTTAATAGGGCCATTTGAATTAGTATCGAATGCGTGTACATCGAAACCATGTCCTATTCTAAACATATTAATTTCCTAAATTAATGTAAAACTGTGCTAAAGGTAAATCATCTGGTAAGGTTACTTTAAGATTATGACGTCCAAATTTTACAATTTTTACTAAATCATTAAGATATACCATTACCGAACTTTCATCTGTTAAAGATGCAATAATTTGTTTATTCGCCATACTTGTTAAAGTATTATTATACAATAACTTCTTATCCGCGATTTTACTATTTTCTAGAGCCTGTAAGCTACTAAAACTAACTAAATACTTATTGTAAGAGTGATAATACTTACTTAAATCTACAGGTTCATCTAGTGCTATAAAAAGCTTAGTTAAGATATAGTAAAGGTATAGTAAATTAAACGTTTGTGGTGTCTGCGCAAGCACTAAATTGTCACGGGGAATATTTTCCTGTGCAAATTGCTCTGAGTACTTTTTAACAGAATCAACTACAAAATTTACAGGCAAAAGACCGGCAAGTACAGCTTCGCCATTCTTAGCTATAATTGTTTCAATTGAATCTAATTCCTTACAAAAGGAGATTATGTTACTTATATCTTGTGAAGTTATACATGGACGAGCTACATCATGAATTAACACAAAAGTTTTAGCAGGATCCCAACCTTTGCGTAAGCATAGCTCCATTGAGTTTGCTAGTAAAGAATAAACTGTATTAATACGTTGCCCATAACCCCAACAAAAGTATAACTCGTCAGAAGCTTCTTGAAGCAAACTAGAATTACTCTCGCTGTATCTCTTGAAATCTTTGAATTTTTCTAGATTTGCACAATATTTATCCTCTTCATGTAAAGCTACAATACTAGCATCTACATGTTCACTAAATTTTTGCTCTACTATTTCTAAAAGAGATTTTTGTTCACCTTGATAATTTAATTTAAGATATTGTTTAGGTACTTCTGCTTGCATACGTGAACCAACACCAGCGGCACAAAGCAAAGAAATATATTTAAACATCCTTAATCTCTCTTACTAAAATTAGGATTTAGAATTGGTGAATTTGGTGCTGGAATATATTTACGATTGTCATCTTTTGAATAATAGTTAGGTAAAACACGATTATCTATTATTCTAAAAAATACCTCATCTTTACGAATGTAATTTAGTTGTCTGCGTGCAAAAGATTCGTAAGTAAATAAATTACCACTTTTTAAAGCTTCTACTCTTTGTTGTAAGTATGCGTTATCTTGCTGGAGCTTAGCGTTTATTTGCGTTTGCTCAGCTATCTTATATTTCATATCATTGAGGTAAATGTACCCATTTCTACCAATTATTATGCCGTAAACTAAATAGCCTATAGCGCAAACTAAAATAAAATTAAACAATCTAAGCCCCATGAAGATACCTCATTTAATCTTAAGCTAACTGTGCAAATGCTTGTTCAGCTACTTCCAATACAAAATCTAAATCAGCTTTAGTATGAGCTAGCGACATAAAGCCTGCTTCAAATGCAGAAGGAGCTAAATACACACCATGATTTAACATAAATTTATGAAAAGTTTTAAATTTAGAAAGATCAGCCTGCATTGCCATCTCTAAATCAACAACTTCTTTATCTGTAAAGAAAAAGCCAAACATTCCACCTACCTGAGTCGTATAAAATGGAATGTTATATTTTGAAGCTAAATCCTTTAAACCTGTTAAGAGATACTCAGTGCTCTCTTTTAATTGCTGATAATTCTCTTCTTTGTTTAAAAGTTTTAACGTCGTTAATCCTGCTGTCATAGATAGAGGATTACCTGACAAAGTACCTGCTTGATATACTGGACCTAATGGTGCAATTTTTTCCATTATTTCTTTCTTACCACCAAATGCTCCTACAGGCATTCCTCCACCAATTATTTTACCTAAAGTTATTAAATCAGGGTTAACTTTATAAACTTCTTGCGCTCCTGCAAATGCAACCCTAAATCCAGTCATAACTTCATCAAAAATTAGGACTGCTCCATATTGATCACAAAGTTCACGTAGACCTTGTAAAAATCCTTCTTCAGGAGGTACACAGTTCATATTACCCGCTACAGGCTCTACAATTACACAAGCTATTTGTCCCTTATTAGCTTCAAACAACTCTTTAACTGAATTTAAATTATTATATTTAGCTACTAAAGTATCTTTAGCTACTCCTTCTGTAACCCCTGCAGAGCTTGGAACTCCTTGAGTTAAAGCCCCTGAACCTGCATTTACCAGTAAGGAATCACTGTGTCCATGGTAGCAACCAGCAAACTTAATTATCTTTTCTCTAGACGTAAATCCACGAGCTAATCTGATTGCACTCATTGTTGCTTCTGTACCTGAAGAAACCATTCTAACCATTTCTAAATTTGGGATATGATTTGTTAGGTAGTTAGCTAATTCAAGTTCTATTTGTGTTGGAGCACCAAAACTTAATCCATTATCAATTGCTTTCTTAATTTCGCTAGCTACTTCTGGATTATTGTGTCCTAAAATCGCAGGTCCCCATGAGCCAACAAAATCAACATATTGATTACCTTCAACATCATAAACATATGCTTTGTCTGCTCTCGCAATAAATACTGGATCAGAATCAACAGAGTTAAATGCTCTTACAGGACTATTAACTCCTCCAGGAATACATTGTTTACTAGCTTGAAATAATTCTTGAGAATTCATAAATTTTACCTAAAATTTATTCTAAAACGTTTAACTAACCAATACTGCAACATACCAATTGCAGTAAATACCCATGCCCAAATTATTACAGAAGTAAGAATTGGTAAGAAAAAGCTCAGATTAAATTGAATAAGATTATAAGAGAATAATTCTAATAATGCTATTATTAAAGAATAGATTACAATAATTACAGTGGTACAAATTGTTTGGAATGCAAAACCAATGGAATTATAAAGCTTAACTAAACGAGTATTAATAAATGTAACTATAATAAAAGCGATAGCATGCTCTCCTAAAGGGGTACCCGAAATACTATCTAACAGTACGCCTACCACAAGAGCAGTAATATATCCTACTTTAGCAGAATCTCTTATAGTCCATACTAAAAGTAAAGTTAAGATCCAATGTGGTCTAAAACTTGCATACTCGCTACTCCACGGAATAGTCGTTACCACAAAAGCCAAGAAGAAAGTTAAGTAAATTACTAATAAACGAATTAAATTATTCACTTCCTCTCTCCTCTGTATTTACAGGTACACGTGTTTGGTTGATCGTATAACAGTGTTGTCGACCTAAATCGGTATCTTCCTTATAAGAGAGCAGTTCCATTGTTTTTAAATCATTAAGACGCTCTAAGTATTTACCTATACTTAAATTTTCTGGGTTTATACCTTTATAGGTATAGTTTAAAAAATTAGTTTTTCTCTTATTAGAGTAATTTCTAGCGTTTAGTGAATTATACATAAATTCACGATTATATACTAAATTTAGAGCCGATTTTGCTGGATTTACCTCACAATAAGGCCATAGAGCTACCATATAACGCAAACTACTTAAATGTGCTAATGGCTCTGCGTAAGCTCTGATTACATTATTGTTATTATCTGTAATCACTCGACTTACTTTAGCTACCTGATAATTTTTTATAAATCTCTTAGCTAAACCAGAAGTATAAAGAATATCACCTACCTTTAAGGTTGACTTAGGTCTAATATGTTCAACTAAAAGTTCAGAACTATTTGTACCTTTCAATAGATACGCTTCTTGATTACTAGAATTGTAAACTGGTACATATGAATTAATATCAGTAATCATTAAAACACGACTTTGATTATCTGAAACTGAAATTATTTGACCTATTAAGCCATAAGCATCCACTATATTTTGTCCGTAAAAAATCCCATCATTAGTACCTTTATCAATAAAAATAATGTTACTTTTTACTCCTTGCTCTGTGTTAATAACATTAACAGCATCAAATCTAGCTATTTCTGCTTGAGAAATATTTAGCAAGGCTTTAAGTTGTCCATTTTCTTCTAAAACAGCCTTAAATCTATTTAATTGCGCTTGCAACTCTACTACTTGTTTTTGTAGTTGCTCATTTGCACTATTTAATGAACCTACATCTCTAAAATTAGGAGAAATATGATTGACAAATTGTTTAGTCCCTGAATTAAAGATGAAGATTCTGTTAGTTAGATTATCTAAACTAGTTTTAAAAGGCTCAATTGTCTTAGTTATAGATAAGCAAAATAAAGTAACCGCAATAACAAAAGAAGTTATTGCTCTCCAAAAATGCTTGGGCTTATAGAAAATAGCATTATGCACTAAGAGTACCTTCTGTAGATTTGAAATAAACCACTAATTTGTATTAGTGGTCTACTTCTTATATTTTTATGCAACTTTTCCAGGAGAAAGAGTATCTTTTACCGTTAGAAGGCTTAAGTTTCCATCAACCTCTGCCGATAAAATCATTCCCTCAGAAACACCAAACTTCATTTTACGAGGTAGTAAATTAGCAACAACAACTACATTTGTTCCAACTAATTCCTCAGGATTTTTATAGAACTGACTAATGCCAGAGAAAATATTTCTCACATCACCATTACCTAGATCTACTTTAAATCTTAGAAGTTTATTTGAGCCCTCAACAGCTGAACACTCTAATACTAGCCCTAAACGTAAATCTACTTTAGTAAAATCATCGATTGTAATTACTGGAACTTCTTCTTTTTGTTCTTTAGCATTTTTAGAATCGAAATCTTTCTGTAGCTTTTCATTTAAAGCCATTTCTTGCGCAGCTTCAGTTTTTGACTCTTCTACTAATTGATCTAAGGTTGATTTTTCTAAACGTGTAAATAATGGGGTAAACTGATTAATATGTTTACCAAACGGTAATTTATTTAAACCGTTCCAAGTTAAAGTTTCACCTAAGAAGTCTTCAGCCTTTTTAACAATTTCCGGAACAACAGGTTTTAATAAAGTCATTATTGCTCTAAAGTAGAAAATTGTTTGCGTACAAACTTGGTGAAGTTCTTTTTCACGATTTGGATCTTTAGCAATAACCCAAGGAGCTCTTTCTGTAAAGTAACGGTTTGCTTCATCCGCTAATGCCGAAATTTCTCTAATTGCTTTAGAGTAATTTAACGTCTCATAAGCCTTACCAATTTCTTCAAACTTAGTTGTAAATGCTTGGTAAGTTAATGGCTCATCTAAATCCAGAGCTAGACGATTATCAAATTGTTTAGCTAAGAAAGAAGAAGCACGTGAAGCGATATTTACATATTTATTTACGATATCTGAGTTAGTACGCGAAACAAAGTCTTCTAAATTTAAATCAACATCAGAAATAGACGGATTTAGTTTAGCTGCATAGTAATAACGTAAAGAATCAGAATCTAAATGTTTTATCCAAGTCTTAGCTTTGATAAAAGTACCGCGTGATTTTGACATTTTCACACCATTTACAGTTACATAACCATGGGCAAAAATGTTATTTGGTAAGCGGTAATTAGCACCCATTAATAAAGCAGGCCAGAATAATGAATGGAAGTAAATAATGTCTTTACCAATAAAATGATACATTTCCATATCATCATTATCTGCACTAATTAAATGATTGTAATCAAGACCTTTCTCTTCGCAGTACTCTTTGAAACTAGAGAAGTAACCAATTGGAGCATCTAACCATACATAGAAGTATTTTCCATCTTTATTTGGCACTTCAATTCCAAAATAAGGAGCATCACGAGAAATATCCCATTTTTGTAATCCTTGATCAAACCACTCTTTCATCTTATTAGCAATTTCTGGCTGAATATTGCTATCAGATAACCACTGTTGTAATCTTTGATCAAATTTTGGTAAATCAAAGAACTGATGTACTGATTTACGCAGTTCAGGTTTAGATTTACTTAAAACAGAATATGGGTTAATTAAATCTACAGGAGAATAAATTGAAGAACATACTTCACAGTTATCACCATATTGATCTGGGGCGTGACAACTAGGACATTCCCCTTTGATGTAACGGTCAGGTAAGAACATATTTTCTACTGTGTCGTAAAATTGTTCTATCTCTTCTTCAACAATACAACCATTCTTTTCAAGAATTTTATAAACATTTTGAACATTATCATGATGAACTTTAGTCTCAGTCGAACTAAAATTATCAAAACTAATATTGTAATCTTTATAAATACCTAAATAGTTTTCACGAAAATCTTCTACTAACTTATTTGGAGTAATGCCAAGTAGACGAGAACGTAGCATAATCGGAGTACCATGAGCATCAGCACCACCAATAAACGCAACATCTTTGCCAATCATACGTAAGTAACGTACCCAAATATCTACTTGTGTATACTCTAGCATATGACCTAAATGTAGATCATTATTAGCATAAGGTAAAGCTACCGTTACTAAAGTTTTCTTTGTCATTGAAAATCCTAATGAGGTAAATCTTCTTAATATTTCTATTAAGAAGATTTACTAAAATATTCTTTAATAATTTAAAGCTGAAATATCAGCTACTAAGCTAAATAATAATTGCAGTTTAGTTAAAAGAGCATATCTATTCTCTTTTACTTTTACATCATCTGCATTAACTACAACATTATCAAAAAAGGCATTTACATCCTCACGGATACTTGCAAGCTCTGATAGAAGTTTGAAGTACTCTTGTTTTTCATATAGAGGTAAGCAACGCTCTTCTAAAACTAATAAATCTTGATATAAATAGTTTTCTTCATTAGTTTCAAATAATGCTTCGTTAACTTTAGCTTCTAATTCAAATTCTGACTTAGTTAAGAAGTTATTGATACGTTTATTTGCAGCTGCTAAGTCTTCACAAGCTGGATTTGTTTTGAATTCATGTACAGCTTTTAAGCGTAAATAGAAATCATAAGGATTATTAATGCTTAGATTTTGTACTGCTTGAATCTCATCAACCGTGTAACCTTGCTCTTCGTATAACGCTCTTACACGACCATTAACGAAAGTTAAAATACTTTGACGTAACTCTTCAGCAGGCACGCTTAATTTTGTGCCATAGATTTCAATTGCTACATCAATTAACTTAGCTAAGTTCAGATTAAATTCATTTTCAGTTAAGATACGTAAAATCGCAATCGCAGCGCGTCTTAAAGCAAATGGATCTTTTGCTCCTTTAGGTGGTTGGTTAATCCCAAAAATACCAACTAAAGTATCTAACTTATCAGCTAATGAAATAATCGATCCAGTTAAAGTTGAAGGTAATTTGTCGCCTGAGAAACGTGGCAGATATTGCTCATATAATGCTGTTGCAACTTCACTTTCTTCACCCGCTGCTTGAGCGTAATACATACCCATAATACCCTGAGTATCCGTAAACTCAAACACCATGTTAGTCATTAAGTCACATTTTGATAATTTAGCTGCTCGAGCAACAAAAGTATCATTACCATTCAATTCTTTTGATAAAACTAAAGCTAATTTTTCAATACGCTCAACTTTATCATAAACTGAACCTAATTGATTTTGGAATACCGCAATCTTTAAGCGAGGAAGTAAATCTTCTAGAGGCTTTTTAAGATCTTGCTCATAGAAAAACTTAGCATCTGATAATCTTGGACGAATAACCTTTTCATTTCCTTCAATAATTAATGAAGGATTTGCTGGGTTTACGTTAGAAACAAAGATAAAGTGCGGTAGCAGTTTTGAAAATTTATTGTCTGCAAATAGTGGGAAATATCTTTGATCTCCCTCCATTGTATGAATCAGAGCTTCTTTTGGAACTTTTAGGAACTCTTCTTCAAAGTTAGCCATTAGTACATTTGGGTATTCAACTAATGAAGTAACTTCGTCAACTAAATCATTATCTAAATTAACAAAACCGCTGTTGTTATTTGCTAGTTCTTTAATTTTTGAAACTATAACTTCACGACGTTTATCAAATGAAGCAATAACCATACCTTCATTTAATAATCTAGTTTCATACTCATCAGCATGATCTAAATTAAACTCTTTAGTACCTAAAAATCTGTGACCATAAATTTTACGATCAGATTTAACTCCAAAAGCTTCACCCTCTAGAACTTTATCATCTAGCAACATAGTGAAAGTATGTACTGGTCGAATGAATACAAAATCATTGCTTCCCCAACGCATACCTTTAGAAATTGGAATACCTGCAATAGCTTCTTGTACTGCTATTGGCAATAATTCTTCAGTATTCTTACCAGGCTGTTCAAAGGTGTAATACAACCAAGAACCTTTATCTGTTTCTAAGAAAGTTACATCGCTAAAATCTACATTATTAGCTTTTAACCAACCTTGAGCAGCTTTTGATAAGCTACCATCTTCATTAAAGCAAGCTGATTTCGCAGGACCTTTCTTTTCAATTAACTGACTATCAGCAATGCTGTTTAGACCTTTAATGTATACTGCAATTCTGCGCGGAGTTGCAAAAGCTTGTAAATCTTCATACGCTACATTAGCTTTATGTAGAGCTAAAATTAAAGCATTAGTAAATCCCGCACTAATATCTTTTAAATCAGTTGGTGGTAATTCCTCAGTACCTAACTCAACTAGAAAGCTGTGTTTACTTAGTTCTGTCATCTTTAGATCTCTTTATAATTCTTTAATCTAGAGTTTGCATACGGTTGCACATAGGGAAACCTAAAGCTTCACGACTCGCGTAGTAAGCTTCAGCCACTAATTTGGTTAACGTACGAATTCTTAAAATATATCTTTGACGTTCTGTAACCGAAACTGCTTTTCTTGCATCTAGTAGGTTAAAGCAATGCGCTGCTTTTAGAATTTGCTCATAAGCAGGTAAAGGTAATGGTTTTTCTAATTCAAGTAAGCGTCTCGCTTCTTTTTCATAGTGCTCAAAACTTGAACTTAAAAACTCAACATCAGCTTGTTCGAAGTTATATGCTGACTGTTCAACTTCATTTTGTTTAAAAATATCAGCGTAGTAGGTTTTACCAAGTGGACCGTCACACCATACTAGATCGTAAACATTATCAACGCCTTGGATATACATAGCTAATCTTTCTAAACCGTAAGTTAACTCACCTGTAACCGGTTTACATTCAAGACCACCAACTTGTTGGAAGTAAGTAAATTGTGAAACTTCCATACCGTTTAGCCACACTTCCCAACCAAGTCCCCAAGCACCTAGAGTAGGGTTTTCCCAGTTATCCTCAACAAATCTAATATCATTTTCAACTGTGTCAAAACCTAACATTTTTAAAGAGTTAATGTATAACTCTTGAATGTTGTCCGGAGAAGGTTTAAGAATTACTTGGAATTGATAGAAGTGTTGTAAACGATTAGGGTTTTCACCGTAACGACCATCTGTTGGACGACGAGAAGGTTGCACATAAGCACAACAAATAGGTTCTGGACCTAAAGCTCGTAATACAGTCATTGGGTGAGATGTACCAGCACCTACTTCTAAGTCAAGTGGCTGAACAATAGTACACCCAACATTACCCCAATATTCTTGAAGAGCTAAAATTAAACCTTGAAAGGTTTTAATATCAAAATTAGTTTTTAAATTACTTTCCATGAATAATACACAATTTACAAGTTATTCAATACCTAAACTTCTTTTCTGTTCAGTAACAATTTTTGCAATACTTTCTTGACCTAAATCATATACACGATCAAGAGTTGCTTTAGTAAAACTTTGTTTTTCTGCACTTAATTGAAACTCAATTAGCTTCGCTGATTCACTCATTACTAAATTACAATCAGCGCCAATATTAGAATCTTCTGCATAATCTAAATCCACTAGAACCTCTTCATCATTGATACCTAAAGAGATTGCAGCAACAAATTCTTTAAATGGGTTCTCAGCAACTAGATTATTCTTCACTAAATATTGACAAGCATCATATAAGGCAATACATGCTCCATTTATTGCTGTAGTTCTCGTACCACCATCAGCTTGAATTACATCACAGTCAATAGTGATAACTACTTCAGGCATTTTTTCTAAATCAACAGCATTACGTAATGCGCGTCCAATTAAGCGTTGGATCTCCATAGTTCTACCAGAAACGCTACCTTTACGTCCTTCACGAGAATTTCTTGTATTGGTTGCTCGTGGAAGCATATTATACTCCGCAGTTAACCAACCATGATTTAACTTCTGCTCTTTAATAAACGGAGGTAATTTATTACCCACAGTAGCTGTACAAAGAACTTTTGTACGTCCAAATTCAATTAATACAGAACCTTCTGCCCAAATATTACAATTTCTTGTAATTTTTATTTGACGATATTCCGTATTAGCACGATTTTCAGATCTTACAATTGACGGCATTTTTATTATTCTACTAAACTTAAATTATGATTTATAAATTGAAGCTTTTATCAGATAAATAGAGAAATTTATCTTATAAAAAGTCCAATTTCACATTGTTATATTTTACCATAAATTACGGTTCTTTATGACAGATCTATCAAAAAGCTCGGACTTTTTTTGTCATAAAAATTGGCACTATATAATTATATAGTGCCATTAATATTTCTTATTTAAGTTAACACTAGGTTAGCTCTGTAGACCTAGTTTTTTCTCTAAATAATGGATATTTGTACCGCCTTTATTAAAGTTTTCATCTGTAATAATATCCATTTGTAGAGGAATATTCGTTTTAATCCCCTCAACTACTAACTCTTGTAATGCACGATTCATACGAGCAATCGCCATCTCACGAGTATCACCGTAAGTGATTAACTTACCGATCATTGAGTCATAAGTTGGTGGTACTGAATAACCTGCATAAATATGAGAATCCCAACGTACCCCAAAACCGCCTGGAGAGTGGAATGAAGTAATTTTACCAGGAGATGGTAAGAAATTCTCTGGGTTTTCAGCATTAATACGACATTCAATAGCATGACCGCGAACTTGAATATCTTCTTGTTTAATAGATAATGGTAAACCTGAAGCTACTAAAATTTGCTCACGAATTAAGTCAACACCAGTAATCATTTCAGTTACAGGGTGTTCAACCTGAATACGAGTATTCATTTCAATAAAGTAGAACTCACCGTTTTCGTATAAGAATTCAAAAGTACCCGCACCTCTATAGCCAATACGTTTACAAGCTTCAGCACATGCTGTACCAATTTTCTCTCTTTGCTCTGGAGTAATACCTGGAGCTGGTGCTTCTTCTACTACTTTTTGGTGTCTACGTTGCATAGAACAGTCACGTTCTGCTAAGTAAACTGCGTTACCAAAATTATCAGCAATTACTTGAATTTCAATGTGACGAGGGTTTTCTAGGTATTTTTCCATATAAACCATGTCATTGTTGAATGCTGATTTAGCTTCGGCTTTAGTCATTGAAATAGCTTCTTCTAAGCTTTCTTCATTGCGCACTACACGCATACCACGACCACCGCCACCACCTGAAGCTTTGATGATAATAGGATAACCAATACGTTTAGCTATCTCTTTATTTAATTTAATATCATTACTTAAAGGACCGTCTGAACCAGGTACACAAGGCACACCTGCAGCTTTCATCGAATTAATAGCTGCAACTTTGTCACCCATAATACGAATTACGTCAGCAGGAGCTCCAATAAAAGTAAAACCTGAACTTTCTACAGCTTCAGCAAACTCTGCATTTTCACTTAAAAAACCATAACCTGGGTGAATTGCATCACAGCCAGTTGCTTCCGCAGTTGAAATTAGAGCTGGAATATTTAAGTAAGATTTCGCAGAAGGAGCTGGACCAATACAAATACTTTCATCAGCTAGTGCTACGTGCATTAATGAACTATCAACTGTACTATGAGCGGCAACAGTTTTAATCCCTAATTCTTTACAAGCGCGTTGAACACGTAAAGCAATTTCACCACGGTTAGCAATAAGAATCTTCTTTAACATATAATACTCGATTTTAGTGCAATGCACTATTACAGTTAAAATTATTCAATAATAAATAGTGGTTGATCGTATTCAACAACATTAGCATCTTCAACTAAAATTGCTTTCACAACACCTGCTTTATCAGAATCAATTTTGTTCATCATTTTCATTGCTTCAACGATACATAAAGTATCACCCACATTCACTTTAGAACCAACTTCAACGAATGGTTTAGCATCTGGGCTAGAGCGACGATAAAAAGTACCAACCATTGGTGATAATACTTTGTGACCTGAAACTTCAGGAGCTGATGTTTCTGCTGGAGCCGCAGAAGCAACTGGTGCTACTGGTGCAACTGCTGGAGCTGGTTGATGATATGCTGGAGCTACTGGTGCTGTTGTTACTTGAATATTTTGTTGACGATTTAAAACAATTGAGTTTTTATCTTCAACAATTGTAATTTCTGTTAACGAAGACTCTTCGAATACTTTAATTAACGCTTCGATTTTTTTGATATCAAAATTCATTGACAATCCTATTTTCTACAGTTACAAAAATGTTTTAAAAAACAATTTTAGCTTTAATTATTCGGGTTACTATAAATACTTAAGTTTTTTAGAATCCGTAATTTTTATTAAAATCTCTTCAATAAAAATCTTTCTAAATAGTAAAACCTAACAAGTATTTAGGAATTCAAAAACTATACTTTTTTATCTTTGTGAGGCAATCTCTAAAAAACAGTATTTACATAATCTGCTTTATTTTACCACAAATATAAAAATTATTTGCTAAAGATATCTAATTGTTCTAGCCAATACTCAAGAGCTAATTCATAACCCTTAGCACCTAGACCACAAATTACTCCTTGAGCAATATTCTGTAGATAAGTATGGTGTCTAAATTCTTCACGACTGTGAATATTTGATAAGTGAACCTCAACAAATTTGGCTTCGATTGCAAGTAAAGCATCTCTTAGAGCTACTGAAGTATGACCAAAAGCGGCTGGGTTGATAATAAAATAGTCTTCATACTTATTGGCACTAGAAAGCTTCTCTAAAAAAGTTCTATGTAAGTAATCAATTAAAGCTCCCTCGTGATTACTTTGAAATGAGTGTAATTCAAACCCAAGGTTCTGATTTTCCACTAAAACCTGAAGCTTTTCTTTGTCATCATGTTGCACAAAATTAAGATTAGATTGCTTGAATTTTGTTAGAAAATTACTTTGTAATTTATGAATAATTTGATCCAAAGTAACCCTACCATATTTTTCGGGTTCACGATGACCTAAAAGATTTAAATTTGGTCCATTAAGTATAAAGAATCTAATAACCTTCATAGTCCTATCCTTTAGTTATATAAAATGACCCTCTTAAAAAAATTAAGAGGATCATTATTATGATTAGTTATGGTACTTTCCTACTATATCATCAGGTAATTTTGGAATAGCAGCTAATAATTGTTTTGTATATTCGTGTTGTGGATTATTAAAAATATCCTCAACATTGCCATACTCGACAACATCACCTCTATACATAACAATTACTTTATGCGAGATATGTCTAACTACTGAAAGATCGTGACTGATAAATAGGAATGACGTATTGTATAGCTTTTGAATCTCTAACATTAGATTTAAAATTTGTGCTTGTACAGATACATCTAAAGCACTTACAGGCTCATCAGCCACCACAATAGATGGATTTAAAATTAAACCACGCGCTATAGCAATACGTTGTTTTTGTCCACCTGAGAACATATGTGGGAAGCGCTTTAAGTGCTCAACTTTTAGACCAACTAATTGAATAATCTTCTCAATTGTCGCACGTCGCTCTTCACTTGTTAATTTAGTATTGTAAATTAATGGCTCCTCTAAAATTTTAAATATCGTTTTACGAGGGTTTAAAGATACATGTGGATTTTGAAATACCACTTGAATTTCTTTACGCATTAATTCACGATCAGTTGCTTTAGTAAAGTCAATGGTTTTCCCTTTAAACTTAACCGCACCTGAAGTTGGCTTTTCTATACCAATTAACATTTTTGCTAAAGTTGATTTACCTGAACCAGATTCTCCAACAATAGATACTGTCTCACCCGCGCGTAAACTAAATGATACATCTTTAACAGCGTGTAAGGTTTTACTACTAAATAAGCCTGATCTTACTTTATAGTCTTTTACTAAGTTAACACCCTCTAAAAGCACCTCTGAATCTTTCATTAAGTCATCAATATCAAATTCATATTCTGGGTAGTATTTAGAGAGCTTAACCTGTCTCTTAGTTCCATCAAAGAAAGTGTACTCTTTGGTTTTTACAACTTCTTGCTCTTCCACAACAGCACTATCTTCTGAAGAAATATCCTCTTCTACATTTACAGAAGATTCAACCTCAGTCGCAGTTAAAGGTTCTTCCTCTTTTAGCAACTCTTTGTCGCCATCTTTAGCTGGAAGATCGTCAACAGTATCTTTAGCTTGTACAACTATATTGTTATCAGAAAAATCTGTTTCTTCAGCTTTAACTACAGCTTCTTCCAAGTTATTTTGCTGTTCAGTCTCTAAAGCCTCAGTAGCTACTGCGTTAAAATTATTTACTTTAGGTAAGTCCACTTTATTTAATTCTTCATTTTCTTTTGAAGACACATCAATATCTTCTTCTGTATTTACTGCTGTTAGCTCTTCTGCTTCCTCTTCCTTATTATTTTTACTCTTAACTTGTAAAAGATTAAAAGAGTATTGTTTAGCATACTCTGGAACTATGTCAGCATCAACATCTGTTTTAGCTAAATTAACAATTAAAGGAACATCTTTAGGCAGTAAACAGTTCACTGTTAAAGTATCCTTTTTAACTTCTTTTGTCATAATTAAGATCCTTTAATTCTTATTTGCTAATTTGATTGGTTCTAAATTTTTAGCAAACTGTGGAAGTGAACTGATTAAAGCGCGAGTATATTCTTGCTGAGGGTTTAAGAAGATATCAGATACAGATCCCTCCTCAACAATCTCACCTTGAGACATTACAATAATATGATCTGAAATTTCAGAAATTAGTGCTAAGTTATGACTGATAAAAATCATTGTCATATTATTCTCTTTCTGAATTTTTAATAACAGATCTACTATCTGTTTTTGAATAATCACATCTAAAGCCGTAGTTGGCTCATCTGCAATTAAGATCTTAGGTTTGCTTGAAATAGCTATACCTATCATTATTCTCTGTAACTGCCCACCTGATAATTGATGTGGGTAGTAATCTAGACGAGATCTAGGTTCAGTAATCCCTACTTGCTCAAGCAACTCAACCGCCATCTCTTCATATTCTCTTACAGATTTTTTAGGATGGTGAACTTGTAAAGTTTCAATAATTTGCTTACCAATAGTATAAGTAGGATCTAAAGCATTTAAAGCATCTTGGAAAATATAAGAAATCGTTTTACCCAGGTAATTTCTTTTTTGTTTTTTAGGTAAATTAAAGAAATCTATACCATCTAACTTAATTTCTTCTGCTTCTATGTGAGCACTCTTACCAAGAATGTCCAGAATTGCTAAAGATGTAATTGATTTACCTGAACCTGATTCCCCAACAACTCCTAAAATCTTTCCTTCAGGAGCAACAAATGAAATACCTTTTAAAGTTGGAGGATTGGTTTTCTTACCAAAGGTAACTTTTAAATTTTTAACACTTAAAATATTATTAGTCACTTTTCCTCCTAATTAGACTGTCTTAATTTAGGGTCTAAGGCATCACGTACACCATCACCCATAAAGTTAAAGCCTAAAACGGTTAATAAGATTGCTAACCCTGGAAAAGTTACCGTCCACCATGCTGATAGGAAATAGCGAGTTGACTCTGATAACATAGTTCCCCATTCTGGAGCTGGTGGTTGCGCTCCCATACCTAAGAAACCAAGTGCTGACATGGTTAAAATGGCACTTGAAAAACCTAAGGTCATTTGTACCGCTACCGGTGTTAAAGTGTTAGGTAAAATATTTGCAAACATTAATTTGAAATTACCTGCACCTAATAAGCGAGAAGCAGTTACATAATCTTTTGACTTTTCAATTCTTACACCGATACGCATTAAACGAACATAAGATGGAATTGAAATTACCCCAATTGCTAAGGCTGCATTTTTTAATGAAGGTCCTAGTACAGCAACTACAGCAATAGCTACAAGTAAAGATGGTAAAGACATAATAATATCTACTAAACGTGAAATTACAATATCTAAAACCCCACCATAATATCCGGCAATAGTTCCTAAAAATACGCCAATCATTGAAGAGATTGCTACAATGATTAACCCATTTAGGATAGATACACGAGCTCCATAGATAATTCGAGAAAGAATATCTCTACCAAGGTCATCTGTACCAAGGATAAATTGAGATGATCCACCTTCTAACCACATAGGTGGCTGTAAAGAATTATCTCTAAATTGTTGAATTGGATCATAAGGTGCTATATAAGGTGCAAATATAGCGGCTAAAGTTAAAAGGATAATAAATAATAATCCAATAACCGCACCTTTATTTTGTACAAAAGCTCTGACAAACAAACTAAATGATGACTTGCCATAAACTTCATCTGTATGACTAACAGTTGACATATTATTTTGCTCTTGGATTAACTAAGGTATAAAGAATATCTACAAGGAAATTGATTAAAATCACAAAAATTGCAATGAATAAAATTGCAGACTGAATTACAGGGAAATCTCTAGAGTTAATTGCATCAACTAACCATTTGCCCACACCTGGCCATGCAAAAATAGTTTCTGTTAAAATTGCACCTGACACTAAGCCCCCAACGATAACACCAAGGATAGTTATAATTGGAATTAGAGCATTACGTAACGCATGTCCTACAATAACTCGATAACTTCCAAATCCACGTGCTCTTAAAGATTGAATAAAACCTTCATTTAACACTTCTAACATAGACGAACGAGTCATACGAGCAATAATTGCTGTTGGAATAGTTCCTAAAGCAATGGTTGGTAAAATAATATGGGCAAATGCTGATTTTAACGCACCAACATCTTTAGATAAGATTGCATCAATAATCGAGAAGCCTGTTTTTTGCGGAATAAAATATTCTATACCAATATATCCAGATACAGGTAGCCAGTGTAGGGTAATAGAAAATACCATTACTAAGATTAGCCCCCACCAGAATACTGGCATTGAATAACCAATTAATGAGATAGACATTAATAAATTATCTAACCATTTACCGCGATTCAATGCTGCAATAATCCCAATTGGCATACCCAAACAGCAAGCAAATAAAATTGCCGTAATACTTAATTCTAAAGTTGCTGGGAAACGATCAAAGAATTCTTCCAATACAGGTAAACCTGTATTAAAACTAATACCAAAATTCCCACTAAAGATATTTTTTATATAGATTAAATACTGACTTACTAAAGACTGATCTAATCCTAAAGCAGCTTTCATAGCTGCATATTCCTCTTCAGAAGGAGTTTTATCTCCAAGCATTGCTAATACTGGATCACCAGGTAAAGAATGCACTAGGATAAAGGTTAAAATTGTTATTCCAAAAAAGGTAGGAATCAACATTAACACTTTCTTTAAAATAATTGAAAACATAGTTGTAACTAATTTCTATCTGCAAGTTTTACACCATAAAACTCAACAAAGCCAAACGGTGTATATTTGTAATCTAATACTTCAGGTCTCATAATTGCTAACAGCATTGAGTGACCTATCACAATAAACGGCTGATTTTCAACAAACACTCTTTCAGCTTGAGCGTAAATTTTTGCACGCTCGTCTGTATCTGCTGTAGTGCGAGCTAACTCAACTAAGCGATCAAATTCAGAGTTATTAAAACGAGAGTAATTTGATTTACCAATAGAACCACTTGAAAGTAATGGAGTTAAGAAGTTATCAGAATCACCGTTATCTCCAGACCAACCATAAGTTCCTGTTTCAAAGTTACCTGCTCTTGTCTGTTTAATAAACTCGTTATACTCTGTAGTCTCTAAAGTTGCTTCTACACCAATTTTCTTCCAATCTTGCTGAATTAATTCCGCAGTTCTTCTTGGATTTGGATTTGAAGATCTTGATACTGGCTGTACAAATATTTTGATTGAGAAACCATTTGGGTAACCAGCCTGTGCAAGTAATTTTTTAGCTTCTTCTGGATCATATTTAGCTACTTTTAAGTCAGGATCATAACCCAGCATAGTAGAAGTTAGCACATGCCCATCAACAACCACTTGATCGTTATAAACTAGTTTAGCAATTGCTTCTTTATCTATTGCCATGTCTAAAGCGCGACGTACTCTTACATCTTTTAATACTTCAAGGTCATTATTTAATGCAAGATAAGCCACGTTTAAACCAGTTTGTAGACTAGTCTTTAAGTTATATTTATCTATTACAGTAGCCTGATCAATTGAATTAGGAGCTTCCATGAAATCACACTGACCCGTAATTACTTTTGCTAAACGCGAAGTTGGATCTGGAGTAATACTGTAAATTAAAGTACCAATATCAGCCTGACCTCTAAAATAATTAGGGTTAACTGTATAACGAATTGCGGTATCTTTAATGTAAGTATCTAATTTCCAAGGACCTGTACCAATTGGTTTTTGATCAATTAATTCAGGTTTACCTTCACTTAATAAAAAGTCAGCGTACTCCTTAGAATAAATAGATAACACATCCATTGCTAAGTCAGAGACAAAAGTAACATTAGGCTGATTTAGGTAAACCTTAACCGTATAATCATCCACTTTTTCTAGGTGATTTACTAAACTACTAAATCCCATAATATTCCAATAAGGATAATTCCCACCACCTACTTTGTTGTAAGGATTATCTTTATCTAGCATACGAGAAAAAGTAAAAATAACATCATCAGCGTTAAATTCTCTTGTTGGTGTAAAAATATCATTGTCGTTAAAAGTTACACCTTTACGTAAATGCAATGTTACTTCAAGAGAATCTTCACTAACTTCCCAAGACTCTGCTAATGCTGGAATTAATTTTGTACTCCCACGCTCATTTTCTACTAAACGATTAAAAATTACACGCGATGAGGAGTTATAAGAAGTTCCGTCCGCTACTATAGCTGGACTTAATGCTCTTGGGGATCGCCCAATACAAAATACTAAAGTTTTGTCATTAGTTGCAGTTACTCTTTTATCATCAATATTTTTGCCTGAGTTCATGTAGGCAGCAACCCCACCCACAACTGCGGCTAAACCTGCAAAACTAATTAAGGTTTTCTTTAAGCTCATGATTTTTATTTGTTTGAATTTTTAAAAATAGTTTTAGGTATGTAAAAATTAGTTACACCTCTATATTTTACAAGAAGATCCGTAGATTTAAAAGAAATATCTTTCACCATTTACTTTTGAGAGTATAATATTCGTTAAAATCGCAAACCACAAAGTACTAACTATAAGAATTTACTCTATGAAAATCCAAAAAAATTGGTACTACATCTCTTTTAAAGGTAAAGATGCTAGCAAATTCTTACAAGGTCAAATACCTGTAAACTTAGATACTTTACAAGTCGGAAGTTCTACTTATTCATGTGTTACTTTTCACACTGGTAAAGTAATTGCTACCTTTAGACTTGTTAAAGTAAATGAAAATAGCCTCTTTATGCTTGTTTACGGTAAAACAAATGCAGACCGTTTACTTGCTCATTTTAAAAAATACGCAATCTTTAGTGATGTAGCTATTGAATTAGTTTCTAACTGCGAAATTTATTTAGCTACTCTTTCTGACTATGAGTTAGGATATAAAGAACTAAATGACAATATTGCCCTAGTAAACACTACAGGCAACACTGCATTCTTCATTGCAGAACAAAACACTACTCCTGAAACACTTAGAGAGTTACTTTCTAATAATGAAGTAGAGTTATTATCTGAAGAACAATTTTTTACTCTAACAACTCTAAATGGTTTTGTTTATAACCTAAAAGATGAGTATGTTGATAAATTCTTACCTCAAGCCCTAGGTATAGACCATATAGAAGAAGCTATTAGCTATCGTAAAGGATGCTACCAAGGTCAAGAAGGAATTGCTCGAGCTAAGTTTAGAGGGGTTAACAGCCAAACTCATGTTACTTTTAAAGTTACAAATGAATCTAAGATTGAACTTCAACATATTGAAGTTACTCTAATGGCAAAACTTGATAACGGCTCCTTAAAAAGCTCGGGATATATTTTAGGTATTTACCAACAAGATGAAAATACTTGGTTAGTTGATACTGTTTTAAGCAGTAAACTTTTACCAGAAGAGACAAATTATTGTTTAGAAGTGAATGAGACTAAATCCACATTTGACCTCACTCCAATTAAAATTTATCACTCTTCTGACGTGACACCATAAAAGAAAAAATACAGCAGTGCATAACTGCTGTATTTTTTGCTTATTTTTTCTTTACTAGGTAACAACCATAAATAAAGAATAAAAGAGAAGGTACCAATGCAGAAAGAATTGGTGGCATCCCATAAGTAGTTAATAGCGGTCCAATTGTATTGTTTAAGACGTAAAAAATTAAACCAAGGATCACTGCAAAGAATATTTTTATCATTATTGATATGTTGCGCATATTACCAAAAATACTTGAAGTAGCGACAAACATCATGACAAAAAAGCTTAGTCCAGCAAATATTTTTGACCAGAACAAATATCTATATGAATCAGAGTTTTGATTAGTCTCTGTTAAGAACTTAATATAGCTCCAAAGAGAAGTTAACGTAAAGTTATTTCTATCTTGATTTACAAGAACTAGCTTATCTGGAGTTAAGTTTGAAGACCAATTCAACTCTTGATAAAGCTTAACATTAAAGCTTTGATTAATTGAAAGTTCTTTAACTAATCTATCAATTCCCTCTTGATTTACTACTTCTAAGTTCTTTTTAATGATATTTTCCTTATCACTTTCAAGCTGTGAACCAGTCTCTTGAGTAAAAATAAATTGTTGTACATTAGTTAATGTCCAACTCTTACTTTCAGCATTCCACTGCCCTTTATCACTTAGTAAAACTTGCGATAATGAAAAGTTATTTTCATCATATTTAATTACTAAGATATCTTCTAAATTAGCGTTACTTCCTACTTGTGCATAAACAAATTCTCCATTGGCTTTTGACCAAAGAGTTTGATTACTTGTGTAAAAATTCCCACTATTTATCTTAGAACTTTTCATTGAGTAACCGTAAGCAGCAGCCTGTGGTGCTACCCACTGTTGTACTGCCATATTAAAAAGTGAAAAGGGAATTACAAACCAGAGAAGTCCCCAAAATATTCTTAAACGTGATACACCTAAAGCTTGAATAATAATTAATTCACTATTAGACGCTAGTTGTCCTAAAGCAATCATAGCTCCTAATAAGCCAGCCATAGGGAAAAAAGTGTTAATATCTGGAGTAGCTAATAGGACAGAATATAGTAAAGCATCTGTTAAAGTATAAAGTCCTTTACCTACATTAGAAACCTCTTCGGTTATACGTATTATTAAACTAAAGAGCACTAAACCGATTAAGGTATAAATAACAGTTATGCTAACTTTCTTAACTACATACTTATCTAGCGTACGGAAAAAAAGCATTATCTACTGCCCTCCAAAAAATTTACGTATATAAGCAAATACAACATTCTTTTTGATTGCAGGTCTATCTGTAATTAAAATAAATACTAATATTACATAAAGAATGTTAGTTAAGATAAAAATGTGTAAGGTTGTATCTATCACTTTACCCTTGTTAATAACAGAACTTAAAGAATTAAGAATTAACAGATAAATAAAATAAAGGAAAGTAGATACAATAACATTAGAATACTTACTTTGACGAGGATTAACTTTAGAGAAAACAAAAGCTAATAAAGCAAATAAGTATACTGACAAGGCGTTAATAAATCTTACAGCTATTTCCAAATAAACTCTAAATTTATCACTATCATCATGATCAAGTAACTGAAAAATAGTCTTAAATTTATAAGCTTCTAAATTTGTTTCTTGTTGCACTAAACCAATACGTAAAGTTAATGTTTCAAAATTTATCTTATTTAAGCTATCTAAATTAGCATTTAGGACATTTTTAATATCACTATATTGGTAGTTATTTGCATCAAAGATTAAAATTCCGTTTTCATCTTTTTGTGGAGTTAATAACTCATCTATTTGTTTTTGCTGTTCAGCTGTTAAAGTTACATCGCCTTGATCCTTTATCTCATTTTCTCTTAGAACTTTTTCTCTGGCTATCGCAGGTAAATTACCTGTTAGCGTGTTGTAAAAATTATCAGATAAATTTCTTGAGAAAATAGAACCATTTTCAAGAACAATTAAACGTTGATTATCTTGAACAACCACTTTACCCTGCGAGCTCATGATAAAATTAATTGTTTTATCTTGATTAAAGTCAAATACATAAATACCATTAGCTACGTTACCATCAATTTTATTAACAAATAAAATATAGTTAGTGTTTGGTATTGCGTTAAAACTACCCGGAGTAATTAAAGAAAAAGTCGGATTGGTTCTAAAATATTGCACTTGGTTTCTACTCTCTGTTAACAGAGCGGGTGCAAGAAAAAACGAGTTGAACAAGCAAACTAAGAATACAATGCTCGTAGGTAACATTAAAGTTTTTATTACTCTACCATGTGGAAGTCCACAAGCATACATTACCGTCATTTCTTGGTTGTTATACATACGAATAAAAGTAAATAACACCCCTAAGAAAAATGAAAAAGGTAAAAAGTATTGAAGCATAGTAGGCATATTCAAGAGGATATACTTGAAAACAAAGCCTACTGGAATATTCCCACGACTAACTTGTGTAAATGCTACAATAAGTTGTTGTGCAAAAAATATCGAAAATAAAATTAAAAACGTAATAACGAACGTTTTTAAAATGTTTTTCTTTAAATACTTTAGAATTATCATTCTGTAAAAATAGTAGTTAAAGTTAATAACAAAATCTGGTTATAAGATCATACAATTATACCATTTCTTAAACTTAATCCTCGTTTTCTATTTGAAATAATTTAAACATTTGATAAACTATAGAAAAGCGATCAGTATAAAGATATACAGATTATCTATAACTTTTCAAATTTATTTATGCAAAGGAATAATTATGAGCAAATCTGCTTTGTGCACTAAAGTAGCGGACTTTGTTAAAAGTAATAAACAACTTTTATTAGGCTTTTCGCTTTTTAGTTTAGCTTTCTTTAAGCTATATATAGTCGTTCTTTTCTTACCTATAGTGTATTTCCATTTATTAAATACATTAAACCCGCAATATAATCCTAGCACAAATGAACACCGTGAATATTACTGGTCATTTTTAGTTTTAACTATTATTCAACTTCTACTATTAGTAGTTGGTATTAGTCTAGCAGTATTTTTATTCCACATAGCTGGTTTTTTAGGTTTAGTTGTTGGCTTAATCATTGGATACATTACTAGTTATGTATTTGTCCTACTACACAGCGCTTATTCTTACCTATTTTTAAATGATGTAACTATCGTTCAAGCTGTAACTGAAGGACATAACCTTTACAACAAATTACCAGCTAAACAAAGAAAATCTTTACTAACTTTCTTTAGCTTAAGTCTATTTGTTTTAGGTGGTTTAAGTTTATTTTGCTACAACAGTTTATTTGTTTTCCTTGCAGCATTTTTAGTTTTTGTTTTAACTATAACTACTTCATATTTATCAACTCAAGATACATTTGAAGAAAATGAAGAAGAAAGTGAAAGTGCTTGTCATAAATGTAATCTTAGATCATTTAACTATTCTGATCTACTAGATCCACAAACTTATGTTAAATTCTTCGTTTGGTTAGTAAAAATTATCTTTGACACTATTGCTGGGGTATTCCAAGTTGTTTACGCAGTATTTGCTGACATTCGTCAAGCTTTTTTATATAGTGATGATAGTAGCAATGAAACATCATCAGCAAGTCAAGAGAATGTAACTCCTGAGATTAAACAAGAAGAATCTACTGCAGAAGAAAAAGAAAATTCTCCTGAAGAAGATGCTACAACAGCTCAAGAAGTAACTTCTCAAACTGAAAATAAAGCTGATAATAGCGAACAAGAAGAAAACAAATCAACTGAAGATTCTTCAGAAAAAGAAGATACAGAAAATAATAAAAACTCTGAAGATAAAGTTGATAATTTAGAAAACCCTATTAGACTAGATCTAAATAAAGATGATAATAAGTAACTCCTACTATTATCTTAAATCTTCAAAGTAATTTATTACTAAGAAAGGTGCCTATCGCAGGCACCTTTCTTTTTATTATTGTACTTTTGTAGCTTGTACAAATTTTTCGGTCATCACTTCTAAACGAGTTAATACTGTACCTACTGTTACGCAACTAGCACCACTAAGTATAGCTTTTTTTACATCTTTAAATGTATTTAGTCTTCCCTCTCCCATTACAAAGTAGCCTTTTTCTGCAAAATAACTAATTAAGTCAAAGTCTGCTTCTTCTGGAACAGGACCACCTGTGTAACCTGACAATGTAGTGCCTATAATGTCACACCCTAAACTGTGGCAATAATCTCCGTCTTCTTTACTTGAACAGTCAGCCATAGCTAAACAGCCATAACTATGAATTGCTTTCACTAACTCTTCTCTTGAAACAGGGCGAGTTCTATCTGTTCCATCAAAAGCAATAATATCAGCTCCAGCTTTAGCTAATCTTTCAACATCTTCAAGAAATGGAGTAATACGTACAGGAGAATCATCTAAATCATATTTAACAATACCAATAACGGGTACTTTTAAATGACGTCTACTCTCTAATAAATTATCTACTCCCTCAATACGTATACCAGCAGCACCTCCATTCACAGCTGCTTGAGATAACAGAGAAACTATTTCCGGCTTATCAAGAACACCATTATCAACAGGCTGAACACTTACTACTAAATTTCCTTTTAATTTATTTAAAACTTCTTTCATACACCCCTCGCGAAAATTGTAAATTTACTTTTTCTTATGGTAAAATAATCCTTTGTATGTCCGCTTGCGTAAGATTACTCGCTTATTGCAGGTTAATTTAAATTAATCATCTTAAAGGTATGCTTTTTGATGAAAGGATTATTTACATGAAATACATTTGGATCTTAGGATACGTTCTCTCTGTTCTTTTAGCTAACGTAACTTTAGATAAGTTCATTCCTTTACCTATTTATGGACAATTATCTATTGGTACATTATTCTTTGCTTTTATTTTTACTCTAAGAGATAGAATCCACCACTTTGGTTTAAAATATGTTTTTATTGCTATAGGTTTAGCTTTACTTGTAACTGTTACTTATAGTATTTATGACAATATTGAACCTCGTTTCGTAATTGCTTCATTCTTGTCAATTGCCGCAGGTGAATTAGCGGATACTGTTGTATTCCAAAATCTTAAGAAGAGTAATTGGTTAGTACGTTGCTTTACCTCTAACAGCATTTCAGTGCCATTGGACTCATGCTTATTTACTTTCTTAGCATTTTGGGGCAATCCAGAATTCCCACTATCTTTTATGCTACAAATTATTTACGCTGATATAGTAATTAAATATATCATTGCGGCAGTAGTTGCTTTACCTATTTACTTTATTGGTAAAAGAACATTCTTACTACACCCTTCACAAAAAGAAAGTCAAGAAGTAGTCTAGTTTTTTACCTTTTGAAAAAGACGCACCTAACAGTGCGTCTTTTTCTTGTTTAATTATTGAGCACTATAAACTTTTAGCCCACTAACATAAGTTTCTTTTACGCTAAAGTTATCATCTATAACAATTAGATTTGCAATATAACCAGGCTTAATTGAACCAATTTTATCTTCTAAACCTAACTGTTTAGCGGGGTTTGTCGTTGCGAGACTAAGAATTTTAGCAAAATCAAAATCACTATTAGTTTTTAATCTATTTAACTGTGAATCCATCGTTATTGCAGAACCTGAAAGGGTTCCGTTCTCATCATAGCAACCCTCGTTAATAACTTTAATTCGTTTACTCGCAAAGTCAAATTCGGTAATATCACTTC
This sequence comes from Psittacicella hinzii, assembly GCF_003585885.1. Taxonomy (GTDB): domain Bacteria; phylum Pseudomonadota; class Gammaproteobacteria; order Enterobacterales; family Psittacicellaceae; genus Psittacicella. Next base: position 80,585 of record NZ_NRHC01000016.1, on the reverse strand, counting down.
CTGCAGGCATTAAAGCATCAGTCACTATAAAAATATTATCGCCTTTTACTTTAATTGATAGATTTACTAAAGACCAGTCAACATGCACTCCATCAGTAATAATTCCTGGAGTTATTTTAGGAGATTCATATATTGCCCCAATAACCCCTGGAGTTCTACCATTTTCAATTGAACTCATAGCATTGTATAAGTGAGTAGCACAAGTTACTCCTGCATCAATATATGCTTTTGCTTGTTTATAAGTAGCATTAGTATGACCAAGTGAAACTAAAACCCCAGCATCTAATAATTGTTTTACCTTTTCTAGCTCATTTTCTTCAGGAGCTAAGGTTAACATTTTTATGTAGTTTGCATACTCTAAGTAGAGATTAAGATCTCTATCCTGCATAGGTTTAATGAAATTGATGTTATGCGTTCCCTTTTTAATAGGACTAATGTGAGGTCCTTCAATATGAATACCAGGAATTACATATTTCTCATTAGGATGATCTTGGTGATATTGTGCTATAACTTGTAAAGCTTTTTCTCTAAACTCATATGGACTAGTAATTAAAGTAGGAAGAAAGGTTGTACAACCAAACTTATAATTACAATCGCGCATTACTTCTAATGTCTGCTCACTTAAATTATCTAAAGTCTCATTAAAGTTCGCACCACCACAACCATTTACTTGCAAATCAATATATCCAGGTGCCAAATTTGCACCATTTAAGTCAACGAGTTGGTAGCTACTGTCTATTGTATCTAACTGACTGCTACTAACTATATCTTCAATAATGCCATCTTTTACTAAAACAACTACGTCTTTAATTAGGCTAGGAGAGTAAATATTACCATTTATAAAAGCTAATTTTGTCATAACAACCCTCTTATAAATACTCTGCAAATACAGTTAAATCTTTAGAGAAGTCATATTCTTTTTGAGAATCTATATGCTCTATCTCTCTAAAATATTTAAATGTTTTTAGAGTTAGCTCTTCACTAGCATCTTCGTCGCAAACAATCATTGCATGCTTATGCAGTTGTAAAGCAGTAATTGTCCACATATGAGTAACAGCTCCCTCAACAGCTTGTTTAATTGCATGTGCCTTATTACTTCCAGTCGCGATAATCATAATGCGTTTTGCTTCCAGTAGAGTACCAACACCGACTGTTAGAGCAAATTTTGGCACCTCATCTAAATTATTGAAAAAACGAGAGTTTGCTACACGAGTTTCAGTCGTTAAAGTTTTAACGCGGGTTTTTGAAGATAAAGATGATCCTGGCTCATTGAATGCAATATGCCCATCAGTACCAACCCCACCTAAAAATAAATCAATACCACCGTAAGACTTTATCTTATCCTCAAAAGCTTGGCAAGTAGCTGGAATATCATTTGTCATCCCATCTAAGATATTAATATTTTCAGCAGGTATATCTATATGATTGAATAAATTTTGGTGCATAAAGTATGAGTAACTTTGTGGATGGTCGGGAGGTAAACCTAAATATTCATCCATATTAAAAGTTACAACATTCTTAAAGCTTACCTTTCCTGCTTTAAAATATTCAATTAAGTATTTGTAAGTTTTTAAAGGAGATCCTCCAGTTGGTAATCCTAAAACATAAGGTTTTTCAGCAGTTGGATTTGCTTTATTAATAGAATCGACAATATATTTTGCACTCCATCTTGCAACATCATCTGCTGCTACTAAAGGAATAACTCTCATAAACTTAACCTCTTAATTCATTAAAAATTTAATAACTCACTTATATTATCAATTAAATTAGATTTTACTGCAAAAGTAAAAGTTAAAAATGAGGCAAATGACCACTTTTAAAAAAAACTCTGAACTACATGGTTCAGAGTTTTCTATTAATAATTAAATTCAAGACTACCGATTTCTGATTCAATTGCAAAGCAATAATTAGAAAATTCATCATAGTCTTGGTTATTTATATCTAATAGAATAAAGTAAAGGTTGTGTTCTTTACCTCGTTCTAGTAATTCGGTTAATAATGCGCGAATTTTAAATAATCTATCAGCAGCCCCTTGTGCAGTAGTATAAAAGCTTTGGTAGCTTGCTAAGTCTAATAAACTACGTAATCCGGAAATAACTACACAGGTATTAAGTTCTAACTTTTTATTTACTGTTAGATCGTAAAGTCTATAAAGATAGGCATACATAAATTTAAAGAGTTGATCCTTACTATGTGCACGTAAATCAACATAACTTACTTTTTTGGTGCCTGTAAAAATATTGTAGTTATTATCGTATACCGTGTTCAGTAAACTTTTACTAATTCCTCTAAATTGTTCATTTATACTTGTACACTTTTCGAGATCTCCCATCTCCATATAGTAATTAGACATCCCAAGTGTAATGTAGTTGTTTATAGCTTGCACTGAAGAAACCTTTTCTGTAGCAATGACTTTTTGACGTTCTACATAAGAAAAGCTAGAGGTAAAAGCTATAGAGTTCTTTACTAGATTAACAAAAAACTCCCTTTCTTCTTCAACCTTTAAATCTAAGTTGTTAAGAAAGTATTTAATCGTATAAGCATTTCGCTGATAAGGATGAACTACTGCTTTAGCATCCACTCCTTGCTTGCCTATATCCTTCTCAAAAACTACAGGCTGATTTCCTTCAACTTTTGCTTGGAAATCGTCTCCAGCAAAATCAAGGATTGAAAAGGTTAATTTGCTATTTTCTTTATTAAGCTCTTCAATTATAGCCTTATCAACTACGGTGGATAAATCGTTCTTAATCGCAAGATTTCCTGTGACCTTTAAATTTTGTAAGGCAAGGAATTCGTTTTTAAATCTTGGAGTACGTAATGACATTATATAAATTCAAAAGATAAAATTATTTTTAGAGTTAGTTATTTAATTAAAAGTCCAAAGTTGTTGAATTTAAGTTATTAAATTTAACAATCTTTAACTTTTGTAATTTTTCAATTAAAGAAGTATCTTGTAATAAGTAACTATCTTTTAATTTATAGCTAGTAATGAGCTCATAAGCTTTACTATCTGTTTGCTCTTTACTTAAAGCTGTAGCTACTTCTTGTAGATTTAAATAGTAATGTAAATTGCTATTACTAATTAACTGACTTAATTGCTCTTGTTCAAAAGGAAAATTATTATAAACCAGATAATCAACTCTAGGTAAAAGTTTAATAGATGCTAAAGTATGACTAATTGAACCTAGCTTACCATTTGTTACTAAAACAACTTCGCTTTCAACTTTCTTTTCTTGACAAATTTGAAGGTATAAATCAAGTAGATCTAAATTATTTAGTAAATCATTTACAGGTGACAGAACACCACCCGCAAACTCAACTAACAAGTAATCTAACTTAGTATAACTATCAGATATCAAGTTAGTTAAATTATTTTGTGCGTAAAGCTTAGTTAAATAATTTTTAAAATCTTCAACTAATTTTTCAACTTTTACATATTGTCCTTCATTTGCCGAAGCTAAGTGAGGGGAAGAATGGAGTTGAAAAATGTAAGAGCATATCATCGAATTACCTAAATAGTTATTGAAACTTTTAAGGTTATCACGAGACAGACAATATTCAGTCGCAATTCTCTTTTGCTCTTCTAAATCAATAGAAGTATGTTCACTTCCAGTTTGAATTGGTTTATAAGAAGCTACTTTATAGTTCTTATAACAAAGCTGCCCAAGTATTGAACCACTCAGATAAGTTTTACCAACTTCAGTATCAATACCACAGACAAAAATTACTTTCATAAAACTACCTTCTTAGTTTTTTACACAAATAAAAATTAAAGGTCTGTAAGTAAGAGGATAGTGCTTACCTACTTTAAACTGTTCAAATCCTTTATAAAAATCCAATAATTTAGTTTTAGTCCAGTGTGCTGAAGTCTTAAGATTATTTACTCCGGTTAATTTTAAATGACTAAATAAGTCTTTTAAAACTTCAAAATAAAGTTTACTTTGAAATTCTTGTGCAACTAAAACTTTAAATCCTGCATTATCTAAAAACTTTAACCACTCCTCCTTACTATAGTAAGTTAAGGAGTTTTCAGTTAAACTCTTTAGTTCGATAAAATTGTCTTTTGCAAAAGTAGAAAAAGCAAGAACTCCATTTTCTTGTATAAGGTTATCAAAGATATCCTTTAATAGCCCTTGGGGATTTTCTACCCATTGCAAAGTTGCATTACTTAAAATCAGATCGTACTTTGTCTTGTGGGTTTCTTTACACCATAAGACTAGGTCTGCTTTAATTTTTTGTAAATCACCTACAAACTGATGATTTAATAATGCTTCTTTTACTTCTTGTTTTAGCTCTACTAAATCAACAAGAGTTAAATCTATTTTGGAAGTTAAGCTTTTACTATACTGTAAAGATAAATTTGCGCCAGCTCCTGCACCAAGATCACAAACTTTCAATTTTCTTTCTTGGATAAATAAATTTAGCAATTGGCATATCTTCTCGCCCATTCTCTTTTGCACTATAGCATTTGTAGCATAAGTATCTTGAGCTTGGGTAAAGTTAAAAGCAATCTTATCCTTGTTTATCATTATTATATACAAAATTAGGGGCAAAGAAAATTACTTCTTTGCCGTCCTTATAAATCAGTACTATTTAACTCTGTATCTATCACAAAGTCTTGCAATAGCATTAACTGCTTCTTCTAACTGCTTAACATCAGGTAAGAAAACAATTCTAAAGTGGTCTTTATCTTTCCAGTTAAAGCCCTGACCATGCACAACTAATACATGTTCCTCTGATAACAGTTTTTGAGCAAAGTCTAAGTCATCTTTAAAAGTAAACTTACTTAAGTCTATTTTAACAAAGGCATAAAGAGCACCTTCAACATTTTCACAAGATAAACCATCAATCTGGTTAATGCGATCAACTAAAAGAGTTCTTTGCTCATATAATCTACCACCTGGAGAAGTAAGATCATAAATTGAAGTATCATCAGTTAAACATTCTTTAATAATAGCTTGGAAAGGAGATACCGAACATAAACGCATGCTTGTAAGTTTATCTAAACCACTTACAAATCCTTTAGCTTGTTCAAATGGACCTGATAAGAACATCCAACCTAAACGATAGCCACAAAGTCTGTTAGCTTTTGAAGCACCATTAAATGTAATAACTAAAGCTTGATCACTTAATGAAGCTACTGGTACATGCTGCGCTTTATCATAAAGAATACGATCGTAGATTTCATCTGAAAGGATCATAATCTCATGTTTTACAGCTAATGCAACCACTTCTTCTAAAACTTGGCGACTATAAACCTGTCCTGTCGGGTTATTAGGATTGATTAAAACGATTGCCTTAGTATTCTCATTAATTTTAGCTTCGATATCTTTAATATCTGGTTGCCATTTATTATTTGGATCACAACGATAGTATACCGCTTTCCCACCTGCTAAATTAACTGCAGCAGACCATAACGGATAATCTGGAGTTGGTACTAGAATTTCGCTACCTGCATCACATAAAGCATTAGTTACTAGTAAAATTAATTCTGAAACACCATTACCTACATAAACTCGGTTAATATCATTGATATCAGTTCCAATCCCTAGCTTATGATTATATTCAAGAATCGCTTTACGTGCTTCTACGTGTCCTTTAGAATCACAGTATCCGTGATGCTTAAATAAGCACTCTTGCAGAGTTTTATTAAAAACTTCCGGAACCTCAAAACCAAATACTGCAGGATTCCCAATATTTAATTTTAAAATGCGATTACCTAAACTTTCTAAGCGATTTGCTTCAATAAGAAGAGGTCCGCGGATCTCATAACTTACGCCATCTAAGTGAGCTGCTGGTTGTTTAAATTTATCCCACATGGCTACATCCTTAACTTATTAATGATCCTAATATTATATTAGATTTCATTACAAAGTTAGATAAAAACTAAAGTATTTTTTGTATTTCCTGTCAGAGATCACACATATTTAACTAAATTTATCTCTAATAGCTTTTTCTTTAGTCAAGATTTGACAAAACAAGCTTTTACTTACTCTTACTTTCGCAAGTTATCTTATACTTTTCATAAAAACTATTCTTATCTACTTGAATTAAATATTGTCTCTATTGGTAACTTTTATAAGAAAACTTTCAGATTTGGGTGTTAAATTCTTATTTCTGTTATAATCTCTTTGTTCACATATTAAAAACGTTAAAGAATGTGATAAAAAGTTGAGGTACTCATGTTTACAATTAAACAAATTGAAGACGATGAGATTAGTAGCAGTAACTTAACTGATTGGCAAGTACTTAATACAGACTTTATCTCTAATTTTTTAGCTAAAGACTTAGAAAATGTAGATACATCAATTTATCATTTACGTAACAAAGATTTAGCTAAAGTCACAGAAATGAGTTCTGAAGTCTGTTCTAAAGTTATAGTACAAAGATACCATGATCTAGTTAATTGGGAAGAAAGCTTTAAGGCTATGGTTGATTTCACACATAACCGAACATCCCAGACAATAGATCAGATTCTAGTCTTAGAACACCAACCTGTTTTTACGCAAGGAATCAATGGTAATGCTAGTCACATATTAAACAATAGGTTTAATATTCCAGTTATGCAAGCTGATAGAGGTGGGCAAGTGACTTATCACGGTCCACGTCAACTAATCGTCTATTTGCTAATTGATTTTGAACGTAAAAAAAAGCAACTCGCTGATTTTGATATTAAATTCTATGCGAGAAATATTGTAACCGCTATGGAGCAAGCTGTGGTTAATATCCTAACCCACTTAGGAATAAAAAACGCCCATGCTAAACCTGATGCTCCAGGTATTTACATAGATGAAAAAAAAGTTTCCTCACTAGGGATAAAAATTACTCGTCAAGGGACCTACCACGGTATTGCTATTAATTTAGATATGGATTTACTGCCTTTTAATAGCATAAATCCATGTGGTTATGCTGGTCTTGAAATGTGCAATCTTGTTGACTTTCTTGATCCAAAAGTTTTAAATGATAAAGCTCTATTTACTCAAGATTCATTAAACGAAGATTATTACACTAGTATACAAAAATTAGTTTCAGAGTATTTTGTTTCATATATTGCCAACTGTTTTGCTTACAGTCATATCTATGAACTAGCTCTTTAAAGATTTAAAAGGTATAAATAATTATGGGTAAAGAGTTTAAAATGGAACGTGGGGTTCAGTACCGTGATGCTGCCAAAACCTCAATTATTCCAGTTAAAAATATTGATCCAAATCAAGAGTTCTTAAAAAAACCAGATTGGTTAAAAATTAAAATTCCTGCTGATAACTCTCGTATTAGAGAAATTAAAGGTGCTTTAAGGAAAAACTCTCTGCACTCTGTTTGTGAAGAAGCTTCGTGTCCAAATCTCCATGAATGCTTTAGTCATGGTACGGCTACTTTTATGATCTTAGGAGCTATTTGTACACGTCGTTGTCCTTTCTGTGATGTTGCGCATGGTAAGCCATTACCTCCGGATCCAGAAGAACCTATCAAATTAGCGCAAACAGTACAAGATATGCGTTTAAAATATGTGGTTATTACTTCTGTAGACCGTGATGATTTACGTGATGGTGGTGCTAACCACTATGCTCAAGTAGTTACCGAAGTTAGACGTCTAAATCCAAATATTAAAGTTGAAACTTTAGTACCTGATTTTAGAGGTCACATTGATAGAGCATTAGATGCTCTTTCTGTAGCTCCACCTGATGTTTTCAACCACAATCTAGAGAATGTTCCACGTTTATATAGAGATATTAGACCTGGGGCAAATTATGAAAAATCTTTAGAGCTACTGCGTAAATTTAAAGAACGTTTCCCTCATATCCCTACAAAATCTGGGTTAATGGTTGGACTTGGTGAAACTAATGAAGAATTATTCCAAGTAATGCGTGACTTACGTGCAAATGGTGTAACCATGCTTACCATTGGACAATACTTACAACCTTCAAGATACCATTATCCTGTTCAGAGATATGTACCACCTTCAGAGTTTGAAGAGATTAGAAAATACGCTCTAGAACTAGGCTTTGAACATGCTGCAGTTGGAGCATTTGTTCGTTCATCTTATCATGCTGACTTACAAGCAAAAGAGATAGTTAACAATGAACTTAATGACCATACAGCACCTATTCTTAATGCTAAAATAACTGAACTATAGGATCGTCAAAAGACGATCCTTTTATTCTTACTATTATGATCAAACTACCTCCACTCAGTTTATATATCCACATCCCGTGGTGTGTACAAAAATGCCCATACTGTGATTTTAATAGCCATGGTATTAAGACTAAAAATATTGATGCTGATGGTTATTCTCCTGATCAAGAATTAATTCCAGCCGATGAGTATGTTACTTGCCTTATTGAAGATCTTAAAGCTGATCTAAAATTTAGCCAAGGAAGAAAAATATCTTCAATCTTTATTGGTGGAGGAACTCCTTCAATTTTACAACCCAAAAATATAAAAGACATAATCGAAGGAGTAAAAGCTCTTATACCTTTAATGCCAAATTGTGAAATTACTTTAGAGGCAAATCCTGGTACTGTGGATCAAGAAAAATTTAAAGGTTTTCTTGATGCTGGCGTTAACCGCTTATCTATTGGTATCCAAAGCTTCAATGAACAGCACTTACAAACTCTGGGTAGAATTCATAGTAATACTCAAGCGCAAAAAGCCGTTGAGGCTGCATTTTCTGCAGGCTTTAAAAAAGTTAATGTTGACTTAATGTTTGGTTTACCCAATCAAACCATCTCGCAGGCATTAGATGATTTAAAACAAGCTATTGCTTTAAAGCCAACGCACCTATCTTGGTACCAACTGACAATTGAACCTCATACTATGTTCTACTCACGTCCGCCTAAGTTACCTGATAGTGATTATATTTGGGATATTGAAGTAGAGGGGAAAGCTTTCCTTAAAGAACATGGATATAACCAATATGAAGTTAGTGCCTATTCTTTAGGAGAAGTTAATCAATGTGAGCATAACTTGCACTATTGGCAATTCCATGATTATCTAGGAATTGGTTGTGGAGCTGCAGGAAAAATAACCAACCTCAACGGTATCATTCGCACAATGAAAACCAAACATCCAGCAGGTTATTTAAAAGGTAACTATATTTCTTCAGTAACTAAGGTAGAAAAAGAACACTATTTATTTGAATACTTTCTTAACCGCTTTAGATTATTTACCCCAGTAAATAAACAAGACTTTGTTGATTTTACTGGTTTAGATGTGCAAACTGCTGAATTAGCTTTGGCTAAGCACATAAAGAATGGAAACATCATTAGCACAGAAAACACCTGGGAGTTAACGGCTACTGGTCATAACTTCCTGAACTCTATCTTAGAAGATTTAATTCCTGAAAATTAACATACAGGTAATGGCTTTTTGGTTTATAATAATTTACAGTTAAACTTTGCAAAGCAATTACAATGAAAACTCAAAATCAACTAAAAGAAGAAGTAGCAAGAAAAGCTTTACAATACGTAAAACCAAATCAGGTATTAGGGGTAGGTTCAGGTTCAACTGTTAATATCTTTATTAACTTATTGCATGAATTACCTTTTAAAGTTGAAGCCGCAGTGGCTGCTTCTAAAGAAAGTGAGCGTACTCTTCGTAGTGTTGGTATTAAAGTACTTGACGCGAATGAAGTTGAATCTTTAGATGTTTATATTGACGGAGCTGATGAAGTTACTTCTGAAGGCTTTATGACTAAAGGTGGTGGCGCTGCTTTAACGAGAGAAAAAATTGTTGCAAGTATAAGTAAATCTTTTATTTGTATCGTTGACAAATCTAAAAAAGTTGAAAATTTAGGAACAACGTTTGCTTTACCTGTAGAAGTTATTCCTATGGCAAGAGAAGCTGTTAGTCGTGCATTAAAAAAATTAGGTGGAAATCCTGTTTTTCGTGAAAATTGCATTACCGATAACGGCAATATAATCTTAGATGTAAGAGATTTCATTATTAAAGATCCTATTGCAATGGAACAAACTATCAATAATATTCCAGGCGTAGTTTCTAATGGAATCTTTGCTCAAAACAAAGCAACTTTAACTTTAGTTGCTGAATAAAAAAAGAGCTACTTGTTATATTTACAAGTAGCTCTTTTTTATTAATTACATTTAAAAGCGTAATATCTTTGTAACCAAGAGGAATCTGCTTCAGTTAAATTACCTGAAATTTTTAACCAATAAAGAGTATCATTTTCAGAAGATACACTTACATTACTCTGAGTAAATACTTTTCTAGGGCTATTTTTTAGATAACTAATGTATTTACTTGCCGAACTTTGATCAAGAAAAGGACCACAAGTTAGAGTTATAGGTTTACTAACCTCTTGCGTAGTATTGCTTTGTTGCGCTGTAGTTTTATCCGTTAATCCTGCATTTTTTTCAGCTTCTTCCTGCTTTAATGCTTCTTGCGCAGGAACAACTGAAGTTTCTACCGTGCTTGGATCTACAACTAAATCATTTTGCTCTTCAATCGTGTTGTCTATTGCCGTTAAAGTAGGAGTAGATAAATTTAAAGAACTTCTGAGCTTGTCAACTATTTCTTTTTGCTCTTTTGTCATGCTTACATATGGGTGAGCATAGTTTGGAGCTTCGCTAGGTCTTGTTTCATCTAAGACTAAATAGTTTTTATTATCTTCAAAGAATGAGATATAACCCCAAGTTTCTTTTGGTACTTCAGCCACTTCAACTACTTTTGCAGTTGTAACACGAGAGTGTGAGGAACTTATATTGTTTTTATAAATACCTCTAATGCTATATACAGCTATTAAAAGTACTAGCAGTACAAGTAAAATATCCGCACGTCTTACTTGTCTACCTTTAATTTCAAAAATAGATTTATTTAAATACTTTATGGTTGAATCAATAAAGTTATTAATATTTCTTAATATCTTTACAAAGTAATTTTCTTTTCTGTGATAAGCTAGAAACTTCATATAAGCTTCCTCAAAAGCTAGTTTAGGTCATAAGGATCAACATCTATATAGAAAATAGGTCTATGTCTTTTGTATAGTTCACTTTCATAGAATTCTCTATTCACTTTCTGGAGAATCTCATTTCTAGCCTTTCTATCGGCAACAATGAAATCTATGACAAACTTATGTAGTTTATTTTGTTTTCCTACATCATATAAATTTACAGAATTAGCCAATTTTCCATCACCATACTCATTTATGGTTTGCGTTAAAAGTTTCATTAACTCTTGTGCTAAAAGAACTACTATTTCTTGGTTCTGATGTCTTAGAGCTAAATAAGCTTGATGAGTAAATGGTGGGTAATTTAAATCCCTTCTTATTTGTAAATATAGATTTGCAAAATTGAAGTAGCTCAAAGTTAAAAGGTCGTGATAGATCTTCTCGTGAGGCATTGCAGTTTGCAAAACCACCATACCTGGCTTACTCTCTCTTCCAGCTCGACCAGCTACTTGAACATATAACTGTGCTAATCTCTCACTAGAGCGATAATCCTCACTTAACATTAAGCCATCTATATTTAATAAAGCTACTAAGGTTACATCTGCAAAATGGTGTCCTTTAGCTAGCATCTGGGTGCCAATTAGAATAGCTCCCGCAGTGTTATGAGCTCTATTCAAATTATACTCTAATTCTCCAGAGTTCTTTGCGGTATCTCTATCAATTCTAATTATTTTATCACTAGCGTAAAGATTTGCACACAATTTTTCAATCTGTTCAGTACCTGCACCTAAAGGCTCCAGAAAAGTAGAATTACAACTCGGACAATGGTCTGGAATATGACTAAATCTAATCCCACAATTGTGACAATGTAATTCATGTTTACGTCTATGATAAGTTAGGGGACGATCACAATCTGGGCAAAGAAAAATATAGCCACAATCATGGCACACTAATTGAGGAGCATAACCACGTCGATTAAGAAAAAGTAATACTTGATTATTCTTTCCTAGCTCTTCCTGCATTAAATTCCATAGATCTACAGTTATACCAGCCTTATTTAACAAAACACGTTTATCTTCAATCCCAACAAAATCTTGCTTACGTATATCTAAAATAATAGTCTTATTTTCATTAGTTGTTGCTGCACGACGAGATAAAATTAGATGTTTATACTTGTTTATAGCAACATTATACAAACTAGTAAAACTAGGAGTTGCAGACCCCATAACAATTGGTACTTGTAAGTTGTTTGCACGCACAGCGGCTAAATCTCTTGCATTGTAACGAAAGTCATTTTGTTGTTTATATGAAGAATCATGCTCTTCATCTAAAATAATGCAACCAAGGTTCTGCATTTGCATAAAAACCGCTGATCTCGTACCAATTAAAATACTTATTTCACCATTAAGACATTCTTTTACTAACTGATTTTTACTTTCATCATCAATATTAGAATGGATTATTCCTATCTTAACATTAAAACGATTTTTGAAGCGACTAACTGTCTGTGGTGTTAAACCTATTTCAGGCACTAAAACTAAGCAACTTTTACCTTGTAAGAGGTAGTACTCAATTATCTGTAAATATACCTCAGTTTTACCAGAACCTGTTACACCATCTAGTAGATAGGCATTATAACCGGTTGCTCTAGTTACTTCTTGATAAACCTGTTGCTGTTGCGCATTTAATTGGAGTTTATTACCTTGGTTAATTAACTCCCCATGAATATCTTCTATTGGAGAGTTTTGATAAGGTGCAAACCATTTACTTGCACGTTGTTTGAATTCTGGTATAGATGCACTTTGACAAGTAACTATTGTACTTTCTAAGTTTATAAGCTGTTGTGAAACTAAAAACTCAAAAGATTTACTATTTTGATTGACCTTAGGAGTTTGTTTACTTAACTGTAAAATCTCATGATAAGTTAAAGAATCCAAACTTAACTCTTCATTACTGGTTAAGTATGGATATTTAGTCTTAAGTCTATAAAGAAAATAGTTACTTTGAACTAAATTAAGAATCAATTTAAATATTGTTAAATTGATTTCTGAATCTTTTAAATAGGTTTTGAACTCTAAGGTTCTTTCATTTGCACTTAAAGGAGCACTCAATAACATTGCTAAGTTAGCAAAATCATCAGAGCTTTCTTTCCCTAGTAGACTATTCTCTATGAATAGATTTAATTCTAGCAAACTCGTAATTTTTGTAGCGAAATAAATACTTATTAAATTAAAAATTGAGGGCGAAAATTCATATTTAACTAAGTAAAAACTACTAACCTTTGGTAGGCTTGTACGATAAAGTGGTGGTAAAGCTGCAAATAAAGTATTACCTAAACTTGCAATATAATAATTACTTGCAAACTTCAAACTTTTTAAAAGTTCAGCACCAAAGTACTGGGGATTTACTACTTTTAGTACAGGTTTGACTCTCTTAATCTTAGGGTCTACTTGTGCTAAAAGATTAATTACAACCGCATGTATATCTCTACCATTAAAATTTACATAGACTATCCCACCTACTCTTACTTCACCAAGAGAGGGATCAAGCTTATAAAAGAAAGTCTGATTTAAATTTACAGGTACTACTACTTCAATATACATCCAAAATAATCCATTAAATTATAAAAGTAAAAGCGAGAAACACTTCTCGCTTTTATTCTTAATTATTTGTTGTGGTAACGATTGTAGCTATCTAGGATTTCTTTTTCAGCAGACGCTTTGTCTTCCCAAGCTTCAACTTTAACCCATTTACCTTTTTCTAAGTCTTTATAGTGTTCGAAAAAGTGTTTAGTTTGTTCTTTTAGATATTCAGGGAAATCATTGATATCTTGAATATCTTTGTACATAGGGGCAATTTTATCGTGTGGAACAGCTAATACTTTAGCATCAACACCTGACTCGTCAGTCATTTTTAATACACCTACAGCACGACAACGAATTACAGCACCGTGTACTAATGGGAAAGGTGTTAATACTAATACGTCAACTGGATCACCATCTAATGATAAAGTTTGATTAATAAAACCATAGTTTAGAGGATAAACCATTGCTGTACCGATAAAACGATCACAGTAAAGAGCACCAGACTCTTTATCCACTTCATATTTAACTGGATTAGTATATGCTGGAATTTCAATTACAACATTGAAATCATGTGGTAAATCTTTACCCGCAGGAACTTTTTCTAATAACATAAAAATCCTTAATTATTTAAAAATATCCGAAGATAAGCATATATATTATATCAATTTTACCAAAAAACTGAATAAAAATCTTACATATGCAAAAGAGGAACCCTTATTAAGGATTCCTCTTTATAAACAATTATTTAGCTGATTTTTCAACTAATTCGATAATCGCCATAGGTGCTGCGTCACCTGCACGGTAACCGTATTTAAGGATACGAGTGTAACCACCTTTACGATCTTTAAATAATGGACCTAATACGTCGAATAATTTTTTAACAGCTTCTTTGTTATTACCTAAACGAGCAAACGCTAAACGACGGTTAGCAGTTGTGTCTTCTTTAGCTAAAGTGATTAATGGTTCAATGTAAGAACGTAATTCTTTAGCTTTAGGTAAAGTTGTCTTGATAACTTCGTGTTCAACTAAAGCAATAGATAAGTTACGGAACAACGCTTTACGATGTGCACTATTGCGGTTTAGTTTACGACCAGTTTTTAGATGGCGCATCTATTAAAACTCCTAGTAAGCTGAACTTTTAATATTTAAGTTCTGCTGGTGGCCAATTCATTAGGCGTGTACCTAATTGAAGACCATGATTTTTAAGAATATCCTTGATCTCATTTAGTGACTTACGACCTAAGTTAGGTGCTTTAAGTAAGTCAACTTCGCTTTTCTGAACTAAGTCACCAATGTAGCGAATGTTCTCTGCTTTTAAGCAGTTAGCTGAACGAACAGTTAACTCTAATGCATCAACAGATTCTAATAAGATCGGTTCAAATTCAGGTTTTTTAACAGTTGGTTCTGCTTGTTGCTCAATAGCTTGAAGATCTACAAAAGGAAGTAGTTGTTGATGTAAAATTGAAGCAGCATGACGAATAGCATCTTCTGGATCAATAGTTCCATTTGTTTGTAAAGTAATGGTTAACTTGTCATAGTCGTTTGATTGACCGTGACGAGCATTAGCTACTTCATAATTCACTACTTTTACTGGAGCAAATTTAGCGTCTAATAACACAGTTTTTGAGCCAAGGATGCTAATTTTTGGTTCTACACCTTTTTCGCGACGATCTCTAGCTGGAGAATAACCAGTACCAGTCTGAATGCGTGCATAAATACGAATTTCAGCTTTAGGTGAAGTTAAGTTACAAAGAACTAAATCTTTATTAATTACTTCTACGCCAGGTTGTAAGATTACATCGCCAGCTTTTAAAGGACCAACGCCTTTTTTCTCAAACTGAACGATAACCTCATCCATGTCGTCAGCTAGTTTTACAGCTAACTCTTGGAAATTCAGAAGAATGTTTAATACATCTTCTTGAACACCTTTAATTGTATCGTATTCTTGCTGTATACCTTCAATACAAACTTCGGTAACAGCTGCACCAGGCATAACAGATAAGAGGATACGACGTAAACTGTTTCCTAAAGTATGTCCAAAACCACGTTCTAAAGGTTGTAATGAAACTTTCGAAAAATATGGTTCTGCATACTCTTCAATGTCAATCGTGGATGGAGTAAGAAGTTTAGTACTTTTTGATTCCATAAAATCCTCTACTTGATATTATTTCAGACTAATTATTTTGAGTATAACTCGATAATTAACTGTTCATTGATAATGATATCAGCTGGGATTTCTGAGCGTTCTGGAACAGCTTTGAAAACACCTTCCATTTTATCAGCATCAACGTCTAACCATGTAGCGCTTAAACGGTTTTTAGCTAATTCAAGAGCTGATTTAATACGAACTTGTTTCTTAGCTTTTTCACGGATTGATACAACATCGCTTGCTTTTAATTGGTAAGAAGGAATGTTTACCACTTTACCGTTAACTAAAACGCTTTTGTGACTTACTAGTTGACGAGCTTCAGCACGAGTTGCTGCGAACCCCATTCTGTAAACTGTATTGTCTAAACGGCTTTCTAATAATTGTAATAAGTTCTCACCTGTATTACCTTTTAAGCGGTTCGCTTCAAAGTAATAGTTGCGGAACTGACGCTCTAAAATACCGTATAAACGACGAACTTTTTGTTTTTCACGTAATTGATTACCGTAGTCAGATAAACGAGCTCTACGAGCACCGTGTTGACCAGGTGCAGTTTCTAAACGACCTTTCTTTAATTTATTTTCTAAACCACGTAAAGATGATTTTAAGAATAAATCTGTTCCTTCACGACGGCTTAGTTTTACTTTAGGTCCTAAATATCTTGCCATTTTATGCTTTCTCCAATATTTCTACCGATAACGTTGTTAATTAAACACGACGTTTTTTCGGAGGACGACAACCGTTGTGAGGGATAGGTGTTACATCAATAATGCTAGTGATTTTGTAACCAGCTGCATTTAATGCACGAATTGTTGATTCACGACCTGGACCAGGACCTTTTACGCGAACATCAAGATTTTTTAAGCCGAATTCTTTACATTTTTCAGCTACACGTTCAGCAGCTACTTGACCAGCGAATGGAGTAGATTTACGTGAACCACGGAAACCAGAACCACCAGCTGTAGCCCATGCTAACGCATTACCTTGACGATCTGTAATAGTAACGATTGTATTATTGAAAGAAGCGTGGATATGTGCAACACCATCAACTACGTTCTTTTTAACACGTTTTGCACGTGTGTTACGAGCAGGATTAGCCATGTTACTTTATTCTCCGATTATTTCTTAATTGGTTTAGCAGGACCTTTACGAGTTCTCGCATTAGTCTTAGTACGTTGACCACGCACTGGTAAACCACGACGGTGACGTAAGCCACGGTAGCAACCTAAGTCTGTTAGACGTTTGATGCTCATGTTAACTTCACGACGTAAGTCACCTTCTACAGTGAATTTAGCAACTTCAGCACGTAACTGTTCGATTTGTTCTTCTGATAATTCCTTGATCTTTGTACTTGGAGCAATACCAGTAGCTTCACAGATGTGTTTAGCACGTGTTGCACCAATACCATAGATTGCAGTTAGAGCAATTACAGCATGTTTTTGATCAGGAATGTTAACGCCTGCAATACGGGCCATTTGCACTCCTAGAGTAATAAAAAAACTATGTATCTTGAAAAGCCCGTTTCAGGATACTCAAAACATAGTCTTAATAACAAAAAATAAAAATAGCATTATTATTAATAATGCTGCCTAAGATTTTTAAGTTGGTTTAACTAAAAACGGTTAAGGTGAGAATATCTACTTTAAAACCTAAGAACCAGAATCTAGAACTTGCATAAACTTTTTTAATTTCCCTTATTATCTTGAAAAAATTAATTTTCTTATTTATTTTAACGGGTAATATTGTTTACACAGAATAAACCAACGGCTTGTATTATAGCATAATAAAAAAATCTTTTCTATTCTTTTTTCAATATTTTTTACTTTACTACGTATTGTTGAGCTTACTTTAATGTAATGGTATAAATTAATGCTATAATTTAGCTAAAAAGCTAAGAAACTAAATTATTTATGTTCAAAAAATTTTTTAATTTATTTAATAAAGCAAAAGATAAAGAAGAGACTAAACAAAAGCACAAGTCTCAAGCAAATAATATTTCTTTAAATGAGTTCAAGCATCTTGAATCAACAATTGAAATAGATGAGCTAAACACTATTACCCCGCAGCTTGAAGCTGAATTTAATATCTTCACTAAATTTCTTGAAGAGCAAAAAGAATTTAAACTAAATATCTCCCAGGCTCTTTTATCTGATGCTCAAAAATTAACTCAAAAGAATTTATTTGACCTAATCGTCTCTTATAGCAAGGAATATCAAACTTTTACCAGCCACATCTTAAAGCAAAAGACAGAAGTGGATAAACTAGACTCTCGTTTTCTTTCTTTAATGGCTTCTATTGAGGACGTATTTAATAAAAAATTATTTGATAAGCAAGGAAACATTGACTTAGATAGCCTAGCACTAATTAACTTTTTCTTGAATGATATTTTTTATAAAAATAAGGATTCTTTAATTCAAGATAAGCACAGCTTACAGTCACAGGATTTATATGACATCCTAGAGTCGCATTTCTCTGGAATGGCACCTTCAAAGTTCTATCAAACCTATGTTAAAGATTTGTACCCACAACATCTCTTACAAAAGTTGGATCAGGATATTGAAATGGCGATAGGAAAAGACAATGATTTCTTTGATTGCCGTCTTCCACTACTATTACTGATCCCTACCGTTCGTAAGGGTACATTTTTACCTTTAAGCTATCACGAAATTATTTTAAACTTTTTCTCTGATAGGATTGAAAATCCAAAAGATCAGTTGCACTTTTTAGAAATGCGTAGAAGTGTAATCACTTATGACCTACCTTTAGTAGAGCTTCTAATTACACAGTATTTAACAATAAAAGCATATGAGTATGATTTAATTAATCAATCTTATTTTATTGATAAAACTAACCTAGAAAGCTTCTTGAATAGAATTAAAATGCAACCAATCTACTTATTTGCATATTTAATATTAGCAAGAAGAAAATCTAAACAAGACAAGATATTCTTACATGAAAAGGATATTCTAATTTTAGATAGATTAAGTTATTTATGTGACAGCAATGTTGACTTTAAAAACTTATACCTTTATTTAAAAGGTAAAGGACTTTAGGACTTTTATGAATTGGTTAGATAAAGAAATAACATTGCTCAATAGTAATTGGAATGATCTTGGAAAGTTTATCGCAAACTCAGATTTGAAAAACAAGATAGAACAACTATATGCAAGTGATAACGAGAAGATACGCCCACAAAAGCATGAACTATTTAATGCTTTTAAGCTTCCTCTTAACAAAGTAAAAGTTGTTATCTTGGGACAAGATCCTTACCCTTCAGATCATGCACATGGGCTTGCTTTTAGCTCACAACTACCGGATCAGGTTCCTAAAAGTTTAGCTAATATTTTTAAAGCTTTACAGTATGATTTTGGTGAAGAGTATTTACCTAATATACAAGGGGTAGCAAATTTAACTCCTTGGCTCAATGAAGGAGTATTTCTTCTTAACACCAGATTAACTGTAAACATGAAAGAACCTTTAGCACCTGAACATGATATATGGGAAGACTTTATCGTTGAGGTTTTTAAACACTTAGCAAGAGAAGAAAACTTAGTTTACTTACTTTGGGGTAAACATGCACAGAAGTATTTAAAATACATAAACAAAGACAAAAATTTTGTTATTGAGACTGTTCATCCTTCTCCGCTTAGTGCTTATCGCGGTTTCTTTACTGCTAACTGTTTTTTAAAAACTAACCAATATCTTGAGAGTGTAGATAAATCACCTATAAAATGGTAATACTTAACTAAAAACTCCCTCAGCTAGAATAAGCATGAGGGAGTTTTTAGTTATTTAATATGTAAAACGAATATTGTAAGCGTAATTGTTTTGAACTTTAATCCTGCGAAGCCCACTCTATATCAGAGTCTTCTTCATCTTCACCATCTTCAACAAAGGTACCAAATAAACCATATGAAACTTCTGAGCTTGGAAATTGTTCAATTAAGCTAAGAATTTCTTCTATATCTGCCAAAAGAACGTCTGGTTCCTCTAAAGTACTTTCTGTAATCAGATCTAAATTCCAAAATCCCTCTGGATATTTCTCTAGATCTTCATCTTCAAGCATTTCTCTATCAAAAAATTCAGGATCATCAAACTCAAAATTTAACTTATTAGCTTTGCTGATAAATTCTTCGATACAATCTTCACTTCTAAATAAAATGTGGTGAAGGAAGATATGGTCTAAATGTTTTAAAGATCCATTTGCTTCTAGATCCGCAAAAGTAGCATTTACTACTTTTTCTAGTTCCTTTTTGCTGTAAGAATGGTTACTTTGCATAAAAAATTAAAAATGTAAATTAAAAAGAAAACCTTGCAGATTATTATACAACAGCTTAGTTAAAATTAAATAAAAAAAAGGGAAGATATAAACCTTCCCTTTCTAAATAGATCTTATTAAAGAATAGTGGCTCCTCCTGCTGGACTTGAACCAGCGACATACGGATTAACAGTCCGCCGTTCTACCGACTGAACTAAGGAGGAATAAAAAATTGGAATTTTTATTTGAAATAATGGTGCCTCGAGCCGGAATCGAACCAGCGACACAGGGATTTTCAATCCCTTGCTCTACCGACTGAGCTATCGAGGCAAAAAATGGCTCCTCCTGCTGGACTTGAACCAGCGACATACGGATTAACAGTCCGCCGTTCTACCGACTGAACTAAGGAGGAATTGTAAATATCTTCTTAATCTATAAAAAGATAACAATAAAAAAGTGGCTCCTCCTGCTGGACTTGAACCAGCGACATACGGATTAACAGTCCGCCGTTCTACCGACTGAACTAAGGAGGAATCGCAACTATTTAATAAATCTCTTTAACTAAAAAGAAATTTTTATAAAATGGTGCCTCGAGCCGGAATCGAACCAGCGACACAGGGATTTTCAATCCCTTGCTCTACCGACTGAGCTATCGAGGCGAATACTGTATTATTAACCAAATATCTAAGCTTTTTTTCTTTGCTTCCCTTGGCTAACGGGTATATTATGCAATAATTAAAGTTTAATGTCAACAACAAAATTTAAAAAAGTCTTTAATCTGTTGTTTTTTACTAACCAAAAAATCGCTAGTTTTATCTAAATAATTACTTATTTTAGCTAAAAAGTTACTTTTTGCAGGTTAATATAAGAAAAAATTAGCAATAAACCAAATAAATTAACCTTTTTATTTAACATTTTTTTATTAAAGCAAAATATTCACAAGAAAAAGACATTCCTTCCACTAAAATTAAACCAACTCAATTTGATTAAAGTTAAATGGGGTTTGAATATATTGAAACACAAGCCTCTACTATTACTCTCCTCTTAATAATAGACTTAATAACAATATAATCTAATATATGACCACCTAGTCTTCTCTTAAATGCTTGCTGTACTTACACTATGGGATATAGACTTTACAATCTTCTTTATATAGTTAAAGAGAGGAGAAACCTCATATATAAAGATCTCTCCCCTCAATTAAAGCTAATATTTGTTAGATAACAACTCTAACAGTTTCTATCTTAGAAAACTCTGTGTATAAAAGTTCCATTTGAGCAGGACTTTCTACATTTAAAGTTACAGAGCAAGAAACATAATTACCTTTGCTACTTTTTCTTGTCGTTACATTAAAATCTTTAATGTTATGCTCTTGCATCAACTTATTAATACCGGCTAAGATAATTTCCTCTTTATCACCGACAACTTTAAAACTAACTTCAGATGGAAAGTCCATTAATTCTGGAATTTTAGTTCCTAACATATATACCTCTAAATTTTTGTATATTCTTTTTCTGCTCTATTATAACCTGATTTTAGCGTTTGACTATAGAGTTTATTCTCTAATAGATAGATAGTAATTGATTTTCTCTGTTACGCTTTTCCTTATTATTAAATCTCTATATGCTAAAATATCTTCACATCTTTATAACTTAAGGAATTATCTTTTTAATAATATGATCAATTATTTAAAGTACCTACTTATATTTTTGACTAGTTTAGTATTTAGCGTTCAAGCATTTGCTTCTAATAACCAAACCTTAAAAGTAGGTATGGTTTTAACACCTAATTACTTCATTAAAGATGGGGAGACTACTCTTGGTCTTGATTATGAAATTCTAGAGAATTTTGCCAAGCAAAGAAATCTGGTATTAGATATAAAAGTTTACCCCTCATTATCAAGTTTAGCTAAAGGGCTCGAACAAAACGAGGTTGCTATTATTGGTGGAAATCTAACCAATCACTTTAGATTTCTAAAAAAGCACTATCAAACAACACCCTACCTAGTAGAAAAACTGACTATTATTGCTTATGAACAACATTCAAGCAGTACTGTAAGATACCCAACTCATAGTAACAATATCTTTCAAGCAGCGGGAGCGGATTATAGTAAGGTTTTACCCTTGAAAATCCACGAGACTGATTTAAATATTTTTGGCTTATTTAAAAAAGTTGCTAACTTAAATAAGTATCAAACTTTAAATGTGCGCTACATTGTTACTTCTGAAAATAAAGCTAGAGCACTACAGCAAATTTACCCTACAACCAAGCTTTTTAACGCAAAAGATAAGAATGGGAAAGATGTTACAATCAATGACGTGTTCTTTATCAAAAATGATGAACTACGAAATGATTTCAACAATTTCCTAGATAACTTCATCAATACTAAAACGTTTACAGATATTAAATACAACAACTTAAATTCATTAAAGTTCTTTAATCGTGAAGAGAATAGAAGTTTTGTTAGTAACATGCAAACTAAATTTCTTCAATATAGCCCCCTCTTCCGCAAAAACGCAACTGAAATGGATTGGCGTTTGGTTATGGCTGTAGGTTATCAAGAGTCTCGTTGGACACCTGACGCCGTAAGTCCTTGGGGACCTAGTGGTTTAATGATGCTAACTAATGCTTCAGCCAAAGCTCTTGGGGTTACTAATAAACTTGATGCCAAACAGTCAATTACTGAAGGTACGAAATTATTAATGAAATTTCGCAATAACCTAACTAAAGAAATTAAAGGTTATGATCGAGACATGTTTGCTATTTCCAATTACAACCAAGGAATTGCTAAAATTATCGATGCTCGAACTTGGTTGAGAAAACACGGCTTTGATCCAAACTCTTGGGTTGACTTAGCAAAGCACTATCCAGACATGAGTAATGAAAAGCATAAATATGGCAAGATCAATGGTAAGTTAGCTTCTGAGTATATTATTAATGTACGCAAATGGCACTATATGATTATTAACTATACTCATTTTTATAGGTTTTAACTCTGAAGCTATAGCTAAAAAATTATTTTATGCTATGATAACTATCATTAGACTATCAACGTGTCAAATCAGGATTTTGCAATGAAATATTTTAATTACGCAGCAGGTCCTTCTGCTTTATTTCCAGAAGTAGTAGATCAAATTAAACAAGAGTTATGTAATTGGCAAAACACTCACTCTTCGGTGTTCGAAGTTAGTCACCGCGGTGCTGAGTTTATGGCATTTGCTCAAAACATGGAAAAAACCTTTAGAGAGTTATTAGGTATTCCTGAAGACTACGCGGTTTTATTCCTACAAGGTGGTGGTCGTGGAGCTTTTGATGCTGTTCCTTTAAACTTGCCATTAAAACACAAACGCGCACTTTACTTAACTTCAGGACATTGGTCGCGCCAACCTGCGCTTGAAGCAAAAAAATATCTTGAAGTTAAAATTGCAGAACTAGTTGACCAAAACTTCAAACCAACAAAATTAGATTGGACTGAAGAAACAAAAGACTGTGACTATGTTCACTTTACCGCTAACGAAACTATTGAGGGGATTGAAAACTTTACACCTCCAAAAGTTTCTCCTGGCGTTATGGTCGTAGCTGACATGAGCTCTGATATCTTATCGCGCCCAATTAATGTATCTGACTATGATGTTATCTACGCTGGTGCGCAAAAAAATATTGGTTGCTCAGGGGTAACTATATATATAGTAAAAAAATCTTTACTGGGTAATGCAGCTCCTTACTGCCCAACTATCTTAAATTGGGATGTTTACTATAAATCAGATTCTTTATTCAACACTCCTGCTACTTTTAGCTGGTATACATGTGGATTAACTTTTAATCATCTTAAAGAAAAATTTGGTAATCTAAGCAACTTAGAAAAACTAAATATTCGTAAAGCTGAGAAGTTATACAACTATATAGATTCAGAAGACTTTTATACAAACAAAGTTGATCCTAGCATTAGATCACGCATGAATGTTTCTTTTACAACTCCAAGTGAAGAGCTTGACGCTAAATTTGTACAAGAAGCTAAAGAAGCTGGTCTATCTGGATTAAAAGGTCATAAAGTTTTTGGTGGATTAAGAGCTTCTACCTATAATGCTTTACCTGAAGAAGCTGTAGATGCTTTAATTGACTTTATGAAATCATTTGCAACTAAATATCGTTAATTGTAATTTTAAATTTTGTCTATAAAACTATACTATATAGATATCTTTAATTAACCTATCCAAGAAGTAACTATGAATTTACAATTAATCAAAAAAAGCTTATTTACTTTCAGCGCAGCTAGCTTAGCTTTATTTTTTTCTAACCTAAGCTCTGCTAATGTTGTTGCAGGTAAGGATTACACTGCTTTAAATCAACCACAGACACCTAATCCTACAGTTTATATGGCTATGTCTTTAAGCTGTACTCACTGTGCTGACTTCACTAAAGTGTATGAAGTACCTGAAAAAATTAAAGAAATGTTAAAACAAACTTATCCTGATAATGGTGAGTTTCTTGAATTCCACATTGTAATGTCTAACACTCCAATTTATAATGACTTTGCTCGTTTACGTTCAGTGTTATATGTTACAAAAAGAGATGATCTTTTAAGTAGTGCATTTGACCTACCTTACAAATATAAAGGTAGCGATCAAGTATTAAAAGATTGGGTTTCTACTAATTTGAAACTAAATAAAGCAGATACAGATGCTTTATGGAATAGCTCTGCTGTTAATACTTTCTATAATAAACAAGAGGAATTAACAAAACAGTACGATATTCGTCAAACTCCAACTTTTATCATTAACGGTAAATATGAGTTAAACTTAAGTAGTATTGCTATTCCTTATCAAAACCCAACTCCTAGCCAAATAGGTGACGCGGTTGTTAATCAAATTAAAGAAATTCTTTTAAAAACAACTAAATAATTTTCAATAAAAAAGAAGGCTCTTGCCTTCTTTTTTATAAAATTTCTCAAAGCTTTTATTTTCCTTAAAAATATGTCAGATTCAAATAGAAAACTAGAACTAATTAGAGAAGATATTAATAATATTGATCAGCAATTAATAGATCTTCTAAGCAAAAGACGAGATTTATCTGCAGAGGTTGCACAATATAAAATTAAAGAGTGCAAACCAATTAAAGATTTTAAACGCGAACATGAGTTAATTACTTCTTTAGTTAATAAAGCTGCTAATGCTAAACTGAACTTAAACTCTGAGTTATTAAATTCAGTTTATAAAAGCATTATTAATGATAGTTGCAACTATCAACAAGAAATAATTATCCAAGAGAAAAATCTTTTTGATTTAAATAGTAAAAAAGAAATTAGCATTTCATACCTAGGCTTACCAGGTAGCTACTCTTATGTTGCAAGTGAAAAATTTGCTAAGCATTTAAACAAAGAAGTTAAATCAACTGGATACGAAACTTTTAATGATGTTTTAAATGCAGTTACTTTTGGTAATGCTGACTTTGCGGTTTTACCTTTAGAGAACACAACTTCTGGTTCTATTAATGAAGTATATGATTTACTAGCTAAAGCTTCGCTAGAAATTGTTGCTGACATTGCTATAGACATTAATCATGTTTATTTAGCGAAAGAAAGCTTTGATGAAAAAGAGATTGAAGAAATCTATACTCATGTACAACCATATGAGCAATCAATTATCCATATTAAAGAACTACAACCTAATGCTAAAGTAAACTTTACAGCAACTACTACGCACGCAATGCTAGCTGTAGCTAATTCAACTAATAAGCGTGCTGTTGCTATTGGTAATTCAAGCTCTGCTTCATTATATGGTTTACAAGTAATTAGTGAAAGTATTGCAAACAGTTCAAACAACCAAACTCGTTTTGTAATTCTTTCTAAAAAAGAAGTTAAATTTGCTGAAAGTGTTTCTTATAAAACTATGCTTCAGCTAATTACAAATCACAGTGAAGGTGCTTTAGTAAACTCTTTAGAGCCTTTCAAAAAATATAATATTAACTTAACTAAACTAGAATCTCGCCCTATCTTAGGTTCACCTTGGCGTGAAATGTTCTTCTTAGAGTTTGAAGGACATATTGAACAAATTCATGTTCAACAAGCTTTAAGTGAACTTGAGCAACACTGTCGTGGTCTAAAAGTAGTAGGCAGTTTCCCTAGTTTTATTACAGTTGAAGAATTGTTTAAATAAAAATTTTCCCTTGAAAACTTCGCTTTTCAAGGGATTTTTTGTAACAAAGCCACCTCATAAATGATAAAATATAAAGTTGCATTAAGGCAAATTTATCGATAAAAAACTTATTACTCATGCAAGAATTTAAACATACTACTGTTATGCTTAATGAAGCTGTTGCTTTATTAGAAATCAAAGAAGACGGCTTCTATGTGGATGGCACTTTTGGAAGAGGTGGTCACTCTTCTCTTATCTTAAAACACCTTGGAGAAAATGGACGTCTTTATGTATTTGATAGAGATATTGAAGCCATTAAACACGCGCAAACATTAAATGACCCACGTATTGTTATCGTACATTCACCTTTCTCAAATATGGGAGAGTACTTTACACAAAACAATCTCCTTGGAAAAATTGATGGAATACTACTCGACCTAGGTGTTAGTTCTCCACAAATTGATAATGCAGAAAGAGGATTTAGCTTTATGCACAATGGACCACTTGACATGCGTATGGACCAAAGCAGTGGTTTAAGTGCTAGAGAGTGGTTGTATCAAACAAGTGAGAAAGAAATTGCAGATGCTTTATTTCTTTATGGACAAGAGAAAAACTCTCGTTCAATTGCTAGAGCAATAGTTCAGCTAAGAGAAAGTACAGAGTTTTCTGATTTCTTACCAGATACAGATGCTTTAGTTAAATTAGTAAAAGGCGCTTCTAAAAAAGTTGATAAAAATAAAAATCCTGCAACAAGAACCTTCCAAGCCATTCGTATAGCAATAAATAACGAGCTAGATGAATTAAAAACTGCATTAAATGATTCTTTAAAAATTTTATCTCCACAAGGAAAGTTAAGTATTATTAGTTTCCACTCTCTTGAAGATGGTATTGTTAAGCACTTTTTCAAACAATACTCTACTAGTGAAAGCTTACCTAAATTTTTGCCTATTGCTGATACTGATTTAGAAGGTAATGAACCTTATTTTTCTCATACTACTAAAGCTATTAAACCTAGTGAAGAAGAAATTGCAGTTAACACACGCTCGCGTTCAGCAATCCTGCGTGGAGCAACAAGATCTTCAAAACCTTTCAATGGCTTATAACTTTTATAGACTAACGTGAACTTCTTTAAACCACCTCAATACTCGAAAGCGAAGAATAAAGGTAAAAATAAGAAGACTTCTAAAACCTCTGGAATTTTCTCGACAGATATGCCAGAGGAGACATCAGAGAAAGAGACAACACCTTTAAGTACCCAAGAAGTTAATGATGCTTCTCAAGCCAATGGAACAGCTACTGCGGATTTAGTTGAAAATTTAAGTGAAAATCGCTTTGATCAGCAAAAAGCGCAAAGTAAAGATTACAAAGAAGAAACTAAAGAAAGACGCAATAAATACATAGCACAAATCTATGGCAATTTAAATTGGGATTCAAACT
Organism: Psittacicella hinzii; assembly: GCF_003585885.1. Taxonomy (GTDB): domain Bacteria; phylum Pseudomonadota; class Gammaproteobacteria; order Enterobacterales; family Psittacicellaceae; genus Psittacicella. The sequence continues at coordinate 53,122 of NZ_NRHC01000016.1, read as the reverse complement.
TAACTCCACTAAAAATACTTTACAAAGATCTCAGCACAAAACTCTTCTTAACCATTATTCTTTGTTTAGTTGTTTTGGCTTTAGCTATTACAAAAATTTATATTACTCGTCTATCGATTGATAATACTGTTAAGTATTCTCAGTTACTTGCTGATAAGAATTCTCTTACTTTGTCAAATGATAATTTATATCTAGAATTTTTATCCTTAACCTCCAAATCTAACATTATTAGAATAACTAAAAACAAGATTTACTTGGTTCCAATTTCCACTGAAGCTGAGGTTATAGTTGTAATTCCTTACTTACCACAAAATAAAGTAATACCTACAACAACTATCCCTTTACTTATGACAAACGAGTAAAAAATGGCTAAGAAAAAGCAATTAGGTACCCATAACAACTATTTAGATCCTATTAAAACTAGCTCACAGAAGCGAGATGAAGAAAATTTAAAAGACTTTAAATTTGGGATTAAAATTACTAGCGGTAGACTATACTTTTTTGCTTTTAGTTTATTAATTGTTTTTCTCCTGTACTTAACTTTATATTTTCTTCAATTTTTTACCAATGTTATCCCATTGCGTGATGAACAGCATTTAGTCAAAGAAACTAATGCTCGTATTCAAAGAAATGTTAAATTAAACGCTCCACGCGGGAAAATTGTAGATACTAATGGCAAGATTTTAGCTATATCTACTCCTTATCAAACCTTTGGACTAGATGTAAAAGTATTCCTTGATCCTGCATATAAAGCAGTCAATCAAGTTGATAGTCCAACTTTTATTGCTTTAGCTAAGGCTTTAGATCTAGATCCACAAAAACTTTATCAAGAGATTACTAGTAAGCCTAACTCTAGATACCTTAAATTAAAAAACCAAGTCTCTCCAACTTTAAGCAAATACATTAAAGAACTAAAAATTCCAGGGTTATCTTCATACACTGATTTCCGTAGATTTTATCCATATGGAGACTCTATCTCTCAGGTGATTGGTTTATTAGATAAGGAAGGGAACGGAATGTTTGGTATTGAGAAATTAAAAAATACTGAACTAACTGGAGTTGACGGAGTTATCTCTTACGAAAAAGATTTTAGTCATAACATTATTAACTATAAGAGTACAGTTAACTCACACCCTGGTGAAGATGTAAAACTGACTATAAATATTGACTTACAAGAGAAAGCTTATCAAGCTTTAAATGAAGCCATTATTGATAACAAAGCGGACACTGCTACGGCAATTCTGGTTGAAGTAAAAACTGGTAAGATTTTAGTAATGGCAAATGCGCCTTCTTTTAATCCAAATAACCGTCGTACGATTACTCCTAGTTATTTAAATAACTATGCAATCACTTCGGCATTTGAACCGGGTTCTACTGTAAAGCCATTTGTCGTTTATGCTGGACTTAAAAATAGAGTAATAACTCCAACTACGGTAATTAGCACAAGATATTTAATGGTAGGACGTCATCAGGTTAAAGACGTTGCTCCAAGGGATCATCAGTCAATTAGAGAAATTCTACAGAGATCTTCAAATATAGGGGTTTCTAAAATTTCTCTTTTATTACCAGGAGATACTCTTAGACAAACTTATTTAGCAGCTGGCTTTGGTCAAAAAACAGGATTAGGATTGTCTGGAGAAACTATGGGATATTTCCCATATAACCAGAGATTAACTGAACTTGATAGAGCTGTGTTCTCTTATGGTTATATGCAGCAAGTAACTCCACTACAGTTAGCACATGTTTACGCTACTCTTGGAAATATGGGATTAGAGTTACCTTTATCTATTGTCGAAAGTAACAAAAAGGTTGAAGGAGAACAAAAGCTAGATCCTAAGATAACTAAAACAGTTGTAGAACTTATGACTGGGGTAGCAGAGCAGGGAGGTGGTGGTACTAGAGCCGCTGTTCCTAACTATAAGGTATCGGTAAAAACAGGTACTGCTAAAAAAGTAGAAAATGGCGCTTATGTGGATAAGTATATTGCCTACACTGCAGGGGTAGCTCCCTCTAGTAATCCACAGTTTGCTTTGATTATTGTGATTGACAACCCAAAAGGTAAACAGTACTATGGTGGTGCTATAGCTGCTCCTGTTTGGCGTAAAATCATGGAAAGTGCTTTAGTATATTACAATGTCCCAGAAGACAATATGACAACTAATCGTATAGTCCTAGATAATAAGAAAAATGGTACAAATTAATACTAATTTACAAATTAAAAAGCTATTAGAGTTAATTGAGATTTTAAAACCACTGATTGTTAAATATCAATTAACTAACATTAGCACGCATAGCAAAAAATGTGATCAACATTCAATCTTTGTAGCAACTAAAGGGCTGAATGTTGATGCACGTAAATTTATACCTGAAGTTGTTAACCAAGGTTGTCGTGTTATTTTTACCTCAAACGAAAATTTAATTGGTGAAAATAATTATCTTTACCGCCAAGATGTTATTAACGGAGAAAATGTAGAGATCTTTGAAGTTTATGATTTAAATAAATATTTAAGCTTCTTAACTTTAAAATTCTACGATTACTTAGCTTCAGCGTGTAATCCAGATAAATTTGGTTTAACTATACCAGTTATAGGTATTACTGGTACTAACGGTAAAACCTTAACTACAAATTTAATTTGCCAAGGATTAAAAGCTTTAGTTAATAAACCATCTCCTTATTTAATTGGAACTATTGGTTTAGGTTCATATGACCATTTAACTAAAGCTATTAATACCACTCCAGATGCTTGTACGGTTTTAGATAAAATTTTCCAAGCAGACCTTCAAGACGCTAGCGCTTTAGTTATGGAAGTGTCATCACATGGCTTAGATTTAAATCGTGTAAGAAATGTTCGTTTCAAACAAGCTATTTTTACCAATTTAACTCAAGATCATTTAGACTACCATAAAACTATTGAAAATTACTTCCAAGCTAAAACTCGTTTTTTCACTAAGCATAATGTAAATGATTACATTGTTACTTGTACTGATCAAGAAAATGATTGGGGCGCTAAACTTGTAAAACTTATTTCTTTAAAGCTTAGTCAAGAAAGAGATGAAGGAGCTTCACGTGGTATTTCAGCTTCTACTCCTGCAAGCTTATCATTTTTAGGAGCTATTCCTCCTGATGAGCATATTGCAGGTGCACGCAATACTCTACCTAATCCATTAGGTGAAAATGATTTTCTAGAGCTACAACCAGCTGATTATGACCTAGTAAGCCAGGTATTAAATATTCAGAATAAATCTCGCTTAGCTGTTATTAATATTGGCGAAACTATCAATGAAATTGCAAGTTTTAAAGCTGATATTATCGTAAATCTTCTTAACATTAAGTCAGAAACTAATGGTTTAGTAATTGATTTTAGTTTTGAAGACAAAACAACTGATTTCAAAGCAAGAAAAGAAATTCATGTACCTTTATTAGGTTTATTCAATGCTTATAATGTTCTCACTGCAATTACTTCCCTTTACCTATACGGTTTAGATTTTGAACAAATTATTGCTTTTACTGCTAACTTTAAATCAGTAAAAGGAAGAATGGAAATTATTCCAAACAATGAGAATAAAACAGTAATCGTTGACTTTGCCCATACTCCAGATTCATTAGCAAAAGCTTTAGAAAGTACAAAAGTTCACTTTAAAAACCAAGCTAATAGCAAATTAACCGTTGTTTTTGGCTGTGGAGGTGATCGTGATACTAGTAAACGCGCGATTATGGGGAAAATTGCCAGCACTTTAGCTGATAAAGTTATCATTACAGATGATAATCCAAGAAGCGAAGAGGCTAGTAAAATTGCGGAACAAATTTTTGAAGGCGTTAACCCTAATTTCAAAAATGTTAAGTATATTGCTGACCGCAAACAGGCAATTTATAGCGCGATACAAGAAGCTTCTCCAGGTGATTGTATAGTAATTGCTGGTAAAGGTCATGAAACTGAAAAGATTATTGGTACTCAAGTGTTACACTTCTCTGATCAAGAAGTAGCAAATGAATACTTTAAAAACTAATTTAGAGGATTACAATGCCTAACGCTATTTCTTTGAAAGATATTGTTGAAGGTTTAGCACGTGCTGATCTATTAGATAACCGTTTCATCCCTTATCAAGAAACTAGCTTAAGAACCTTTAAAGCAATCAAAGATATCCAAGATAAGATTAACGCTAATCTTAAAGATTTTCTTCTTGAAGAAGAACGTATCAAACAAAAACAATCTCATGAATTAGCTTTAAATCAAGAAATCGCTAATCTTATCGTTATTAAAGAACCTAAAATAGATGGTTTAGATAGCGATAAAGAAAAGGAGCTTAAAGTTGCAAAAGCTAGCCCTAAAAAATTAGGGCTAACTTTACTTGAGACAAAAACCAACCCGCTTGATCTTGCAACAGGAGATTACGCTGGTGATGAGCAATATCATCCTGCCCCACAAGTATTATGTGACCTTTTTGCCTACGCTAGGTTGCCTTTTGCTTCCCAAGATATTTTCTTGACAACAGACACAAGAAGATTAAGCGAAATTTCTACTGAACAAATTGCAGGTTTCTTTGTTCTTGATAGCACACGTTTAACTAAAGAAGAATTAGCTTCTATCGCATTAAAACGTAAAAATTGTGTAGTTTTTATTGGTAACCTTACTACAGAGCTAGCTGATTTTTGTTTTAACCAATCTATAGGTAGAGTTATTCCAGTAACCGATATCTATCAAGCTTTAGAATTTGTTGCAGGATATTTACGCATACACCATAACCCACTTACGGTTGCTATCACAGGATCATCTGGGAAAACTTCAATAAAGGAAGCTATTGCTCATATCTTTAGTAAATACTATGAAAACCGTGTTATTTCTACAGCAGGAAATTTTAATAATGAATTAGGAGTTCCTATTACATTATTAGATTTAGCTAATGCCAAAGTTAAGTATGCTATTTCACCTGAAGTAGCTGTAGTTGAGCATGGTGCTAACCACTTAGGAGAAATTTACCATACAAGTCTAATTTCTCGTCCAGATATAGCGGTTATTAATAATATTCAACCAGCCCATACAGAGGGGTTTGGTGGCTTAAGGGGAGTTTCTTTAGCTAAAGCAGAAGTTTTTGCTAATCTAAACTCTCAAGGAGTAAAAGTAATAAACTTAGATTCTTATACTAATGATTTACTTTTTGCTCGCCATAAAGAACAAACTTTACTAACTTTTAGTGCTGAAAATAACCTAGCTGATTTTTATATTGATAAAAAATCAATAAGCGCTTTTGAAGGACAAACCTCTTTTGATTTACACATCAATGGTTTTGAGTGTAAAAGAGTACATTTCCCTAAAGGAAATGCTTATTTAACCAAAGAGATTTTTGTTGATCCTCAAGTAGTTAAAATTCACACTAATTTAAAAGGTACTATTGGAGTATACAATGCAACTGCTGCATTGATTACATGTCTAGCTGGGGGGATTCCTTTAGATCACATTCTTTATGCTTTAAAAGATGTACCAATTCCTTCTCGCAGAGATAAAACTATAGTTACCGAAAAAATTACTTATATTGACGATAGCTATAATGCTAATCCTGGATCAGTTTTAGCTTCATTAGAAAATCTGACTAACGAAAAAGCTGATATCAAAATTTATGCTTTAGGAAACCTAGCTGAATTAGATTATCAAACTAAAGTAGACTTTTTTACTGAAATATATGACAAATATATTTTTGGGCAAAATAATAACTTTTATTTAATATCTAATTTAACTTTTAGTTTAGAAAAACCTAAAGCTTTAGCTGATGAAAAGCTATACGTCTTGCCTTTCAATAAATCAAACAGATTTGTCTATGTGCTAGAAAGACCTAATATAGTTGCTAGTAAAGAAGATTCTTCTTATTACAAACTTGCTACCCAAGTGTTTGAAATCTTACAGCAACATAATAATAGAACTTTTGCTATCACCTTTAAAGGCAGTAACTCTTCAAAAATGAATTTGTGTATGCTAGAACTTCTTTCGCTTATAAAAGAGAATTTTAGCAACTATGAACAATACATTAACCAAGAGTTAATTACTTACGTTAAAACTAATTACCAGAGAACTCTGTAATATAAAAAATTATGTTTGACATTAATTTGATTAATATGCTCCTCCTATGCATGCTTGGAGCTTTTATCGTTTCTTTTCTAATCTGCTTAATTGCAGGTCCTTATTTAATTAAAGCTTTACACAAGCTTAAATATGGTCAAAGTATTCGTTTAGATGGTCCTGAAACTCACTTGAAAAAACAAGGAACTCCAACTATGGGTGGAGTTATGATCATCTTAGCGGTAGTTGTTTCGGTACTACTTTTTGCCCCTTTAAACTCTCTAAATTTATGGTTATCACTATTTGTGTTTATTGGGTTTGGAGCTGTAGGTTTTGTTGATGATTACTTAAAAATCAAACGTAAAAACTCAGATGGTCTTAGTGCAAAACAAAAATACTTAGCCTTATCTTTAGTATCCTTAATTCCTATTTTTATTCTGTACTTTGGTACCGATAGAGAAATAAACTACATTCTAAATATTCCACTATTTAGTTGGCAACCGTATATTGGCTTCTTATTTATTCCACTAGCTTACTTCACTGTAGTAGGAGCTTCAAACGCAGTTAATTTAACTGATGGTTTAGATGGGCTAGCTATTATCCCTACACTATTTTGTGCTGTAGGTTTTGGGCTAATCTCTTTACAACTAGGACTTATCGACTCTTTTATGCTACAAGAAAGCTTTGATACGTTGAGCTTAACTGTTCTATGCTCAGCTCTTGCTGGTGCTTGTATAGGCTTTTTCGTATTCAACTGTTACCCAGCTCAAATTTTTATGGGTGATGTTGGTTCTTTAGCTTTAGGTGGCTTATTAGGTTTCTTAGCAGTTTTAGTACGCCAAGAGATTCTTCTCGTAATTATGGGAGGAGTTTTTGTGGTTGAATGTTTATCTTCAGCAATTCAAATGCTATGGTTTAAATATACTAAACGCAAATATGGCGAGGGTAGACGTGTCTTCTTAATGGCACCTTTACACCACCATTATGAGAAAAAAGGTTATGCTGAAACAAAAGTAATTGCTCGTTTCTGGGTAGCCGCATTCTTACTACTGCTAACTAGTTTAGTTATCTACTTCTCTGGTTTTAAGATCATTTAATTAAATTTGACGTATAATATAAAAGACTAAATAATTTTATTTAGTCTTTTATTTATGTCTCTACTTTTTCAACCGTATCCTTATGTCCTTACAAATATCACGTAAAATTAATATAGGTATTGTTGGGGTAAAAAAATCAGGTTTTGAAACAGCTAAGTTTCTACTTACTAATCAAGATCACAATCAATATCAAATTACATTATTTGATGACAAACCTGATTTTGAATTAATATCTATTTTACAATCAATTAACAGTAGTGTTAGTTTATATCCATTAAACACTCCTGAAATACTAGCGCAGCAGAACTTTTTAATTGTTTCTCCAGGTATTCCAAAAAATCATCAAGCATTTACTCTAGCCTTAGAAAAAGGAGTTAAAGTAATTGGTGATATTGAGCTATTTGCACGTGTAAAAAATGAGTCAAAAGATCCAATCTTTCGTAATGCCCCTGTTATTGGGATTACAGGATCTAACGGTAAAACTACCGTTACAGAGCTTACTACTCATATTTTAAAACACTTAGGTTACAATGTTGCAATGGCTGGTAATGTAGGCATTCCTATCATGTCTACTTTAAGTGAAACATTTAACTACTATGTTTTAGAACTTTCGAGCTACCAACTAGAAACCACGAAAAACTTAAAGCTTCGTGTCGGTACTATTTTAAATATAACACCGGATCACTTAGATAGATATGAAAGCTTTAAAGAGTATTCTGAAGCTAAGCACCACATATACGACTTAAGTCAAAGTCTGCTATATAACAAAATAGACCAGAATACATGGCCTGGAAATGAAAATGCTAAAAAACACATGACCGCATTTACTTCTGATCCAGTAAATAACCCAGCTTCATATTTTTATGATCCTAAAAAGAAAACATTAAACATTCCTGCTCTTTACGGTAATGCTAGTTCGATATCATATGTTTCAATTCCTGTTAAAGATTTCCAATTACAGGGATTACATAATTATGAGAATATCCTAGCTGCTATAGCTTTAGTACGTTTAACCTTACAAGGTCATTCAGAGCAACAAGATAAATTAATCTTTGAAGCTGCAAAAAGTTTTAAAGGATTACCACATAGATTTGAACTTGTGCACACAGCTAACAATGGAGTACGCTTTATTAATGACAGTAAAGCAACTAACATAGGTTCAGTTGAGTCTGCACTAAGATCTATTGATCTGCATGAAAATGGTAAGCTTTATCTTCTCATGGGTGGAGAAGGGAAAAAACAAGATTTTAGTGAGCTGGCTCCAGCTGTAGCTAAAATTAAAAATATTGAAGTACTTTGCTATGGACGTGATGCTGAAGAAGTTGCAAAATGCGCTTCTAACGCACAAGTTTTTAAAGAGGGTACTTTAGAGCAAGTAATGAACCATATTGCTCCTCAACTTAAAAGTAACGATGTTGTACTTTTAAGTCCAGGTTGTGCTAGTCTAGATCAATTTAAAAACTACGAACACAGAGGGCAGGTTTTTACTGAAATTGCAAAAAAGTATCAAAAACCTAGTAGATTTAAGCGTATTGGAGTTAAAACTCTAAATACTGCCCAATCATTTATTCATAAATTAATCTATCTAGGTGAAAAAAATCATAAAGAGCCATATGATATTAAGCTTTATGATGGCTATCTTTTAGCTTTAATATTCTCTATCTTTGGCTTAGGTATTATTACGGTATTCTCAGCTTCTACTTATATGACAGTAAAGCAAACTGGTGCTATATTTAATCCTAAGCAAGCCTTACTAATGGTTATTGGGGTTGGTGCCTTCTTGACCTCCTTGTGTATAAACTCGTCATTATGGCGAACTTTACTACCGCTTATGTCTATAGGGACAATTGGAGCACTCCTCTTTGTACACACTTTTGGGCATTCCCTTAATGGTGCTCAACGATGGATAAGTATCATGGGTTTTACGTTCCAGCCTGTGGAATTAGCAAAACTTTGTACATTTATCTACTTATCTCACTATTTAGTTGCAATTTCGCAAGATAGGAATTTTAAGCTCATAGATATGCTAGGCTTTACTTGCTTTTTAGCAATAATGTCTATTTTGCTTTTACTTCAACCTGACTTTGGTTCGACTTTAATGTTAGGTGTTATTAGTACAATTACTATAATTTACATTACCCCTAACTTAAAGACCCTAACTTACCGAGCAGCTCCATTTATTATAGTAATGGTAATTTTATTAGTAATCTTCGTTACTAATAAAGCCTACTTAATGAATCGTATTACAGGTTTCTTAGATCCTTATTCAGATCCTTATGGAAAATCATATCAAGTTATTAACTCTATCTCTGCATTCTCTCATGGAGGATTTTGGGGAGTTGGACTTGGAAATTCTATTTTTAAATCTGGGTATCTAACAGAAGCAAATACGGACTACATATTAGCAATCTTTGGAGAAGAATTTGGTTACATAGGTATAATTATTTTAGTTACGCTTGAAATCTTACTTTTCTTAAGAATGTTCAAAATTTCTCATCAAACATTCTTTATCTATAAAAGACCTTTCCAAGCTATTTTAGTTTTTACCTTTGTACTGTGGTTAGCATATCAATCGTTATATAACTTAGGCATGACCGTAGCTTTTCTACCAACAGATGGTAGTACCCACCCATTAATATCTTACGGTGGATCGTCATACCTAGTGACTTTTACCGCTTTAGGTATAACCATGCGTGTTGACTATGAAAACCGACTTATCGCGAATGGACATACCTTTAAAGAGGGACGTTCTCAAGATATAGTCTTAAGCTTTTTCAATTTCCTCGCGGAAAAATTCTCTAAAGATAAAAAATTCAAGCACCTTAAAAAAGCACGTAAAAGTAAACCATGACTTTAGTCATGGTTTACTTTTTATGAATTATTTAAGCCATTTATTCCGATAAGTACAGAAAGAACTGCAAATTTGTAATATACTATAGACCTGTAAATAAATTCATCAAAATCTATTTTTTAGACTATGACAACAAAGAAAAAAGTTCTTATAGTTGCTGGGGGTACAGGAGGGCATATCTTCCCAGCTCTTGCTGTTGCCCAAAAATTATCTGCTGAAAACGTTGACATTTCATGGGTTGGAACTTCCGATCGCATGGAAAATGATATAGTGCCAAAATATGGCTACCCTCTTCATACTATCAAAATTGAAGGTATAGTATCGCGTGGATTAAAAGCTTGGTTAAAAGCACCATTTACTTCACTCAAAGCAGTAAAAGATTCTATAAAAATCCTTAAAGAGATCCGTCCAAACGTAGTGGTAAGTTTTGGAGGATATGTGTGCGGTCCAGTTGGGATTGCAGCAAAATTATTAGGCATTCCTCTAATTGTTTTAGAGAACAATGGAGTAATAGGTCTAACTAATAAAATTTTAATGAAATTTGCAAATTTAACACTATTTGCCTACCCATTACCACAAGCTAAAAAACCAGAATATATTGTTGGTCAACCTCTAAGAGAAGACTTCCAAAAGGTAAATAGCGAAGATAACCTTCGCCCTCTTTTAGAAAAAGCTAAAAATGAGTTCATTGAACTTAAAAACTATTTAGCTAATTTAGATAAAGAATTTACCCAAGATCTAGAATATAACGAAGAAAACTTTTCTAAGTTATATAGTCTTTTAGATAGCAATGAACAAAAAGACTTTGATCATTTAAGCTTTCAAAAACAAAAACTTAATATCTTTGCAGTTGGTGGATCAATAGGTGCTCGTATCCTTAATGAAAACCTTGCTCCAGCTGTTAAACTCCTAGCTGAAAAAGATATTTATGTAGATCTTGTACAGCAGGTTGGTAAAAATAACTTAGCTAATGTAGAACAATTAGCAAAAAACTTAGAACTAGACAAAGTTGCAAGTAGTTTTACACCAATTGAATTTATTGACAATATGATAGAAAGATACTTAGCTAGTGATCTAATCATTTGTCGTTCTGGTTCTATGACTGTATTTGAGATTGCTAGCTGTAATCGTCCAGTTATCTTTGTCCCTTTAGCTCATCATAAAGACCAACAACAACTTCTTAATGCTAAATACCTAGTCGACCAACAGGCTGCTCGTGTAATTTTAAATAAAGATTTTAACTCGCAAACACTTGTAGAAAATCTGTTAACCTTAAATTACAACAAGCTTTACCTAATGGCTAAAAAACAAACTACTTTAGCAACTCCACAAGCTACAGATAAAATTACTGCATTCATAAAAACTTATTTTTAATCAGCTATATGAATAACCAATTTATTAATCAAAACGCTACTACCCAAAGAAAACGTATGAAAATCGATGGGTATATCCACTTTATTGGTATTGGTGGCGTAGGTATGTCTGGTATTGCCCAAGTATTAAATAATCTTGGCTACCAAGTTTCAGGTTCTGATATAGGTAAAGGACCTACTATTGATAATCTTAAAGCAATGGGGATTATTATCTACCCAGAGCACAAAGAAGAGAATGTAGAACAGGCTGCTTTTATTGTAGTCTCTTCTGCAATTAAAGAGTCTAACCCTGAAATAATTGCGGCTCGCCGTAAAGGTATACCAATTATTCGTCGTGCGCAAATGCTTGCTGAAATCATGAGATTTAGACATGGTATTACTGTGGCTGGTACTCATGGTAAAACTACAACAACTGCAATGTTAGCTACAGTTTTCACCCATGCAGGTGTAGACCCTACATTTATCAATGGTGGAATTGTAAAAAGCGCAGGAAGTAATGCTCACTTAGGTAAAGGGGAATACTTAATTGCCGAAGCAGATGAATCTGACGCTTCCTTTTTACATTTAACTCCTTTTGTATCAGTTATTCTAAATATTGAAAAAGATCATATGGAAACTTACAATGGTGACTTTAACCGTATGGTCGATACTTACATTAACTTCTTACACAACATTCCATTTTATGGCACAGCCGTAGTTTGTTATGACTCTCCTGTTATTAGAGATATTATCCCTCGTATTAGCCGTAAAACTATAACTTACGGATACCATGAGGGGGCTGATTATCGCATTATCTCTTATACTCCAGGTGTATTTAAATGTAAGTTCTCAGTACTGACCCCTGAGCAAGAAGTTCTAGATCTAGAACTCTCTGTTTCAGGAAAACACAATGCTTCTAATGCAACTGCAGCTTTAGTTGTTGCTTTACACGAAGGCTTACCTTTAGAAAAAATCAAAGACGGCTTAAAAGCTTTTACCGGTGCTGGTAGACGTTTTGATAAAATTGGTGAATACCAAATTGACGAGAAGCGCAAAGCGTTATTTATTGATGACTATGGACATCACCCTACAGAGTTAGAAGCAACTATTGCGACTGCAAGAGAAAACTTCCCTGATCGTCGTTTAGTTATGCTTTTTGAGCCGCATAGATATTCTCGTACGATTAATTTATTTGATGATTTTGTTTTAGCTTTAAGTAAAGCGGATCAAATAATCCTTTTAGATGTGTATCCGGCAGGCGAAGAACCAATAGTTGGTGCTGATTCTCAAAGCTTATCACATGAAATTCGTAAACTTGGGAAAGATTGTATTGCTATAGGTAACAATGATTTAACCCAAACTTTAAATCTTCTACTTCATGATAATGATGTAGTTTTCTCACAAGGAGCTGGATCTGTTTCTCGTAAAGTACATACAGCTTTAGCTAATTCAGGTTGGAAAAAATTGGGTTAATTATTATGCAATATACTCTGGAAGATTTAAAAAATTATAAAATTGCCGTTCTATGTGGTGGCACTTCAAATGAAAGAGAAGTTTCTTTAAACTCTGGTAAGTGCATTTATGATGCTTTAAAGTCTAGCTCTCTAAATTTAGATGTTATCTTATTTGATCCTAAAAATGAAGATTTAAGTAAATTAAAAGAGCTAGGTGTTAACTTAGTTTTCAATACTTTACATGGTAGATTTGGTGAAGACGGACAAATTCAAGGGTTCTTAGATGTTTTAGGAATCAAATATACTGGTTGTCGTGTCTTACAATCAGCTTTAACTTTAAATAAACTTTTTACCAAAAAGATCTGGTTACAAAGCAACGTTTCAACACCAAAATCTATCTCTCTAAAATCTCACGAAATTTTAGATTCAAGAGAAACATTAGATATTGATCATATTATTGCAGAATTAGGTCTACCTCTCTTTGTCAAACCGAATCTTGAAGGTTCTTCAATTGGTATTAGCAAAGTTAAGGATCGTGATAGCCTATACAAAGCGTTAGAAGTTGCTGCAAAAATTGATAAAGATGTTATTATTGAACAATATATTAATGGCGGTGAATATTCTGTACCTGTATTAAATGGTAAAGCTTTAGCTGCTATTCAAATTATTATTGATTCAAAATACGAATTCTACGATTATCAATCTAAGTATATTGACCATTCTACTCGTTATGAGTGTCCTGCAAACTTAACTGCAGAACAAACTAAACAAATTCTTGCTCTTGCAGAGCAAGCTGCTAAAACTATTGGTATTAATAGCTGGTGTCGTGTTGATATTTTAAGTAATGACAAAGGTGAGTTCTATGCTTTAGAAGTTAATACTAATCCAGGAATGACAGAGTATAGTCTTTTCCCTATGGCAGCTAAACACTGCGGAATGAGTTATCAAGATCTTTGTTTACATGTTCTTCTAAATGCAATTAATGACGTTGAACTTGGTTAAGAAATAGAATAATTTTGGTATACCATGAGAAGTTTATTAAAATCAAAACTATTTTATCTAAGTCTTTTACTCTTATTAGCTTTAGGTATTTTAGTAACGCAAAGTAGTCGAGTTAGCTCTTTCTTTGCTACCAATCCAATGAATAAATTTCAAATTAACAATAATTTGCAATTTACTGAATCAGAGGATATTTTAAAGGCTATAAATAGTTCTGATAATGAGGACAAAGGATACTTTAAATTTAATACAAAAAATTTAGTAGACACTTTGAAAAAATACTCTTGGATTGATTTTATTTTAGTAAACAAGGTGTGGCCTCAAACAGTAAATATACGTCTAGTTGAGTATAAACCCTATGCTATTTGGACAGATGGTTTAAAAGTTGGCTATATTACTGATAAAGGAAAATTATTCTTTAGCCCCAAGCAACAAGAAGTTAACTCTGAGTTAGAAAATAAAAATACCACAATGCAGTCTTTAGATTTAAATACTGATAAAATTCAAGAGGGTATCCCTATTTTAATTTCCAATGAGTATTACATCCAAACTGCATTAAATTATTGGTATCAAATTAAAGACGACTTAGAAAACTCTAATTTACAAATCAAAGAGATCAGGGTTGATTCCTCTGATGCTTGGCAAATTCTACTAAGCAATGGAATTCTCTTAAATCTTGATTCTATTGATATCAATGCAAGCATCCGTCGCTTTTTATTAGCTGCAGAGCAAATAAAAGTTCCACAAGGATATCTAGTTAGCTATGTAGATCTTCGTTACAACAATGGAGTATCAATAAAGTTTATCCCTGAAGGTCAAGCTAAGACTTCTCTTATCTCTAGTTTAATACCTGGTAAGGGTGGGGAGAATCTTTATAATGCTAACTTTACTTCTGAACCTGTAAAAGGCGACTACAAAGATGACTTAAATTAGTAAAAAAGGTAGGTTATTTTTTATAAAACCTACCTTTTTTATGATTAAAATGGGAATTTATGCACATTTTTGACAAAAAGTAATAGTTAATAGTCATAAATGTTGTAAAATGATAGTAGTATTTTTCTAACTTTTTAAATTTATTTAATTTAATTAAGTTAATTTTTTTATTTACTTAGTTTTTGAGCTAAATCTTAAAAAATTTTTATTGATTTTAGCTGTTACACTCATTAGCAAATATCCCTTTGAATTGTGGCAAAAAATAAAGCAAAGAACTTGATTTTATCAATCCATATTGACTCTTCTGAAATCAATTTAGCTGCTGGATATGTTGAAAATGAAACGGTAAATCTCTTAGCTTTAAAAAGAGGAATCCTCCAAGGAATTAATTTTGGTAATATTACCAACAAAGATTTATTTACTCACTCAGTTGTAGAGAATATTCAAGATTTTCTTGATAACCATCTTAAAATCGAGAATCGAGAAAAAGCTAAAGATTTAAATTTAGATATCGCTGATGACAAATTAGTCGTAAAAAGAATCTCTTACAATATTATTGTCTCTGAATTAAGAAAACAATCTCCAATTCAAACTCACATTTTAAAAGAAATTCTTAAAAATTACTTTTTTGCGGATGATGTTATTTTAGGCGATGAGGTTATTTTCAAATGTACAGCTGACACAGCAGCTACAACCTTACTAGTTGATGAGAATCAAGTAAATAAACCTTATTTAATAAATATAAACTTATGCTATAACTCTACTTGGATTAACTTTATAAAAGATCAAAATGACTATTTTATTGAGTCTCTTAGTGTAGAAAAAGGTTTTAAAGAAATCGTTAATAGCATAAATAATAATCCAAAAATAAAAAGACCTTTACCTCTTGAAGCTGTTTATAACGGCTTAAGTGGATTTAATTTTTTAGTTACTAGATCTAAACATAACTTTAGAATTCCTTTATTTAATGTAAACTTTACCATTAGTGATACTGAAGAGTCTATTGTTTTACCTTTACAAGAAGTTTTTCATCTTTGCTATGACAAATTGAAAGAACTTGATCGTGATGGTTTAAGATTTACCCCAAACTTTTTTAATAAAGTACAATTAAATATCATGGGGTATGGAGCAGATTTACAAGATGTTTCAGCTGTTGCTTCTTTAGTCTTCTCAGAAAGACTAGAAAATGAAATTGAGTACTTCAATAAACAAAAAGAAGAAAAATTAACTAGCAATGGTCAACAACTTGAACAAACTTCGCTTAACCTAGTTACAGGGATGCAATATTACTCACATAGCTTTCTTCCATCTGCAAATCTAAAATCTAGAACTCTAATCTATTACACTAGTGAAGAGCAATTAAAAATTGAGCACAAAGTGTTAAAAGTAAGCAATAAGGTTTACTTTAGACCTGGGATCTGTTTTAGTTTTAGCCATTTTATGGTTGATAATGCTGGTAGAGAATGCTATAAACTATATCAAGCGACTAGAGATCAATTTACTACTTCTTTTGGATTAATTTACAATTTCCACTTAGCTAGACCTAAGCCTATAAAAGTAGGGTTCTTTGAGTCTCTTTTAAAATTCTTTAAGATGTAAGTAACTATTTTTATAACTTATATCTGAAATATAGTAAAATAACAGGGTAAAAGTTTATTTACTTCGTAAATTTTATTTTTAGCCTAAGAATTAAATATTTTTAGCGTATAAAATAGATCAATTTAAACGACAAGTCCAACATCTATGGAAAATGACATTGTTCTTCCTGTTTTGAATGCGAACGGCGGTAAATCAGAAATGAAAGAAACAGATCAATTAGAAAAAATTATTGTTATCGGAGTTGGTGGAGCTGGTAACAATGCCGTTGACTATCTTTATAAACAACCGGGCTACATGGATAATGTAGGTA
Organism: Psittacicella hinzii; assembly: GCF_003585885.1. Classification (GTDB taxonomy): domain Bacteria; phylum Pseudomonadota; class Gammaproteobacteria; order Enterobacterales; family Psittacicellaceae; genus Psittacicella. Next base: position 36,474 of record NZ_NRHC01000016.1, on the reverse strand, counting down.
AAAGTGTTTCTCACTATATTTTTAACACTGATGAGAATTGTTTAAATAACTTACAGTGTGAAAATAAATTAGTACTTGGTAAAAATTTACTAAAAGGTAAAGGTGCAGGGGCTAATATTAACGTTGGACGTAATGCCACTGTAGAAGCTATCCAAGAAATCACAGAAATTGTAAGTGGTACTGACTTAGTATTTATTACAGCCGGTATGGGCGGTGGTACGGGAACTTTAGGTTCTTCAATTGTGGCTGAAGCTGCAAAAAATGCAGGAGCAATTGTAGTATCACTAGTAACTTTACCATTTAAATATGAAAACCGTATGCGTGAAGCATATTACGGTATTAAAAATCTTTATCGCCATTCTGATTCATTAATCATGATTGACAATCAAAAAATTGTTGATTTCTATCCTGATTATGAATATACTCGTGGGCTTGATGAAGCTAATAAAATTCTTTCAAACGCAATTTCTGGCGTAATTAAAATTATCCGTAACCCAACAACGATTAATACAGACTTCGAAGATTTAAAAACTATCCTAAATAATGGTGGTAAATCACAAATCTTATATCGTAGTTTAGAAGGTGAAGGATTAGATTCAATTACTGAAGATCCAGAAGGTACAATCGACTATATCTATAAAGAAGTTACAACTTCACCATTAATTACAAGTTCTAATATTGAACAAGCTACTGCTTTCTTAATTCTTTTAGAGTGTTCAAGTCACTTTACCCAAAGAATTATGGATCAGTTTGTATCTCGCTTCTCTCGCGTTAAAGATCAAGAAGTAGAAAGCTTTGATGAACTATTAGAAGATCTTGATAGCTTAGATGATGATAAAATTGAGTCAATCCAAAATAATGGACCTCAAGTTATCTTCGCTTATAACAAATTACCAGACAACGAAGACAACACTCCTCGTTTAAATATAACTATTGTTGCTACTGGTATGGGTTCGCATAGCAATAAAGAAAACGCTCAACCTATTGCGCAAACAGCAAGTAGCTACCAAACACCTACTCCTGTTGCAAGTAGCAAACCAAGCACTAAATCTTCAGTTGAGAGCAATGATGGTTTAGCAATTAAACCAAATAATGGTGCTAAAGTTTTAGGTGAAACTCAAGTAGCTCCAGCTGCTGAAAAAACACCTGCAGCTCCTGCAGCAAATACTGCTTCAAATGATTTATTAGCTTCTCTTTCTTCTTTAGATGAAGCAACAATGCAACAATTTTTAGCAGCTATTAAAGCAGCGCAGCAAGGCAGTGCTCCAGCAACAGAAGAATATCGCTCTCCAGCTTTACCTGAAAGTAGTAACTTATTTGTTACACCTACTACAGAAGAAAAAGCAGAGCCACAAAATAAATTATCTTTCTCAGATGATGATTTAGATATTGATGAATAGTTGGAAAAAGTACAGAAGTTTCTTCTGTACTTTTTTATTATCTTTGATTTTTTAGTTGTAAATTTGCTATAATAAAATGTAGATTATTTTATCTTCTTACAAAAAAAAGAACACATATAAAAATACAGAACAACAACTATAAACTTTAGACTATGACTATTTTTCAAAGAACAATCAAGCACCCAATTGAAGTATCAGGTATCGGACTTCACTCTGGGAATAATGTAATGTTAAAATTATTACCGGCTCCTGCAAATACAGGTATTATCTTCCGTCGTGTTGATTTAAATCCGGTAGTAGAAGTTAAGGCTGACCCATACCTAGTAAGAGAAACAACTTTATGTACAGGTATTGTTACAGATGAAGGTGTTCGTATTCAAACTATTGAACACTTAATGGCAGCTATTTCTTCTTTTGGAATCGATAACCTTTATATTGAATTAAACTCACCTGAGGTTCCTATTATGGATGGTTCTTCAGCTGCTTTTGTCTTACTATTCCAAGATGCTGGTTTAATTCAATTAGATCAACCTAAACAATTCTTCCGCATCACCAAAAAAGTACGTGTAGAAGATGGTGATAAATTTGCTGAGTTACTACCTTCAGAAAGTAATATCTTTAATTTAGATTTCACTATCGATTTTAACCATCCAGCATTTTCAAAAGATTTAAGTCACTACAACATGGATCTAACGACTAACAACTTTGTTAATCAATTATCACGTTGTCGTACTTTTGGTTTCTTAAAAGACATTGAGTACTTACAACAAAATGGTCTTTGCCGTGGTGGTAGTTTAGCTAATGCTATTGTTTTAGATGAAAACCGCATTATCAATGAAGAAGGTTTACGTTATAACAATGAATTTGTTCGTCACAAAATGTTAGACGCTATCGGCGACTTATTCCTTTGTGGTCACAATATCATTGGTAACTACAAAGCTTTCAAATCAGGTCACCATTTAAATAATCAATTAGTTCGTAAGCTAATCGCTGAAAATGCTTTTGAAGTAGTTACATTTGAAGGGTTATCTGTTAAAGAAAAAACCGAACTACGTGAAAATGTTGTTAGAGACAACAAAGTACACGCTTAAGAATACCTTACAAAATATTGGACTACAGCATTTACTGTAGTCCTATATTTATATTTAACAACTTACTTCTTTATTAAAAATAATGAATAACAAAAAATCTCAAGAAAACCTTCGTCAAGGGGTTGGTATTATAGTTATTAATAAAGAGGAAAAACTTTGGCTAGGTAAACTAACTAAATTTCCACAATGGCAATTTCCTCAAGGAGGAATTGAAGAGGGAGAAACGCCTGAGCAAGCAATGTATAGAGAACTTGAAGAAGAGACTGGGATAAAACCTAATCAAGTTAAAATCATTGCAGAGAGTAAAAAATGGTTAACTTATAAGTTTCCTTTTAACTTTCAAGATTATAATGGCGCAAAACAAAAGTGGTTCTTAGTACAGTTAATTGACAACAATGCAGTAATAGACTACTCTTTTGCAAAAGAATTTGTTGCTCATAGTTGGGTAACTTACTGGTACCCAATCCGTAATGTAGTTTACTTTAAAGAAGAAGTTTACCGTAAAGTTTTAAAAGAATTTTCTCGCTTTGTTTTTAAACGAAAACCAAAATATTAAACAATGGATCCACAAATTATTACCTTTATAGTTACTTGTCTTTTAGCCGGTATTTTTGCCGGTTTAAGTTCTGGACTGTTAGGATTAGGAGGAGGTCTAGTAATAGTTCCAGTTCTTAACTATACTTTACCTAACATCTTTACTATTTCTCCTGAATACTTACTTCCTATCTGTATTCAAACTAGTTTTGCAATTATCATCTTCAACACAATAACTGCTTCTTTAAAACAATATAAATTAGGGAATATTAACTTTAAAGCAGCTTCAATTATCATCCCACCGATGATTATCTTTTCTGTTATTGTTGGACAGTTTGTTACTTCAATTAACCCAGGATATTTAAAAATCCTCTTTGGTTTTGTTGTAATTTACTCTTCACTCAATATGTTAAGAAAAAAATCAAAAGTTGAAGAAGATCAAAATGCTACTCTACCTGTAGGAAAAGGATTATTAGCTGGGGCTGCAATTGGAGGAATTTCAGCAACTGCAGGAATTTCTGGTGGCTCATTTTTAGGTCCTTTATTCCACTCTTGTAAATTTCCAATTAAGAAAGCTTTAGGAACCTCATCTTTTTGTGGAGTTTTTCTAGCTATCTCTGGATTTTTAACCTATTTTATAGCAGGCTTAAATGTTGATACTCAAGTGCCATATACTTTTGGCTACTTTTCTTTTATCGCTTTTATTGCTATCTTAGTAACTTCTGTATTCTTTGCTCACCAAGGAGTAAAATTACAATCGGTTTTACCTGCTCCTAAAGTAAAACGCATTTTTGCTTACTTCTTAATTTTAGTGGCAATTGATATGCTATACGATGGCTATTTATTAATAAGCTAATAAATATTTATCTCCATTTAAATTTTGATTCTAGTCTTTACCATGAAAATATTCGCTTATTTGTTTTTTATAATTCTAGGGATTAGCTTTAACGCACCAGCGCAAGCTTATTTAGAATTTCCTAATTTTAATCCCGTAGCCTTTAGTATTTTCAACTTTGAAGTACGTTGGTATGGACTATTTTATCTCTTCGGTTTAGGAGGAGCTTTACTCCTAAACTATTTTCTTCTAAAAAGTGATCATAAACACTCTAGCACTTATAATGCTGGAGTAACTGCAGCGCGCTTTAATGATATAGCTATAAACTGTTTTATCGCTGCTATTATAGGCGGGCGTTTATTCTATGTGATTTTTTACAATCCTAGCGTTTACTTAAAAAATCCTATTGAAATTCTTTATATTCATCAAGGAGGAATGTCCTTCCATGGAGGACTATTTGGAGCAATTGTTGCTTTATATTGGCAAACAAGAAAAAATAAAGAATTTTGGCAATATGCTGATTTAGGTGCAACTGTAGCACCTTTAGCTTTGGGATTAGGCAGATGTGCAAACTTCATAAATGGAGAACTTTGGGGACGCGAAACTGATGTTCCTTGGGGGATGATTTTCCCGACAGGTGGTGATATCCCACGTCATCCATCTCAATTATATGAAGCGCTTCTTGAAGGCCTAGTGTTACTAGTTATCCTACTTTTAGTTCGTAAACGTCGCCTAAATCTTCCAAGCTTATTATCAGGATTATTTCTGTTAGGTTATGGGATTGCTCGCTTTATTGTTGAATTTTTTAGAGAACCAGATTCGCAATTAGGTTATATTCTTGGTCCATTTACTCAAGGACAATTACTAACCTTACCTATGATTATTATCGGTCTTTATTTAGTACTTACTTGTAAGAAAAGAGCTAAAACTAAATGAAAAATTCCAACTGGCAAATAGATAGTAGATTTCAAGCAAGCTCCACTGAAAAACTGCAATATAAACTAGAAAATAACAGCTTAAAAGCTCATCAGGCTAGCAAGCTCATGCAACGAGAGTTTAATCTAGATTTAGAGTTACATACTAGCCTATTTGCTAAACAGGTAACTCCTTCTCCTGCCCCTAAATCATTAGCAGAACTACTCTGCTATTGTGATAATATTAGTGGTAAAACTCTCGAAGAAGTCGCAACAAGACATAATGTAGAGATGATCTACACTTTACAAGAAAATCGAGGCTGGATTGGTAATCTAATCGAGATTGCTCTTGGAGCAGTTGCAGGTTCTAAACCAACTCAAGATTTTGCCAACCTTGGCGTAGAACTAAAAACTTTAGCTATTAATGCCAAAGGTGAAGCAAAGAATGATATTTTTGTCTCAAGCTTACCGATTAATGGCTATATGATGCAAAGTTGGGAAAATAGTCATTTACTTTATAAACTAAAGAAAATTCTTTTTGTACCAATTGAAGCTGATCCTAGTATTCCTTTAAAACAAAGACGTATAGGAAAAGCTTTCTTTTGGTCCCCAACTATACAAGAGTTACAAACTCTAAAACAAGATTGGCAAACAATTATGAATTTTATTACCTTGCAAGATTTCGAACAATTGAAAGGTAATATTGGTAATATTCTTTGCGTTCGCATCAAAGCACTTAACCGTAACCAATCTATAAGTAGTAAAGATGTAGATGGTTTTAAAATTAATCTAGCTCCTTTATCTTTTTACCTACGAAGATCTTTTATTAATCAAATTCTATGAAAAACTATAACGCTGAGCAGATAGTTATCCTTAAAGGGCTTGAACCTGTACAAATGCGTCCAGGGATGTATACTTTTACAGACAACCCTAATCACTTATTACAAGAGATTTTAGATAACTCTGTCGATGAAGCTATCAATGGTTATGGTAAAGAAATTAGCATAACTCTATATGAGGATAATAGTGTTGAAGTAGCAGACCATGGTCGTGGTATTCCTGTAGATATCCATCCTGAAGAAGGAATTTCCGCAGTAGAAATCTTATTAACAAGATTACACGCTGGTGGTAAATTTGGAGGAAAAAACTACGATTTCGCAGGTGGTTTACACGGGGTAGGTTCTACAGTTGTAAATGCCTTATCTGCTAAGCTTGAAGTAACTGTCTGCCGTGATGGCAAAGTTCACTTTATGCGCTTTAATTATGGAGCTCCAGAAGCTCCTTTAAAAGTCATTGACAAATGCCCAAAAAGTCAAACAGGAACAACTATTAGATTTTGGGTAGATGGAAAGTACTTTGATTCAGAAAAGTTTGATCTTAAAGCTTTAAAGAAAATCTTTGAAGCTAAAGCTATTCTAGCTCCAGGATTAAAAATCCATTTTATTAATAAACAGGATAATACTGAAAATACTTGGTTATACGAACAAGGTATGACTGAATACTTACAAGAACACCTTGAAAGTGAATACTTACCTAATCCTGTACTATCCTTTAATAGCAAATACCCAGAACAAGAGCTTGAATTCTGTTTAGCTTGGATGTTTGACGAGCCTGTAGCTGTAGATCAGTCTTATACTAACCTTATTCCAAATAACCTAGGTGGTAATCACGTTAAAGGTTTACGTGATGGCTTACTAGAAGCAGTAAGAACTTTTGCTAATGCTCATGATCTTCTAGAAAAGAAATTAACTTTAGTTGCTGATGATATTTGGAGCCATTGTAATTACATTCTTTCTTTAAGAATGAAAGATCCACAATTCCAAGGGCAAACAAAAGAAAAGTTAACCTCTAGAGAAGCTACTTCATTTGTTTCTCGTGAAGTGAACGCTCACCTTAGCCAATGGCTAAATGAGAATGCAAACTTTGCCAAAGACCTTATACAGCATTTTATTGAGCGCGCAAAAAAACGTATTGCTCTAGCTAATAAAGTCGTACGTAAAAAATATACCTCGGGTCCTTGTCTTCCAGGAAAATTAACAGATTGTACCTCAACTGATCTTGAGCGCACTGAACTCTTTATTGTTGAGGGGAACTCTGCAGGTGGTTCAGCACGTATGGCAAGAGATAAAGACTACCAAGCTGTTCTTCCTTTAAGAGGTAAAATTCTAAACTCTTGGGAAGTAGACTCTGATCAAGTCTTAAAAAACAATGAAATCCATGACATTGCTGTAGCTATTGGTCTAGATCCTGATTCTGACGATTTAAGTAATTTACGATATGGAAAAATTTGTATTCTAGCCGATGCTGATAGTGATGGAGCTCATATTGCAACTCTAATTTGTGCTCTATTTATGAAGCATTTCCCTGCTTTAATTGAGCATGGACATGTTTATGTTGCTCTTCCACCTTTATTTAGAATTGATGTTGGAAATAATGTTCACTATGTTTTAGATGAAGATGAAAAGAATCAAGTTCTAGCACAGTATAAAAATAAAAAGAATATTCGTATAACACGATTTAAAGGATTGGGTGAAATGAACCCAGATCAGCTAAGAGAAACAACTTTAAATCCTAACAATCGACGCTTACTACAGTTACGTTGGCATAACCAACGCAAGGAAGCAGAAGAGTTAGTTGATATGCTTTTAGCTAAACGTCGTTCTGGTGATAGACGTGACTGGTTAGAAACAAAAGGTGACGTTACTCAAGTTGATGGTTAAATGATATGAGTACAAAAAACAATATTAACTACGATGGGGTAGAAGAGTTTGACTTAGCCCAATATTGCGAAGAAGCTTATTTAAACTATGCTACTTACGTGATTAAGGATCGAGTTTTACCTTACATTGGTGACGGGTTAAAACCTGTACAGCGCCGTATTATTTACACTATGGCAATTGAAGGTATTGACTCTAAAGACAAGAAAAAAAAGTCAGCTTATACCGTAGGTCAAGTTTTAGGTCGTTTCCACCCACATGGTGATTCTGCTTGTTATGAATCACTTGTAATTATGGCGCAAAACTTTTCATACCGCTATCCTTTAATTGGTGGACAAGGTAACTTTGGGGAAGTATTTGATCCCAAAGGCTTTGCTGCCATGCGTTACACTGAAGCGTTTTTAAGCCCTTATGCCAATGCTTTACTAACAGAGTTAAACTCTGGTAATGTTAATTTTCAGGATAACTATACTGGCGATGAAAAGGAACCTCGTTATCTCCCAGCTATTCTTCCTAATATTATTCTTAATGGTACTACGGGAATTGCTGTAGGTATGGCAACAGACATTCCTCCTCATAATATTAATGAGGTAGTTGATGCTTGTTGTTTACTAATCGATAAACCTCATGCTGAACTTGAAGAAGTGATGCAGCATATTCAAGGTCCAGATTATCCTACCGGAGCAGAAATTAACAATAGCTTTAGTGAACTCTATGAGATTTACAAAACTGGTAGAGGAACTATTCGTCAGCGAGCTGTGTGGCACGCTGAAAAAGAGCAAATTACAATTACGGAACTACCTGCTCAGGCAGCGCCAAATTTAATTCCGAAAATAGCTCAACTTATCCAAGATAAAAAGATCACTAATATCTTGGATATCCGTGATGAGTCTTCGGAAAATGAATTAAAGATTATTCTTTATTTAAAAAGAAATAAAACTGATGTCAATGCCTTAATGAATCAACTTTGTAGCTTAACTGATTTAGAAAAAACTCAACGAGTTAATCTAAATATGATAGGTTTAAATGATAAACCTGCAGTTAAAGGGTTAGTTGAAATCTTAAGTGAATGGCTAATCTTTAGAAAAGAGATAGTACGTCGCCGTTACGAACATGAATTAACAATAATTGCTCGTAAACTAATGCGTATTGAAGGTTTTTTAATTGCTTTCAATAACTTAGATAAAGTAATTGAAATAGTTCGCTATAGTCCTAAAGCTAAAGAAGAACTAATTGCAACTTTTGCTTTAACAGAAGAACAAGCTACGGCAATTTTAGATCTAAGAGTACGCGAGTTAGCTAAATTAGAAGAAGACAAACTACGTAAGAATAAAAGTAGTTTATTAAAGCAACAAAAGCAGATTAACCATCTTCTAGAAAATAAAAAAGCTTTTGATCAACAAATCAAAAGTGAACTTATTGAAGCAAAAGCAAAATTTGGTAATGAACGTAAAAGTAAATTAGTTGAGTATCAATCACAAAAATTAGTAGTTACTCAGCCTGAAGTAGAAAGTGAACCTGTTACAGTTGTTATCTCTAAAAATGGTTTATTCCGCTGTGGTAAGGGTCACGAGGTTAATCTAGAGAATATTCAATATCGTAACAACGATAGCTTTGCTCAAGAGATTAAATGTTTAAGCACTGATACTTTATACGTTTTTGATTCAATTGGTAGAGTTTATAACATCCAACCAAATCAAATTCCAAATTTAAGAAGTGCTGGAGCTCATATCTCTCAATTAGTTAATTTCAAAGACAAAACTAAACTTGTAAGTGTTTTTACTGCGAGTCCAGAGCAATTTGTTCTTCTTGCTTCAACAGATGGTAATGGTTTCTTAACTACTGTTGCTAATCTAGAAACAAAAAATAAAGGCGGTAAAGCAATCTTTAGTCTTGATGAAGAAACTACTGAATTACTTTCAGCAATTCTTGTACCAACAGAATATAGTGAAGAAGCTCCTGTTGGACAATATGAATGTCTAGTACTTTCAAATCAAGGAAGAATTTTAAAATTTGAACTTAAAGAAATTCCAGCTAGAAGTAAAAGCTCTGGGGTAAGATTAATTAAGTTTGAAGATGATGATTCTTTAGCGCATGTATTTATTGTAAATAATAAGTCTAGTCTTTTAATTCAGAGTGGTAAGCGAAGCATTCCAATCAGTGCCAATGATTTAAATAGCTTAAAATCTAGCCGTGGTTATAAAGGACGTAAGAAAACAGTTTCTGTTGCTCCTAATAGCATTATCACTGTGAAATAATTAAGCTTTACCTCATTGTCAGATTTTTTATATAATATATCTCTGAAATAATAAAACTTTAAAGGTAAAATAACACTACTATAGTAGTAGGAATTTTACCTTTAATAATTTTTAAGATTCAACGCAAAATTTTTTAAATATTTTTATGTCACAAGACTATATTGTTGCCAAATTTGGAGGCACATCTGTTGCCGATTATGATGCAATGTTAAATTGTTTTAACATTATTAACAGTAATCCTAACGTTAGAGTAGTAGTACTAAGTGCTAGTGCTGGAGTTACCAACCTTTTAATTGAATTAGCTTCAGGTTGTGAAAAAGAAAAGCGTAAGGAAATTCTGGAAAAAATCAAGTTAATTCAGTTTAATATTATTAATCGTCTACAATTTCCTGAAGAAATTGCTCAACGCATTGAATCTTGTTTAAAGCAGATTTCTAGCTTATCTGAAGCTGCTAGCTTATCAACTAATGATGCTTTAGCGGCTGCAATCGTAGGTCATGGTGAGCTAATGTCTACCATGATATTTACTCATTTATGTAAAGAGCAAGGTGCTAGAGCTGAATATCTAGATGCTCGTGAAGTAATTAAAACAAATGAGAACTTCTCAGAAGCTACTGTGGATCTAGAACAAACTCTACAAAATGCACCTGTAGTTTTAGATTTATTAAAAGAACCTGAAACTAAAGTTATCACTCAAGGATTTATTGGTCAAGAAACTGAAGGTAAAACTACTCTATTAGGACGTGGTGGTTCTGATTATTCAGCAGCTTTATTTGCTGAAATTATTGACGCTCAAGCTTGTCATATTTGGACTGACGTTTCAGGTATTTACACAACAGATCCTCGAATTGTTAGTAACGCTCAAAGAATTGAAACTATTAGTTTTAAAGAAGCATCTGAAATGGCTATCTTTGGTGCTAAGGTATTACACCCTGCAACAATTTTACCGGCTGTACGTGCTAATATTCCAGTATTTATTGGTAATAGTAAAGACCCATCATCTGGTGGTACTTGGATTACTAAAGAAGTTGTTAATCCACCAACATTTAGAGGTGTGGCTTTCAAAAGAAATCAATCAATTCTTACGATTTCAAGCTTAAAAATGCTAGGTACTTCTGGTTTCTTATCAAAAGTTTTTAGTATTTTCTCAAAATACAATGTTGTGATTGACTGTGTAACAACATCTGAAGTAGCTCTTGCTGTAACAGTTGATCATAAACAAAACTTAAACCATGGTTCTCTAGAAAACCCTGATTTATTAGCAGAATTAAATGAGTTAGGTTCTGTAAAAATTGAACACAACTATAGTTTAATTGCTTTAATTGGTAATAAATTATCTCAGACTTCAGGTTTAACTAAAGCTTTACAAGCTCTAGACAACTCTTCATTCAGAATGGTTTGTCAAGGTGCATGTGACTATAATATTTGTTTCCTAGTACCTGCTGATAAAGCTGACTCAACAATTACTCAGTTACACAAAAATCTTTTTGAGTAACTTTTGAGTAACTTTAAGGAAAATAAATGCGTATAACAATACCTACATACTTTACCCTTTTTCGTTTACTACTTATACCTTTAATGGTCGTAGTTTATTTTAGTTTAGCACCAAGAGCGGCTCATTTTTATACAGCATTAATCTTTTTAATTGCATCAGTTACTGACTGGATTGATGGCTTCCTTGCTAGAAAATTAAACGCAGTGTCTAATTTTGGTAAATTCCTAGATCCTGTAGCTGATAAATTAATTGTCTGTGTTGCTCTAGTTTTAATTGTTTATGAGTATACCTACTACAGAAACAGCTCATTTGATTATCTATTTAAGCAAAATGATATTTTAGTAACCATTGCTGCAATCATTGTTCTGTGTCGTGAGATAATAGTTTCCTCACTAAGAGAATGGATGGCTAGCTTAGGTAAATCTTCAAAAGTTGCAGTTTCTTACTTAGGTAAAATCAAAACTACCGCACAAATGACAGCAATCTGCTTTCTTTTATGGCGTCCAAACCGTTATTCAGACATTTATGAAGGCATGTACTGGATTGAACACATGAGTATTGGTTTAGTGTGGTTAGCAGTTGTACTAACTATCTGGTCTATGATCGATTATCTCATTATAGGCTTTAAATCAGTTAGCGAATTAGAAGAAAAGAAATAACTTATACGCATTTTAATAACAGTTTCGGTTTAAAACCGAAACTGTTATTTTTTTATCAAAAATTACTGCAAGTATTCCTACAGCCAAACAAGAAATTTTGCCAAAAGAAAAAGTTCCATAATTACTTATGGAACCCAATTTAGCTAATAATTAATTTTGTGACCAACCACCACCTAAGGCTTTGTAAAGATTGATCATGTTCAGTGATGCTTGATAATTGCTGTCTATTAAGGTTAACTCAGCGTTATACTTCTCAATAGTCGCATTAATAGAATCACCTAAAGTCTTATCACCATACTTATACAGTACTAAAAACTGCTCATCTTGAGTTTTAGCATAGTTATAAGCTTGCTTATAATAATTAACTTGATTATCTAAGCTTAATTGAAGTTGATAAGCATTTTCTACTTCAACCAGAGCTTCTAATAAGTTTTTATCATACTCGATCATAGCTGCTTTCAATGAAGCATTTGAAGAAGCTATATTAGACTTAATACGTCCATTTGTAAAAATAGGTAACTGTACATCTAAGCCTAACATTCCTGCGTTAGCGGTTGCGCTCCCTATATCCCCACCTAAATTAATGCGTCCTCCCATACCAAAGAAACTAAAATTAAAGCGTGGGTAAAGATCCGCTTTTGCTGAAGCTACTTTTGCAGCAGCTGCTTCTACTAAGTTTTCTTTAGCTTTTAAATCAGGACGACGATTTAATAAGTCAACTGGTTGCCCAGATGAAGGAATTGCAGGTAGAGCAAAACTATAATCACTTGCTAGAGCCAGACTAAACGTTTGGTAGTTATTGCCAGTTAAAATAGCTAGGCTACGCATTAAAGCGTCTCTTTGTGCTGGAATTAAAGCTAAAGTAGCTTCCAATTTGCTAACCTGTACTTTAACTTGAGTTAGGTCACTTGCTAACACTTGACCAGCTCTAAAACGTCCATTTACATACGCTTCTAAACGCTTTAATTGAGCTAATTGTTTTTGTAAAACAATTTGCTGTTGGTTAATCGCATTTAATTGAAAATAACTTTGCGCAATTTGTCCAGTTATTAAAACTTGGGTTGCATATAGCTGATCCTGACTAGCTAATGCTTGAAAGTATGCTGCAGCAGCATCTGAACGCTTTTTCCCAAAAATATCAACTTCCCAGCTAGCTGATACCCCACCATAAACAAAACTTCTATTTGTGTACGGCATATCATACAGGCCTGGAATTTCTACTTTTGAACGATTAGCAGTACTCGAAGCACTTACCCCAACCGTAGGACCTTGATCTGCTTTAGCATAATTGCTATAAGCACCAGCTTGTTCTAATCGTGCTTGGGCTAAAGCTAAGTCTAGATTGTTTTTTAAGCCTTGTTCAATTAAAGAAGTTAAAGTAGCATCATTCCAATTTAACCACCATTGAGCAATGTTTTGTTGATTTGTTGTTAAATTATTTGCTACTTGGTATTGTGTAGGAACTTCGACGCTAGATTTTTGGTTTACCGAAGTAGTACAAGCTGACAAGGTAAAAGCAAATACTACTAAAGCCGTAGATGTAAGAATTTTCATAATTAACTTTGTCTCGAAAGCATGGTTTTAAATTTCATAAAAGCTATAGTTATAAAAACAACACCAATAGCTGATAACTTAACTAACGCAGGCCATACATCAGAAATTCCTGCTCCGCGGAAAATAATATTACCTACATAACCATTGAAAATGGTAGTTGGTAATAATTGACTAATTGAGTAAGCCACTGTAGGCATATTTTCTACCGGAGACATTGATCCTGATAAAAGATTTAAAACCATGAAAGTTGGTAAACAAATTAGCGCAAATTGCGGTAAAGTTGGAGCAATTACAGCTAATAGAATACCTAAAGAAGAAACTGTAAAAAGAAAAACAGCAGCTCCTAAAATAAATAATGGTAATTGCATTAACGAATAAGGCACACCAATTACTAATTTTATCGAGAAAATCAATGATAAGGTTGAAGCTGCAAGTAGAACTAAACCATTAGTTAAAATTTTTGCCGAAGCTATTTCACTTGAACTTACAGGCATTACTAATAAGTGTTCAATTGTTCCTCTTTCTTTCTCCCTGATAATTGCCGCCCCAACTAGCATCAGAATTAGTAAGGTTAAGAAACCACTAATTTGGTTGGTTCCCATGTACCAACTACTGTAGTAGTTAGGGTTAAATAACACATTAACTTGAGCATTAATCGGTAAAGAAGCACTCTCTTGGTTAAAGTAATCTCTAATTTCCCCATTAAATATTTGTTTAATGTAACTAACCCCAACCCCTGCTTGCGTCATAGCAGTTGCATCAATTAGGATTTGAATTTCAGGGTTGTCATTTTGTAAATATGACTTTTCAAAATTTGCTGGAAAGATAATGACAAAAGTATATTTTCCTTTATCCATACTTTCATCAATCTCAGCATAAGGTATTTCTTCTACTTGTTTGAAACTTGGTTTTCTTAAGCTATCACGTAACTTATAAGTTAATGACGATTTATCATAATCAACTACCGCCACAGAAGCATTTTTAATTTCTGTGGTAGGCATATTTGAAATGGTATAAACCGCAACTGTAAATACGTAGACAACTAATACTAACAGAATCGGATCAGATAATAGACTTTTAGCCTCTTTCCCGGATAAATAAATTACATTTTTGAACCAATTTAACATTTACTTCTCCTGCTTTTTAAGGAATAGAGTTCCTAAAGAAATATACACTAGATAAATCGCAATTAAACCTAAGTATAGTGATATAAAGCTTGTGAATCCTAATCCCTTAGTAAAAGCTCCTAAGCTGATTTTCTGGAACCAAGCACCAGGTAATAAATGTGAAACAGCTTGTAATGGATAAGATAAAGTCGAAGTAGGGGTAATTAAACCAGAGAAGTTTACTGATGGAATCATAGCTATAATTGCAGTTAAGAATAGTCCTGCAATTTGCGAACCTACAAAACTAGAAATTAGCATACCGAACCCAGTAGAAGCTAAAGATACTAAAAAGCCACCTAAAAATAGAGCAAATACTGAACCTTTAATCGGTACCTGGAAAATAAAGACGGCTGATAAAACCAAGAAAGTAAAACTTATAGTTGAAAGAAATACATATGGTAATTGTTTTCCTAGTAAAAACTGTAATTTACTAGCAGGAGAACCATATAAGTTCATAATTGAACCAATTTCTTTTTCCCTAACAACGCCAACAGCCATCATGATTGCTGGTATTAAAACCATAGCAAGCATGATTACCCCCGGACTAATTGCATACACACTCTTAAAATCTTGGTTGTAAATATATCTTTCTACAATATTTGCACCAGAGGAACCTGAAACAACAATTCCTTGACTCTTATAAAAGTCTGCTAAAAATGTTTGTAGTACAGCTTGAGAAATACCTACAGCATTTTCAGCAATTGAAGGATAAGTACCATCAATAAAAACGCCAATATTAGGTTGGTCACCATTGAGAAGTTTTTTACCAAACTCCGCAGGAATCTCAAAAATAATTTTGGCTGCTGTTGATTGGAAAATTTTCTCTTCGTTAATCGGACCAGTGTAGTCACCTATATTCTCTAAGTAATTAGATCCATGTAAAGTTTCACGTAGTTGATAGCTAAGTGATGAATTATCATTATCAACTACTACATACTTCACAGGTTTTACGTCGAAAGAAATACTAGATCCCATTGAAAGGAAAAGCATTAAGGCGCCACCAACTGCAAAGAATAAACGAATTTTATCTCGTAATAATTCAACCGCTTCACGTTTAGTAAAGGCAAATACTAAAGCAAACCAATTAACTAATGGAGATCTTTGTTTAGGTTTACTATCTAAATTTGTCGGTAATTTTGTATCTTCTTTTACTTCAGAGCTTTCTTCATGTTTTTCCTCTTGAGGCATATTGTCAAGCAGATACTCTATAAATGCTTCTTCAAGAGTTTCACAATTTTTCTCTTCTTGTAATTCTACAGGCGTACCTAAAGCTAATACCTTACCTTTATCCATTAAAGAAATACGATCACAACGCATCGCTTCATTCATAAAGTGAGTTGTGATAAAGATAGTTATTTTATCTTTACGAGAAAGGTCAATTAGGTATTCCCAGAACATATCACGAGCAGCTGGATCAACCCCTGAAGTAGGTTCATCAAGAATTAAAACTTCAGGCTTATGTAAACAAGCTGCAGCTAACTGTAATCTTTGTTTAATCCCTAGAGGTAAGTCTTTTGGTTTATTGTTAGCATAATCATCTAAAGCGAATTGCTTTAAGGAATTATCAACAGTTTCATTCCACTTATCTTTAGGTAGAGCAAAGAGTTTTGCGTGGAGCATAAGATTATCTCTTACTGTTAACTCTTCGTATAAACTAAAAGCTTGTGACATGTAACCAACAAGTTTACGAGTTTCCATGTCTGAAGCATCTAAAACTTTACCTAATAGTTTCGCTTCACCCTCTGTTGGCTCTAACAGACCTGTTAACATCTTCATAGTTGTAGATTTACCACAACCATTAGATCCAAGGAAACCAAAGATCTCTCCCCTAGGGATTTCAAAGTTAACATTGTCAACCGAAACAAAGTTACCAAACTTTTTAGTAAGGTTATGTGCTTCAATTACAGGAGGTTCATTTGGGTCATGGATAAATGGAGGGATTTCAAAGCCATCAACTTTACCACGTTTTTCTTCTGGTAAAAGCTTCATATAGGCTTGTTCAAGAGTATCACTATTTGTATCTCTTAAAACCGAAGCGGTTAAGTCATTGGCAATAACAACCCCGTCATCCATTGCTAACAAATATTCGAATTGCTGCGCTTCATCAATATAAGCTGTAGCAACAAGAACAGTCATATCAGTACTCTCTGCTCTTAAACTTTCAACAAGTTCCCAGAACTGACGACGTGATAATGGATCTACCCCAGTTGTTGGTTCATCAAGAATTAAAAGTTTAGGACTATGGATAAGAGCACAACAAAGACTTAACTTTTGTTTCATTCCCCCAGACAATTTACCAGCAGGACGATCTCTAAATGGATATAAACCTGTAGCTTTTAAAAGTCTTTCAATTCTTACTTTTCTTTCACTCTTGTTTAAACCAAATAAATTTGCATGAAACTCTATATTTTCGTTAATGGTTAAAGTTGGATATAGATTTTTTCCTAAACCTTGAGGCATAAAAGCAATCTCATGTGCAAGAATGTCTCGATTAGCTTTTTTAGCTATATCCTTTTCAAAGACTTCAACCGTTCCTTCTTGAATTATCTTTACGCCTGCTATTAAGGATAATAAGGTTGATTTACCTACTCCATCAGGACCGATTAAACCTATAGTTTTACCACGAGGAATATTTAAATCAATTCCCTTAATAGCTTGCTTACTTTTATAAAAGTGTTGCAAATTTTTAATTTGCACAGCAAACTGATTATTTAATTCACTCATTTTTTAAACTATTCTGGTAATTTAATTTGTAATGAACTTGGCCATTGACCGCCATTATTTAGTTTTACATAGCCCATGGTTGTAATACCATTTCTAAAATAATTTTTGTATCTTAGGGCTACGTCTTTGTCCACTTGAAGTTTAACTTTAAAAACTAATTTCGTTCTTTCTTCTTTAGTTTCCACTGATTTAGGGGTAAATTGTGCACTAGAATCAATATAAGTTACTTTTGCAGGGAAAACAGCGTCTAAACCATCAATTACAACTCTCGCTTCATTATTAATGCTTAAATTGTTAACTTGATCAGTAGTTAAAAAGACATTTACATAAACATCTGATGGATCTAACAGACTAACTACTCGTCCACCATTACCAATCACGATACCAGGATTAACTAGTTTATATTCTACTCTACCGCTAATTGGAGCTTTAACTGCAAGATCATTTAAGGTACTTTGCGCTTCATTTACAGTAGCTTGTGCCTGAGAAATCTGTGCTTGAGCAACATTTACAGTAGCTTGTGCTGCTTCTAATTGTGCTTGCGCTGAATTAAAGTTTGCTTGTCTTTGGCTATATTCTGTAGCCGAAATTAAATTTTGTTTTCTTAAGCTTTTAGCATTGTTAAAATCTAATTGAGCCACATCTAAAGCCTGTTGAGCACTAACAACTTGGCTTTTACTTGCCTCAAGGTTATTTTTTGCACTTTCTAAAGCTGCTTGTGCTGCACTTAGACGTGCTCTAGCTTGATCACTTGAAACTGTAACAAGAATCTGATCTTTGTCAACAAATTGTCCTTCTGAAACTTCAACAGTTTCAACTTTACCGGCGTATAAACTTGCTACGTCATAACGTTCTACAGTTACTCGGCTATTTGAGGATACTACATAAGCAGGTAAATCAGTCGAGTGCTTATAAAAATATGTTGCTGCTCCTCCACCAATTACACATAATGCAACTAATGAAATTAATAAACCTTTTTTCATAAAATAATGTATACGATGTATTATTGATAATAAAGTTATGCAAAATTCTAGAGAATATCTATAATATAAGTAATCTCTACTGATAGTTAATATTATACTAAATTACTATATAAGTAGATAAAACAACAAAAAGGCAAAATATACAATTAACCATACATAATTTATATTTTTGTATAGATAATTATATACAGTATATAGTTATTGTTACATTCGGCTTGTTTTTGTATGCTAATTACAAAATCTTACTAACTAGGGAGCAGTAGAGTACATCTATACAGTTAAATTAATACTGTAGCTTTAACTATTATTTGCAAGAATGTTACTCTAGTTACTTTAAGTTTTCTTAAATCTTTAAAGCAAAATTATTAATTTTGCATTTAATTTTAAATTTACAATCTCAAACTTAAAATTTTTTATAAAGAAAGTTTTACTAAAAAACATAGTTTTAAGTAAAAATATAAAAATATTTATTAAAAAAGCTTGCATTTAGAACTTTATTAATCTATAATAGTCAACGTTGAGGAAAGACAGGAAAGAAATTAAAAA
This sequence comes from Psittacicella hinzii, assembly GCF_003585885.1. Classification (GTDB taxonomy): domain Bacteria; phylum Pseudomonadota; class Gammaproteobacteria; order Enterobacterales; family Psittacicellaceae; genus Psittacicella. Next base: position 17,598 of record NZ_NRHC01000016.1, on the reverse strand, counting down.
ACTTTAATACATTCCTGTGCATCAGCAGCAAGGTTTTTGTTGCGGGATGGAGCAGTCTGGTAGCTCGTCGGGCTCATAACCCGAAGGTCGTTGGTTCAAATCCAGCTCCCGCGTCCAATTTTCTTAATACAAAAGGATCTTTTTTCCTTTTTGAAATTGTTTTTCAAAAGGGCAGCTTAATGTTAAGCTGCCCTTTTTGCTTATGATATTTTTATAGAGAAACACATGGCATCAATCCAAGATAATATTAAAGAAATGATCAGACCTACAGTAGAAAGCTTAGGTTATGATTTATGGGGAGTTGAGTTTACTAAAGGTAAACACCCTACTTTATTAGTTTTTATTGATAAAGAAGATGGAATTGTAATTGAAGACTGTGAAGTTGTTTCAGATGCAATTAGCCCAATTCTTGACGTAGAAGATCCAATTGAAAGCGAGTATGATCTAGAAGTTTCATCTCCAGGTTTAGATAGACCTTTATTTACTATTGAACAATTCAGTAAATACATTGATCAACCTGTGATTGTTCATTTACGTATGGCACAACAAAACCGTCGTAAATTTGCTGGTAAGTTAGTAGCTGTAGAAGGAAATACTATTAGTATTGATACTTCTTACGTAAAACCTAAGCCAGGTAAAAAAGCTAAACCGGGTAGAGTAAATAATGCTCGTAAAAACAAAGAAGAAACTGCGCAAAATGTTGTAGATATTATGTTTACTAACATTTTAAGAGCAAACCTAGATCCTATTATCGATTTTATTTAATTTTCCATAACACAAAATTATGTCAGCTAACAATAAAGAATTAGAACTTGTAAAATGGGCACGTAATATTGCCGATAGACGTAACATTGAATTCGACCGTATTCTAGAAGCTATCGAAGAAGGCTTAGCTATCTCAGTACGTCGTAAATATGACGGTGAACGTATTTTCCGCATTAAACTAAATCCAGAAACAGGTGAAGCAACTATCTACCGTCAATGGAAAGTAGTTGAAGAAGTTAATGTTCCTACACGTGAAATCAGTATAGAAGCCGCTTTATTTGAAAATGCAAATATCAAAGTGGGTGAGTATATTGAAGATATTGATGAAGACGAAGTAATTGAATTAGACCGTATTGGTTATAATACTTTCCGTCAAATCATGACTTCAAAAGTTCGTAGTCTTGAAAACGAGAAAATTATCAAATCATACGAACCTTACTTAGGCAAAATCGTTAAAGGTCGTGTAAGACAATCAAAAAATAATACTGTAGTTTTATCTTTCCCTGAATTCTCTCGTCCATATGAAAATAACTTTGACGAAGAAGCAGAACACCACTATGTAGAGGGTATTCTTCGCCGTGACGGTTTAATTCCAGGTGATAGATTTAGAAATAACCAAGAAGTGAGTGCTTTATTAGTTGCTCTTGAATCAGGTGATCCTAACAAGCAACAAATGGTACTATCTCGTACTTCCCCAGAATTCTTACATGCACTATTAAGAAGACAAGTACCTGAAATTCAAAATGGCATTATCGAAGTAGTTGATATTGCTCGTGAACCAGGTTTACGTGCTAAAGTTGTAGTTAGAACTAATGACAAAAAATTAGATCTAATTGGTGCATGTTTAGGGGTTAAAACTTCAAGAATTAATCCAATTACTCGTGAATTACGTAACGAAAAAATTGATATCATTCCATTTGATCAAGATTTTGTTACTTACATCCATAGCTTACTAACTCTTTCACCTGAAGAAGAAGCACAAATCATTATTGATGAAAAAGCGAAAATGATTTCAGTGGCAGTAACTGCGGAACAACTTCCGATTGCCATTGGTCAAAGAGGTGTTAACGTTCGTTTAGCTAATCAAATCCTAGGCTGGAAAATCCACGTTTACGATATTGAAACTTTTGCTAAACAAAAAGAGGAAGAAGATCAGAAATATATTTCTGTCTTTGAAACAGATCTACAATTAGATCATGATACAGCTCGTTTCCTTGTTGAACAAGGATTTAGAAATGTAGAAGAATTAGCAGCTACAAGTCAAGAAGAGTTAGAAGAGTTATTTGAACCTGAAGACGCTAAACTCTTAAAAGAAATGGCTAATAACTGCGTTAATGAATACTTAAACGCTCAATTAGAGCAAATTGAAAAAGCTAATATTGAGCAAGGGCTTAAAGAGCTTGAAGGAATGACTAACGAATTCTTAATCAAGTTAATTGAGCATAATATTAAAACTTTAGAAGACCTAGCTGATTTAGCTACTGACGAACTTACTTCATATATCAACGTAAGCGAAGTTATTGCAAATTCTTTAATTATGCAAGCGCGTCAAATCGTATGGTTCAATGAAGAGGAGAGTGAAGCATAATGGCAAAAACAGAAATTAAACCAAAAAAACGTAATAGCTCTGATAATGTTCAACACCGTAAAGATAGAAGTCTATCTCCAGAACAAATGGCAAAATTAGAGCAACAAGCTAATGAAGCTAACATTGAAAAACAACGTCAAAAACGTCGTGAAGAAGAAAAACAAGCTCAATTAGAACGTGAAGAACGTGAAGAACAAGCTCGTATAGCTAAATTAGAAAAAACAGCAAAAGACAATTTAGAACGTCAAGAACGTTTAAATCGTCAAAAATCTGAAGATAAACAAAACCGTAAAGCTGAAAACGAAGCTAAAAAGAAAGCTAAAAAAGCAAGAAATAATAATTCACAAGATAACAATTTAGATAACGGCTCTGACGATTACTCTAAATATTCTTCAAAATTTGCTAAAGATGCTGAAGTTGAAGAAGATCGTCGTTCTAATAAAGCTGGTAAAAGACGTCAAAAAGGTGCAAAAAGCAAATTAAAACAAAGCTTTAATAAGCCTGCTGCTCCTGTTGTACGTGACGTAGTTATCGGTGAAACAATTACGGTTTCTGAATTATCTAACCGTATGGCTGTTAAAGCTGCTGACGTGATTAAATTCTTCATGAAAATGGGAGAAATGGTTACTATTAACCAAATTCTTCCACAAGAAACTGCGGCATTTGCTGCTGAAGAAATGGGTCATAAAGTAATTCTACGCAACGACAATGATCTAGAGTTAGAATTATTAAGCCAATCAAACGAAAGTCAAGATGACGCTAAAGAAGTTACACGTGCTCCAGTAGTTACTATCATGGGTCACGTTGACCATGGTAAAACTTCATTACTTGACTACATCCGTAAAACACGTGTTGCTTCAGGTGAAGCTGGTGGTATTACTCAGCACATTGGTGCTTATCACGTTTCATTACCATCTGGTCGTGAAATTACTTTCTTAGATACTCCAGGACACGCCGCATTTACAAATATGCGTGCTCGTGGTGCTAAAGCTACGGATATCGTTGTTCTAGTAGTAGCGGCAGATGATGGGGTAATGCCTCAAACAATTGAAGCTATTCAGCACGCAAGAGCTGCACAAGTACCAATTATTGTTGCAGTAAACAAAATCGATAAACCAGAAGCTAACCCACAAAAAGTACGTAACGAATTAATTCAACACGGCGTAATTTCTGAAGAATTAGGTGGTGATGAAATCTTTGTTAACGTATCAGCTAAAACTGGTAAAAATGTTGATGAGCTACTAGAAACTATCGCGTTACAAGCTGAAGTTCTAGAATTAAAAGCAACTAAAGATAAATTAGCTCAAGGTGTAGTTATTGAATCATTCCTAGATAAAGGTCGTGGTCCAGTCGCTACTGTACTAGTACAAAATGGTACTTTACGTAAAGGTGACATAGTATTATGTGGTCTTGAGTATGGTAAAGTACGTGCTATGCGTAACGAGTTAGGTAAAAACGTTGAAGAAGCTGGTCCTTCAATCCCTGTAGAGATCTTAGGTCTTTCAGGTGTGCCAAGTGCCGGTGATGAAGTTACTGTAGTAACTGATGAACGTAAAGCTCGTGAAGTTTCTAACTACCGTCAAGGTAAATTCAAAGAAATTAAACTTGCTCGTCAACAAAAAGCTAAACTTGAAAACTTATTTGCAAGTACAGAAGAGAATAAAGCTAGCGAGCTTAACATTGTCTTAAAAGCTGACGTTCAAGGTTCTGTTGAAGCTATTTCTGATGCGTTATACAAACTTTCTACAGATGAAGTAAAAGTTAATATTATTGCTTCTGGTGTGGGTGGTATCTCTGAAACTGACGCTACACTAGCATTAGCTTCACAAGCAATTATTATCGGTTTTAACGTTCGTGCGGATGCTTCAGCGCGTGCAATTATTGAACGTGAACATATTGATTTACACTACTACAGCATTATCTATGACTTAATTAACGAAGTTAAAGCTGCTATGTCAGGTTTACTAGAGCCTGAATATAAACAGCAAATTACAGGTATCGCTGAAGTTCGTGATGTATTCCGTGCACCTAAATATGGTCAAATCGCTGGTTGTATGGTTACTGAAGGTGTTATTAAACGTAATAACCCAATTCGTGTTCTACGTGACAACATTGTTATCTACGAAGGTCAATTAGAATCATTACGTCGCTTTAAAGATGACGTATCTGAAGTAAGAGCTGGTACTGAATGTGGTATCGGTGTACGTAACTATAATGATGTACGTGTAGGTGACCAAATAGAAGTTTACGAAGAAATTCGTATTGAGCGTCAAATTTAACTAAGCATGCTAAATTAAATTGCAAAAATCCTAGTAACGCATGTTACTAGGATTTTTATATTAAAGGAAAGAAATTCATGGTAAAAGTTTTTAAAAGATCTGATCGCGTAGCATCAGAATTAAAACGCCAAATTTCAATTATTTTACAAAAAGATATTAATACTAAACAAATCGGGATGGTCGTAGTTACAGATCTACAAATTAGTCCTGATTTAATGTACTCAAAAGTGTTTGTAAGCTTTTTAAATACTCAAAGTTCAGAAGCTTTAACACCAGCTGAAAAAATCGAAATTCTAACTAAACAAGTACCTTACATTCGTAGTTTAGTAGCTAAAGCGATTAAATTACGCGTTGTTCCTGAAATCAAATTTATTTACGACGATAGTGCTGATAAATACGAACAAATTAATCAAGTTTTAAAATCAGTAAAATAAAAATGGCAAAACGAAGAGATATAGATGGAGTATTAATTTTTGATAAACCTCTAGAAGTTAGCTCCAATAATATTCTACAGCGCATTAAATACCTCTATCGCGCAAATAAAGCGGGACATACTGGTGCTTTAGATCCTCTTGCTAGTGGGATGCTACCTATTTGCTTTGGTGAAAGTACTAAAATGGCAACTATGATGCTAGATTCTGACAAAGAATATGAAGTAGTGGTACATTTTGGTGTTAGAACAAGTACTTCAGATAGAGAAGGAGAAATTATCTCCGAAAATGAAGTAAACTTAACACTAGAGCAAATTCAAGCTACCATCAAAGAGCATTTTACTGGCTTAATCAAACAAAAGCCAACTATTTGGTCAGCTATTAAATACCAAGGCAAACCTCTGTACGAATATGCTCGTAAGGGTATCGAAGTTCCAGTTCCAACTCGTGAAATAAATATTTACGAAATTGAGATCCTCGATTGGCAACAACCTTTTCTAAAACTTAGAGTCTACTGCTCAAAAGGAACTTATATTAGAACCCTTGCTGATGACTTAGGACAGGTTTTAGGTTGTGGGGCTCATGTTAAAGAACTACGTCGTACCAAGATCGATGGATTTGAAAATTGTCAAATGGTAAGCATTGATACTATTGAAGAATTAGCAAAGGATAATAATTTAGAAGCTTTAGATTCTTTATTGCTACCTTTAGAAACTCCAGTTAATATGTATCCAGCTTTAAACCTAAGTGACGCGCAGTTATTAAAACTATGCTTAGGTATGACTTTAATTTACGCTTTTGCTGAGCAAAATAATCGTGAGCAATTTGATCAGATTGAGCAACTCTTTAGAATTTACCACCACCAATATGGTTTTATCGGTATGGCTAAAAACACAGCTAAAAACCGCTTAAGAGGTTATAGATTACGCTCTAATACTGAAATCATTGCCAAAGAATTAAAAGCTCGTGGAGTTAGTGTTGATAAAGCTGACGAACATGAGAAAAAATTAATTAATCAATTAAGAAAAAGCTAGGTTTAGAACCTAGCTTTTTCTATTTGATATTCTATTCATCAATCCAGATCATACTAGCAAATCTACCAGTAACACGATCACGGCGGTAAGAATAAAAACGACTATCTTGAAAAGTATCTATTTCAGAGTGATAGATATTTTTAACTTGCACCCCAAATTTACGCAGAATTAATTCCGTAATCTTAGGTAGGTCTCCTAACCATTTGTTTTCTTCCTGTATATAAGGAGTAAAACAAGTTAAGAAATCTCTATCCTTTTGCGCAAACTCCATTAATACATCGGAACCCACAACAAAAGATTCTTTACCTATACAAGGACCAATCCAAGCATACATTTGTGCATAGTCTCGATTAGAGAACGTACTCAGAGCATTTTCAACAACTCCAGAAACTAAACCACGCCAACCAGCATGTACTGCAGCTACTTCCTTTTCATCAGCAGTTGCCAACAATAGAGGTACACAGTCAGCAGTTAAAATAGTACAAACCTTATTTACTTCCTTAGTATAAACCGCATCGACTGAAAAGATTTTTACGATTTCTTTCTTCTCTGGGCTAGATTCTTGCTCTGGGTGATCTTTAATATAGTTATACTCGGCTAATAATGTTTTATCAACGGGTATTTTTATTACATGCGCACCACTCACTTGAGTTATCCATAAAGGATCTTCAGGCAACTCTAACTCATCTCTTACAAGTTGACGATTCTTATTTACTAAATTTAAGTTATCACCAACATGACTTGCTAAGTTTAAACTAAAGTAATCTGTATGGCTTACACCGCCAAATCGTGTAGTTGCTAAGGCTTTAACTTTCTTTAAAGGCCAGTTAGGAGTTATTGTTTCAATCTTGCTCATATATTAGCTACGTTCATCCCTATCTTTTTGTAATGCTGCAACTAATTGTTCCATATCCTCAGGTAAAGGTGCTTCCCAAGTCATGGTTTCCCCAGTTGCAGGATGTTGTAACGAAAGCTTAACTGCATGCAATGCCTGACGCTTAAATGCTCGTAAAGTTTCAGCTAATTCTGGTAGGGCATTTTTTGGTAAGCGTACACTTCCGCCATATGTAATATCACCAAGTAATGGGTGAGCGATATAAGACATATGCACACGAATTTGGTGAGTTCTACCAGTTTCCAGACGTAAACGTAAACGAGTATAGTTACGGTAAGCTTCCATAACACGATATAAAGTTACTGCTGGTTTACCATTTTTATGATCAACTGCCATAGCTGTACGTTTAGTCGGGTGACGACCAATTGGTTGGTCTACAGTTCCACCTTTAGTCATTAAGCCATATGCAATTGCTTCATACTCACGAGTTACACTCTTAACTTGTAATTGCTCTGCCAATGAGGTTTGTGCAGCCAAATTCTTTGCCACAACCATTAAACCAGTAGTATCTTTATCTAAACGGTGCACAATCCCCGCTCTTGGGATTTTATTTAATTCAGGGTAATGGAAAAGTAAGGCATTCATTAGAGTACCACGTGGATTACCTGCTCCAGGGTGTACAACTAAATCTTTAGATTTATTTATTACTAAAATATCGTCATCTTCATAGACAATATTTAGAGGGATATCTTCAGGTACTGAAGTTAAGACTACTGGGATTTGCGCTTCTACTTCACAAAACTCAAAGCCTGTTAATAAATGTGCTGGATCTTGCACTACTTGACCATCTAATTTTACATGACCATCTAAGATCCATTCTTTAATTTTAGTGCGAGAATATTCTTCTAAAACGCTAGCTATACCAGCATCTAAACGCATATTAAAGTGATCTAAGTTAAAATCAAATACATGCGATTTAACTTCAACTTTATCAGCATAAACTGGAGAATCTGTACTCATAATAATTTAAGATCTAGAAATTAATCTAATCAGTTATTTGTAGTTAAAATTAGCAATATTATATCAAGTTTTCAAACAAAAAAGAAAGGTAAGTTTGCACTTACCTTCTTTTAAATTATTGATTTTCTGATTGAGTTTGATTTGTTTGGTTAGCTTCTTCAGCTTTACGGCTTTCTAATTGAGCAGCTAAAGATTTTTCTAAATTTTCATATGAGAAATTAGGAGCAGAAACAATTTCATATAATGATTTAGTTAAATCACAAGTTGCTTTGAAATTACCATTCCAGTTAGTAATTTCATTAACTACTTCTGTTGGGAATGGTAATACTTTACCCTCAGCATCTCTAACTTCTAATTTTTTGATTTCGTCAATATTAGCTTGATAATTGTTATTTAACTCACAACCTGTATTTAATTGACTTAATAAATCAGAGAAGTTTGCTTTTTCTAAATCAAACTCATCGTTTGGATAGTCTAATTCAAAAGTTTGCTTGTCATTTTTATAATTATCAACAATCTCGTTAAAGTTCTTATTTAACGTAGCTAAAATTCTGTACTCTAATAATTGTTTCTCATCATTTGGAGCATTATTTAATAAACGAGCACCATTTGAGATATTGTTTAATAAAGTTACAAATTTACCAGTTAAAGGTAAAGCTGCGTTAAAATTGAACTCTCTATCAGTATAACGGTTGATAAACGCTTGAGTTGGGTTAAAGTCTTTTACATACACATCAACTTGTTGTGTTTGCTCTGCTTGCTCTTGAGTTGTTGTAGTTGTTGCTGTTTGTTCTTTATTACAAGCTACTAATGTTGTTGCTGCAAGAACTGCTGTAGCAACTAAGCTTAACTTTTTGAATTTATTCATAATTAATTTTGTACTTAAATTTTTTTTCTAGGAATTTTATACGTTAGTTGTATAGACAAAGTTTATAAAATCAAGTAAAAATATAAAGGAAATCCTTTATATTCTTGTAAAAGCTACTGAACATTTATCTCTAAGTAAAAAACTCATATAGAAAAAACCAATTGTCCATCGACAATTGGTTTTCCTTTGAATCAAAGATTCTAGTGTCAATTAACCTTGACGTTGTTTGTGTTTTGGATCTGTACAAATTACACGAACCACACCATGACGACGTACGATTTTGCAGTTACGACACATGCATTTTACTGATGCACTTACTTTCATTTTAAACCTCAAAAGATTAAAGCATTAGAATTATAGCAAACTATTTATAGCCTTGCTATAGTTTTTTATTAACGCCAATTTGAACGGTACTTATCAAGATTAGACTCTTTTAAAATTTTGCCAAATTTATTTGACATCATTTGAGACTGAACTTGACCTATAAAGTCCATTACAACTACAACCACGATTAGGATAGAGGTACCACCAAAACTTGAATTATAGCTGTAGAAGAAACGCATGAACTCAGGTGATAATGCTACGATTGCTAAGTATAAACCACCTAATAATGTAACACGAGTCATTATACGATCTAATAACTTAGCAGTTTGCTCACCTGGACGGTTTCCAGGAATGAATGCACCCGACTTCTTAAGCTGTTCAGCTGTATCTTTCGGGTTATACTGTAAAGCAGTATAAAAGAATGCAAAGAATATAATAAGAGCAGCTAATAAAACCATTTGTAATGGTTGACCTGGGTATAACATGTTACCAAGAGTATTAAAGGTATCAAATTTTGCCCCAAGACTTGTTACAAAAGTAGTAATAAATGCAATTATTGATGAAGCAAAGATCGCAGGAACAACCCCCGCCATATTAACTTTAAATGGAATATACGATGGAGCTGATTGTTGTTGACGTGAACCAAACATATGGTTACGTTGAGCATATTGTATTACAATACGACGTTGTGAACGTTCAACAAACACAACTGCATATATAATGATTAATGTAATCGCTGCGATAGCAAATAGAGTTAATAAGCTGATACTTTCTGTACGTGCTTGCTCTAATGTACCCATTATTGCTCCAGGAAGTCCCGAAACGATACCCGCAAATACAATTAATGATATACCATTACCAATTCCACGTTCAGTAATCTGCTCACCTAACCACATTAGGAATAAAGAACCTACTGTTAGTGAGATTGAAGCTGAGATCACAAAACTTAAGCCATAATCAGGAACAAGACCTTCAGCATAAGAAGGCAGAGCAGTACTAATTACAACAGATTGTAATGCTGCTAAAATCAGAGTGAAATAACGTGTAATTTTTGAAATTTTACGACGACCAATTTCACCTTCTTTCTTAAGTTCTACTAGAGAAGGTAAGAAAGTACTTAATAACTGCACAACGATTGACGCAGAGATGTAAGGAGTAATCCCTAGCGCGAAAATAGATGCACGTTGTAAAGCACCACCACTAAAGGTGTTCCAGAAATTTAATGCTGAACCAGTATTTTCTGCAAAAGTCGAAGCTAGAACTGAAGCATCTACTCCAGGTACAGGAATATATGTACCAATACGGAAAACAATTAGAGCTCCAAGAACGAACCATAACTTCTTACGCAGTTCTTGCATAGGTGTCAGCTGAGATCCTTGATTACCTGGTTTAGACATAGCTCACCTTTAAGTTAATAAGAAAAGAGAACCTACCTAGGTAGGCAGATTCATCTTTTCAAAAATATATACTATTAAGCTTTTTCGTAAGAACCGCCAACAGCTTTAACCGCTTCTAAAGCAGAACCTGTAATACGGATATCTACGTTTGAACCTGCTAGTTCATTGAACTTAATATTAACCGCTTTAGTAACTTTACCAGATAAAATTACTTTTACGAATTTAGTATTACGACGTAATAAACCTTCAGCCTTTAAGCTTTCTAAAGTTACTTCAGTGTTAACTACTCTATCTAAATCACTTAAGCGAATTTCTTCAGATACTAAAGCCTTACGTGAAGTAAAACCGAATTTTGGTAAACGACGGTATAAAGGCATTTGACCACCTTCAAAACCACGACGAACACCGCCTGATTTACGAGCGTTTTGACCTTTGTGACCTTTACCAGATGTTTTACCAAGACCAGAACCAATACCACGACCTAAACGTTTAGGAGCAGTTTTAGAACCAGCTGCAGGGCTTAAAGTATTTAGAGATAAACGATCTGACATTATTATAACTCCTCAACTTTAACCATATAGTAAACTTTGTTTACCATACCACGCACTGCTGGAGTATCTTCTAACTCAACTGAGTGACGGATTCTACGTAAACCTAAACCTTTTAACGTAGCGATATGTTTAGGTAAACGACCAATTGAACTTTTAGTTTGGGTTACACGGATTTTTTTAGTCATCTTAAATTACCCCAAAATTTCTTCAACAGTTTTACCACGTTTAGCAGCTACTTGAGCAGGAGAGCTTACAGCTTCTAAAGCTTTGATAGTTGCACGAACAACGTTACGTTTGTTAGTAGAACCGTATGCTTTTGCTAATACGTTGTGAACACCTGCTACTTCTAAAACAGCACGCATCGCACCACCTGCGATGATACCTGTACCTTCAGAAGCAGGTTGCATGTACACGTTAGAACCAGTGTGAGAACCTTTCACAGGGTGGTATAACGTTGTACCATTTAACTCAACATGAATTAAGTTACGACGAGCTTGTTCCATTGCTTTTTGAATAGCTGCAGGAACTTCTTTAGCTTTACCATAACCGAAACCTACGCGACCTTTACCGTCGCCTACTACAGTTAAAGCCGCAAAACTAAATACACGACCACCTTTTACAGTTTTAGAAACACGGTAAACGTTAATTAGTTTTTCTTGCAGCTCGCCTGCTTTATTTTCTACATTCGCCATTTATTTTGACTCCAATTAGAATTTAAGACCAGCTTCACGAGCAGCGTCTGCTAATGCTTTTACACGACCGTGATATTTAAAACCTGAACGGTCAAATGCGATTTTGCCGTCGAAGTTGTTACCTAATAAACGCTCAGCTACAACTTTACCAACTAAAGCTGCTGCTTCAACGTTACCAGTGTATTTTAATTGAGATGCTAAAGCTTTTTCTACTGTAGAAGCAGATGCTAATACTTTAGCTTCTGGTGAAATTACTTGCGCATAGATGTGGCGTGAAGTACGGAAAACTACTAAACGGTTCACACCAAGAGTTTGCAAGTGTTTACGTGTGCTCGTAGCACGACGAATTCTAGCAGATTTTTTATCCATGGTATTACCTTATTATTTTTTCTTAACTTCTCTAATACGCACAACTTCATCAGTATAACGCACACCGTGACCTTTGTAAGGTTCTGGTTTACGGTAAGAACGGATGATTGCAGCTTGTTGACCAACTAATTGTTTATCGATAGCTCTTAAAACGATTTCTTGTTGGCTAGGGCATTCTGCTGTAACACCTTCAGGTAGAACGTGTTCGATAGGGTGAGAATAACCTAAAGCTAAGGTTAAAGTATTTCCTTTGATAGAAGCACGGTAACCTACACCTTTAAGTTGTAAGCCTCTTGTGAAACCTTCAGAAACACCTTTCACCATGTTATTGATTAAGGCACGTGCAGTACCAGCTTGTTCTGAAGAAACACCTTCTTCACGACCTTGCCAGTTGAAAGATACTTGATTATCTTGTACTGCGATAGAAACTTGTGAGTTAACAGTTAATTCTAAAGAACCTTTAGGACCTTTAACTGTTACTAATTGACCGTTAACATTTACTTCAACGCCTGAAGGAATGCTAACTGGTGTTTTTGCGACACGAGACATTAGAACTCCTTATATATTAAGCTACAAAGCAAATGATTTCACCACCTAAACCTTCTTTACGTGCTAGACGATCTGTCATTACACCTTTAGAAGTAGATACGATAGCGATACCTAAACCACCCATAACTGTAGGAAGAGCATCTTTACCTTTATAAATTCTTAAACCTGGACGGCTTACACGTTTGATGCTTTCAACAACAGCTTTACCTTGGAAATATTTTAACTTAATAGTTAATTCTGATTTCACTGAATCAGTTGTTTCATATGATTCGATGTAACCTTCTTCTTTAAGCACTTTGGCAATCGCCACTTTTAGCTTAGAAGATGGCAAAGTTACAGTTTCTTTTCTCGCAGCTTGACCGTTACGAATACGGGTTAACATATCTGCGATTGGATCTTGCATACTCATTTGCTTTTCTCCGATCTAAAATTTGTTATTTGTAAAAGTGGAAATTACCAAGAAGCTTTACGAAGTCCTGGGATTTCACCGCTCATCGCTAATTCACGAATTTTTGTACGGCTTAAGCCGAATTTACGTTGATAGCCACGAGGACGACCAGTAATCGCACAACGGTTACGTTGACGGCTAGGGCTTGAATCGCGAGGTAATGTTTGTAGTTTTAATACTGCATTCCAACGATCTTCGTCAGAAGTGCTAGGAGAGTTGATTAGAGCTTTTAACTCTGCACGTTTGTCAGCGTATTTCGCTGCTAGTTTCGCACGTTTAACTTCACGTGCTTTCATTGATTGTTTTGCCATGGGTATACCTTACTTGCGGAATGGGAAGTTAAACGCTTCTAATAAAGCTAAACCTTCTTTATCATTTTTAGCAGTAGTTGTAATAGTGATATCTAAACCACGAAGACGATCGATTTTATCGTAATCGATTTCTGGGAAGATGATCTGTTCTTTAATACCCATGCTGTAGTTACCGCGTTTATCGAATGATTTAGCTGATAAACCACGGAAGTCACGAATACGAGGAATAGCGATGTTAACTAATTTATCTAAGAAGTCGTACATACGCTCACCACGAAGAGTAACTTTTGCACCGATCGGATAACCTTGACGGATTTTGAAGCCAGCAACAGATTTACGCGCTTTAGTCACTAAAGGTTTTTGACCAGAAATAGCTGTTAAGTCAGCTACTGCGTTTTCTAGGATTTTTTTATCTGAAATTGCTTCGCCCACACCCATGTTCAGGGTAATCTTCTCGATTCGAGGGACTTGCATGACAGATTTAAATCCGAATTGGCTCTGTAATTTGCTTACCACTTCATTTTTGTAGTAATCATGCAGTTTCGCCATCATTAACTCCAATTAATTTTTATTATTTAATAGTTTCACCTGTAGATTTGAAGTAACGAACTTTTTTACCATCTTCAAATCTAAAACCTACACGGTCAGCTTTTTGAGTAGCTGGGTTCCAAATTGCAACGTTAGAAGCATCGATAGGAGCTTCTTTTCTTGTAATACCACCTTCAATGTTTAATTGAGGATTTGGTCTTTCGTGTTTAGTAACTAAGTTTAAACCTGTAACGATTAATTTACCGTTAGGTAATACTTTAGTAACACGACCACGTTGACCTTTACCAGCTTTTTCGCTGCCTACTAGTAGTACTACTTCGTCATTTGAACGAATTTTATTAGCCATTTCAAATTCTCCTTATAGTACTTCCGGTGCTAGTGAAATGATTTTCATGAATTTTTCAGAACGTAATTCACGAGTTACTGGTCCGAAAATACGAGTACCGATTGGCTGTTCTGTATTGTTGTTTAAGATAACACATGCGTTACCGTCAAAACGAACAACTGAACCGTCTGGACGACGAACGCCTTTCTTGGTGCGCACTACCACAGCTTTTAATACATCACCTTTTTTAACTTTACCGCGAGGAATAGCTTCTTTCACAGTAACTTTGATGATATCACCAACAGCCGCATATCTACGGTGTGAGCCACCTAGAACCTTAATACACATTACGCGACGAGCACCTGAGTTATCAGCAACTGTCAGCATACTTTGTGTTTGGATCATGTTATGATGCTCCGATTAAAATTAGACTAGTTAAAGAACCTACTTTTAAATTAAAGGCATAAAATAAAGCCTTGCTAGCTTATTGCACACAAAGCCTATTATTAACTTACATCTCTAAAATTTAAAGCGTAGGACGTATTAATAATAAAAAACATAGAACTCTTAGTTCTAAGATTATTTTCTTAAATAAAAATAACTCGGTTATTATAACACAAAGAAACAACGCATTCAAGCATAAATTTCAATATTTTTAAGCAAAGAAACTAGAGGCTAAACCTCTAGTTTCTTCTGCCTTAAAATTAGCTATTTTTACATTACTTAAAAAAAGTAATCACTCTTAACTTTTAAATAAAAGTATTATTTAATGTTGTATCTTTGCGCAATACTATGAATCACTTCGCGAATTTCTTTCTCATGTACTTTATTTTGTAAAGCATATTCAACAAATGCTTCAAAATAACCTACTTTAGATCCACAGTCAAAACTTCTACCACGCATTAAATATGCTTCAACATCTTTTTTCTCGATTAGCATATCAATAGCATCAGAAAGTTGGATTTCGCCACCTACGCCTAAAGGAGTACGTTCAATTAAAGGCCATATTTCTTTATCGAACACATAACGACCTACAACTGAAAGATTTGATGGAGCTTCTTCTACTGATGGTTTTTCTACAATACGTAAGATTTTTCCAGACTGTTCTTTTTCAAAAGCTTCATTATCTTCTACTTGAACAATACCATAATTTACAACTTCTTCTTTAGGTACTGGAGCAACTAGAATCTGAGACTTACCAGTTTCTTTAAATCTACGAATCATTTCAGCTAAGTTAACTGCTTTTTGATTCGCTGTAAAGTGACCAAGTAAAACATCTGGTAATACTACCGCAAAAGGCTCATCACCAATAATTGGTCTTGCACAAGCGATAGCATGTCCTAAACCTAAAGCTGCACCTTGACGCACATGGATTAAAGTTACACCTGGAGGTGTAATACTTCTTACTTCATCTAGAAGTTGTCGTTTTACACGTTTTTCCAGTGTATGCTCAAGTTCAAACTGGGTATCAAAGTGATTTTCAATTGCTGTTTTTGAAGAGTGAGTTACTAACACCACTTCTTTAATTCCAGCCGCTGCACATTCGTCAACAATGTATTGAATCATTGGGCGATCGAATACATTTAACATCTCTTTTGGAATTACTTTAGTTGCAGGTAGCATACGCGTACCTAAACCTGCTACAGGAATAACAACTTTCATCTATATACCTTCTTAATTATTATTTTTCTGCAGTGATTGCATTACTAATTAAAGTAACTTTTTCTTCTACTAAACTTCTATTTGCTCTAGCCTCTACATTTAAACGTAATAAAGGCTCGGTGTTTGAAGTTCTGATATTAAAACGCCAATCACCAAAATCATAACTCATACCATCAATATAAGTTTCTACTTTTTCTTGATCCGCAAATAAAGCTTTTACTCTCTCAATTGCAGCGGTAGAATCTGCTACTTTAAAGTTCATCTCATCAGAGCATGGGAATTGCTCTTGCATTTGACGAACAAAGTCAGATAGATTTAAAGATGATTTTTGCACTAATTCCACAAGTAATAACCAAGGAATCATTCCAGAGTCACAATAGTAATAATCTTTAAAGTAATGATGTGCAGATAACTCACCACCGTACACAGCTTCATGTTCACGCATCTTATGCTTGATAAAGCTATGACCTGATTTAGATAGAACAGCTACACCGCCGTTATCACTGATAACTTTCTCTGTATTCCACATTAGTCGTGGTTCGTAAACTATTGTAGAACCTGGATTTTTACTTAGAAACGCTTGCGATAATAAGCCACAAATGTAATAACCGTCAACAAAGTTACCTTTTTCATCGAAGAAGAAACATCTATCAAAATCACCATCAAAAGCGATACCTATATCAGCTCCAACTTCTAAAACTTTTTCACTCGTAATACTTCTATTAGCTACTAATAATGGATTAGGAATACCATTAGGGAAGTTACCATCAGCTTCTGGGAATAAGTAACTAAACTCTACATTTGCATGATGTTGTTTAAAGATACCCTCGATATATTTCACTGTATCACCAGCTGCACCATTACCAATGTTGAATAACAGCTTTAACTTACGATCACGTTTAAAACCGTCTAAATCAACAAAGCTTAAAAGCTTAGATACATAATTTGGTCGTAAATTCTCTTCAGTTACAACTCCTGGAGTTGTTGCTGGAGTAAAGTTATTTTCTTCAATTAACTTCTGAATTTCACGTAGTCCAGTTTCTAATGATAGGGGAATTGAGTTTTTACCAACTATTTTTAGACCATTATAATCTTTTGGATTGTGAGAAGCTGTTACTTGAACACCACCATCTGCATTTAAAAAGCTAGTAGCAAAATAAACTTCTTCAGTGCCTGTCTGACCTAGATCAACTACATTGCACCCCATTTCTGTTAAGCCTTTGCTAATTAGTGCTTTATATTTTGATGAAGTTAAGCGAATATCGCTACCTACAACTACCGTTTTTGCATTTAAGTAAACCGCTAAAGCTCTACCAATGTTATAAACTAAATCATCAGATAACTCTTCGCCGATTTTTCCACGAATGTCATAAGCTTTAAAGCAGTTAAAATTATAATTTGTCATTGTGAAACCTTATTAAGATACTAAAATCTATTTAAGATTTTAGCAGGGAGATCGCATTCTTTATTAGAGACAAAAGTCTTATCTTATTATAACAAAAATCTGTTTTTGATATTTGAATACTGATCAATAGGCGCAAAGCTATTGAGCTGTTGTTTTACTCTAACCACTTTGCCTTTTGAAATGATCTTAAATATTT